>JAUIGX010000186.1 GCA_030432435.1 Alphaproteobacteria bacterium
ACCCATGCCTCTCAAACGCGCCATTAAGCCGGCACCAGGCACCGACTTAGTGGAAAAAAAAGCCGGTGAAATCGAGGTGCCGCCCATCCCGGCGAGCAAATCGTTCAAACAGGCAGCCCCTTTGCCGGCGAAAGATTCAGACCACAAAGCGGCGGCGCCAATAGCGCCGCCGCTTTCGTTTGAGCACCCTCTCACCGTGGGGGTCGAAGACCGTTCCGTCGTTCCAAATACGCTGATCTATCCGTGGAATACGGTTGGCTATCTGCTTGTCACCTATCCGAGCGGAAACAGTTTCCGGTGTAGCGGCGCTCTGGTCAGCGCCTATGTTGTCTTAACGGCTGGGCACTGCATCCACAGCAACACGGAAGGCGGTTACGTATCCTCGGCAGCGTTCTTTCCGGCTCAGTCCCAAGCCGCGCCTGGAGTCGGCGGCCCCATCAGGCCGTATGCGAATTCCGATCTAGCGTTCGTCAAAACCACCCAAACCTGGACACAGATCTCTGGTGAAAATAGTTACGCGGTCACTCAGTATCAGCACGACTTCGCTGCTGTGCAATTCGACACACCCTTCACATTTACATCAACGTTCATGCCGGTCGTATTCAGCGACACCACCACCAACATCACCAGCGCGGGATACCCGGCGGTTGTGAATGGCCAGAGTGTTCAGGCGCAATATTCCGATAACGGACCGGAAACATCCTCATCCTCCAGCTACGAAAACTTTTCCGTGCGCGAATTTGCTGTCGATGCCAGTGGGGGCAATTCAGGAGGGCCGTTTTTTGCGTTCGACCCCTCCACAAGGCAATACCGCCTCATCGGAATTTTATCCTACGGCGAGGACGATGAGGCCGGGGGCCCCTGGTACTCTTCGTTCAACCAATCCTTGGTCTCGGACTGGATGAGTTACAACCCGAATGCTTCCGGATCAGTCAGCGTCGAAGGCCTTCGCGTCGCCTCGGTCTTTTCATCAGCCCAATCGACTTCGCGCTCTTTTCTCAGATTCTACAATTCAGGCGCTTCTGCCGGCACCGTCGAAGTTACATTAGCCGATTACATGAGCGGCGATATTCTCGGCACATGGACGAGTTCATCCATACCTGCCGGTGCTGGGCTGCAATTTTCTATTCAAGAGATAGAAAGCAACGCTGACCAAGCTTTTACATTACCTGCCTTCTACTCGATATCGGTTCGCCCCACCTTCGCCGGATATTTTCAACACGTATTATGGCGGCCAGAGGACGGGACGCTCACAAATCTCAGCACTTGCGATACGACCACAACATCAGACTCTACAACAGTCATAGGCGTTCATTCGTCGCTACTTCAAAACGGCTATCCAAGTACGCTTATTGTTCATAACACCGGACCATCAGCCGCAAATGTCGTCCTCGGCATATATGACGCTAGAACAGGCAATAAGATCGCCGACTACAGCACAGGCATTATCCAAGCCAACGGCCAAGCCATTCGCACAATCGCCCAAATTGAGACTGGCGTAGCCCCGCCGCCCGTCTCACCAAGCGGCACGATGTATCACTATGTCGTAAAGGTGGAGAGCAGTTTTACCGGCCATCTCCAGCATCTGGTGAACAACCAGAATGCTGGTGTAATCACTGATATGACAGCGGTCTGTACGCTCACGCCGTAATCGGCATCAAGCGGGTGCGTGCAACTCTACAAAGCTATAGTCCGGCCCGCCGGAAGCGTCACTTTTGTGACGATTACGCGAAACCTGTCGCCATCCCGTTAGGTCCAATTCTAGAACCGCATCACCTGCAAACGTGCCGTGGACCTCGGTCAGATAGATACGTTCGGCATGCGCAAGTGCTTGGGCGTAAATTTGTGCCCCGCCTATGATCATGACCTCATCGGCCCCCGTTCGGTGAGCATCTTCATAAGCCACGGCCAATGCGGACATCAGATTTTCAGCTGTTAGCACCCCCTCCGCCGTCCATTCGGGGTTTCTGGTGACCACAATATTGGTTCGTCGCGGCAATGGTCGTCCAATGGATTCATAGGTTTTCCGGCCCATGACAATCGGTTTGCCCACAGTCAATTTCTTAAAGTGCTGTAAATCCGCAGAGATGTGCCAGGGTAATTTCCCGTCCTGTCCGATCACACCGTTCTCGGCGCGCGCGACGATCATGGACACAGGAATAGACTGGCTGGACTTGCGGATAACTTTTGGATGTTGAAAATCCTCGTTCATAGTTTTATCGCTACTCCGCTTTTGCCTTATAAAACTCAGGAAAATGCCCTGACTTCGACGAAAAGCCCATGTTACACTACTCTCACCGCCGCCTGGACATACCTCCTCGCGCGGGCGCTGGCGATAGCGCATCTGTCGCCCGATCTATCAACGGGCATTTAACAAACACGGTCAGATTCGCAAGGAGGAAAGACCATGACGAAGACTACAACGGCGTGTACACGGATAGCGGCCCTTACTGTGGCGGCTCTCATGATGACAACAACCGGCGCATGGGCGGCTGAAACCGTCTGCGGCCCCGCCCCCAATCCGCCGACCATTCCCGACGATGGCGCCACGGCCACCGGCCAGCAGATGGAAGAGGCCTCAAACGGACTTGAGGAATATTCCAACAGTTTTGCCGAATTCAACGAGTGCGCGATCAACGAATACAATGAAACGCTTCAAAAATGGGAAGCCGCGCTGGACGCCTATCAGAACAAAGGCAAGGAAGAGTAATCTTTCTCACGCCTAACGCTTTAATGGCGCTGCTCGCAAGACTGCGGCAGCGCCATTATTCTATCTGAACTGGCCCAAGCCGGCCTAGACTGCAACTTTTGCCGCGATGTGAGGATGCGGTTCGTAGCCCGACAGAGTGAAGTCGTCATAGGTAAATTTGAATATGTCGGCGACACTAGGATTAAGCGTCATAGTCGGCAACGGTTTCGGCGTCCGGCTTAGTTGAATACGCGCCTGCTCAAGATGGTTCGAGTATAGATGCGCATCACCCAAAGTATGCACGAATTCACCTGGTTTCAGCCCAGTCACTTGCGCGACCATGAGAGTCAGCAACGCGTAGGACGCGATGTTAAAGGGCACGCCAAGAAAAATATCAGCGCTACGCTGATAAAGTTGACACGATAAACGACCGTCAGCGACATAGAATTGGAACAGGCAGTGGCATGGCGGTAAGGCCATATTATCCACATCGGCGGGATTCCAGGCCGTGACAATATGGCGACGACTATCCGGATTCGTCAGGATGGAACTCACAACATTTGCGATCTGATCCACCTTACCGCCCTCTAGCGTCGGCCACGACCGCCATTGGTAGCCGTACACCGGCCCAAGATCGCCATCTTCGTCTGCCCATTCGTTCCAAATGGAAACGCCGTTATCGTTCAGGTAGCGGATATTCGTATCACCGGTCAGAAACCACAAAAGCTCATGCACGATAGATTTAACGTGCAGTTTTTTTGTGCTCAGGAGCGGGAACCCCGCTTCCAGGTCAAACCGCATCTGGTGCCCAAAAACGCTGACCGTACCGGTTCCTGTACGGTCGGATTTCTTGGTCCCATTACTCAAAACATGGTCGAGAAGGTCTAAATACTGCTGCATGATTTTTCTTATACCGCCATTCCGCACCCAGCCATAGACCCAGAAGAATCACAGCAAATCCGCCCGTATCCAGAGGGAGTGGCAAAGTTAACCTGCAAGCCTTATATTGGAGATGCCGCGCAAGCGGCTATGGCGCTAAACCTGCTGTGAAATAAGTGTAGTGGACCCGGGGGCAGTGCCCGGCGCCTCCACCAATTCAGCCCGGTCGGGACTTACGTTCCACCGGGCCCTGCGGGGGCGAAACAGGCTCGACACGCACGGTAAAGACAGTAGTTGTTCCCGGCATGGTACCACCGTTATCGGGCTAATTTTAAAAGTGCCAACGACAACGTTGCGTACGCCGCTGCTGCATAGTCAGTAAGCGCGGTTCGGGGGGCACCGGGCAACAGAAGCCCCCCACTTTTCTCTACCGGCGCGAATCTGTTAAACACTCTCTGCTATCAATATTCACCAAAGACCTAACACGCATTAGTTTGATGAAAACCGCTGTATCCACTGCTACGCGTGACAAAACACGCGAAGCAAAAAAATACTGGATATCGCCAACACGGGCATGCTCTGGTTATATATAGAAATGGAAATCACATCTTTCAGCTATGAACGCATGGTCGAAAACGCCCTCAGAGGCGTTTTGCATCAAGCGTTGAAAATCACCGAAGCGCAGGGACTGCCCGGCGCACATCACTTTTATATCACCTTCGATACCACGCACCCCGGCGTTCAAATGGCCGATACCTTGAAGGCCCTCCATCCCAATGAAATGACAATAGTGGTGCAACACCAATATTGGGATCTTGTGGTGGATGATGAGCACTTTGAAATTGCGCTGAGCTTCTCAGGCGTCAATCAACACCTCTCCATTCCCTTTGAAGCGGTTACCGCGTTCGCCGATCCTCACGCCAAATTTGGTCTGCAGTTTCACGTGGAGTTCGAGGAAGTTGATGAGGACGATGAAGATTTTGACGATGACGCCGCCGACCCAGCTTTGGACGGCCCCGTTCATGTCGATTCTTCCAAGGTTTCCCAGCACTTTAAGAACAGCCGCAAGACCGTTGCCTCCACCTCGCGAGGCCAGGCACCGGAAGCCGAGAACACCGAGGATGGCGATGACGAGGCGGACAATGTCGTCACGTTGGACGCCTTTCGCAAAAAGTAGCGGCAAACCAGCCTCCACTACACGCCGGTCGCCAAATACCCTCGCCGCACACGGCCTATTTGGACTATTCTCCCGCCGCACTCACAAACCTTAAGCACGGAAGCCGCACATGCTGGACGCCGCCTTTGCCGATATGTTTCCCCTCGCCCACGATGCAACGCCCTACCGCAAAATCTCAAGCGACGGCGTTGCGATAGAAACGTTTAGAGGCAACGACATTGTTACAGTGACACCCGGCGCCATCACCAAATTAACAGCAGAAGCTTTCCGCGATGTCTCACATCTGCTTCGGCCGGGACACCTGAAACAGTTGCGGTCGATTCTCGACGACACCGAGGCCTCGCCCAATGATCGATTCGTCGCGCTCGAACTGATGAAGAACGCCAATATTGCTGCCGGCGGCGTGCTGCCCATGTGCCAAGACACGGGCACAGCTATTGTCATGGGGAAAAAGGGACAACAGATTTGGGTAGATGGCGACGATGCCCTCGCCATAAGCCAAGGGGTAGTTGACGCCTACACCAACCTCAATCTGCGCTACTCGCAGCTTTCAGCCACATCGTTATTCGAGGAAAAAAACACCGGCAATAACCTGCCCGCTCAAATCGACCTCTTCGCTGTACCCGGCGATACCTACAAGTTCATGTTCATGGCCAAGGGCGGCGGCTCAGCCAATAAGAGTTTCCTGTTTCAGAAAACCAAAGCCGTCTTAAATCCAGCGGGATTGAAAAAATTTCTTGAGGAAGAAGTCAGCGCGCTCGGTACATCGGCTTGCCCCCCGTATCACCTCGCGATCGTTATCGGCGGGACCTCCGCGGAACTAACCATGAAAACCGTCAAGCTGGCTTCGGCCCGCTATCTGGACAACTTGCCGACCAAGGGCGGCGCCCACGGCCAAGCTTTCCGCGATCTTGAGATGGAACAAGAAGTGCTGAAGATGACCCGTTGCATCGGCATCGGCGCGCAATTCGGCGGCAAATATTACTGCCACGACGTACGTGTGATTCGTCTGCCGCGCCACGGCGCATCCTGCCCGGTAGGTGTCGGTGTATCATGCTCCGCAGATCGCCAAGTTCTCGGCAAAATTAACCGCGACGGTGTGTTTCTTGAACAACTCGAAACCAACCCCGCGCAGTATTTGCCCGAAATTCGGGAAGGCAAACTCTCCAGCGATGTGGTCAAAATTGATCTCACTAGACCCATGGATGAAATCCGCAAGACCCTTAGCCAGTATCCGATCAAGACAAGAGTTTCCCTCACCGGTCCTATGGTGGTCGCCCGCGACATTGCCCACGCCAAATTGAAGGAACGCATCGATAGCGGCCAGGGTTTGCCCGATTACATCAAACAGCACCCTGTGTATTACGCGGGCCCCGCTAAAACGCCTGAAGGCTATGCATCGGGCTCCTTTGGTCCTACCACGGCGGGACGAATGGATTCCTATGTCGAAGAATTCCAGGCCAATGGCGGGTCGATGATCATGCTCGCTAAAGGGAACCGCTCAAAAGCGGTAACCGACGCATGCAAGACCCACGGCGGTTTTTACCTAGGCTCCATCGGCGGCGCCGCCGCCATGCTGGCGCAGAACTCCATCAAGAAAGTAGAAGTGCTGGAATACGAAGAACTCGGCATGGAAGCGGTTTGGCGCATTGAGGTCGAAGACTTCCCGGCTTTCATCGTCGTTGACGACAAGGGAAACGATTTCTTCAAGCAGCTATAGCCGCGCGCCTACGCGGCAAAGATGGCCTTGTCTCCTTCCCTGCTCTGGAACGGCCCTAAAATCGCGCCCTTAACAGTTGCGCTCGCCCACGGTGCAGGCGCACCTATGGACACCCCCTTCATGACTTTTTTCGCGGAGGGGTTGGCCGAACAGGGCTATCGGGTTGCGCGGTTTGAGTTTCCCTATATGGCAAGGCGGCGAGAAACCGGAGGGCGGCGCCCACCGGACCGTCAAGTAGTCCTGCTCGAGGCCTGGCAAACCATCATCACACGAATCGACACAGAGAAACTGGTGATCGGCGGCAAGTCCATGGGCGGACGTATAGCCACAATGGTGGCCGATAACGCCCTATCCAAGGTATGCGGCTTGCTCTGCCTAGGATACCCTTTCTATGGCGCCGGACGCGCCGACAAACCCCGTACGGCCCACCTGGAAACCCTCAAGACCCCG
>JAUIGX010000187.1 GCA_030432435.1 Alphaproteobacteria bacterium
GTGACCGGCTACCGCGGCTCGCCGCTCAGCGCCTATGACCGCGAATTGTTGATTGCCCAAAAGCATTTGGATGCGGATGGGGTCACCTTCGAGCCGGGTCTGAACGAAGACCTTGCCGCGACCGCCGTGTGGGGTTCGCAACAGGTCGGTATATTCGGCAAGCCGAAATATGAAGGCGTATTCGGCATTTGGTACGGGAAGAACCCGGGCCTTGATCGCAGCGGCGACCCGTTCAAACACGCGAACTATGCCGGAACAGCAAAGTTCGGCGGTGTTCTCGCCGTTGTAGGGGACGATCACGCCGCCAAGTCCGCAACCGTCTGCAACCAATCTGAATACACGTTTATGACGCACAACATGCCGGTACTTTCGCCGGCCGACGTGCAGGATGTGCATGACTACGCGCTTTTTGGCTGGGCACTGTCGCGTTACAGCGGATGCTGGATCGGCTTCAAAGTAGAGCCCAACAATATGGACCGCACCCAAACAATTTGTGTCGATCCCGAGCGCGTGCAAATTAAAACGCCCACCGATTTTGAAATGCCGCCGGGCGGCCTTTCCATTCGCTGGCCCGACAATCAATATGATCAAGAAGCCCGCCTTCTCGATTTTAAGCTGAAAGCCGCGCAGGCTTTCGTGCGCGCCAACAAGATGGACCGCACGGAATTTGATCGGCCAACGGCCCGGCTCGGCATCGTGACCACAGGCAAGAGCTATCTCGATACGCACGAAGCTCTGAATACTCTGGGCATTGATGAAGCGCGCGCGAAGCAACTGGGAATCGCAATCTACAAGGTGGCGATGCCGTGGCCGATGGAGCCGGTCGGTGCGAAAGCCTTTTGTGAAGGGCTTGATGAAATTCTGGTCGTGGAAGAAAAGCAGCCGGTCATGGAAAACCAGCTGCGTTCGCTCTTGTACGATCTTCCGGCCGGAAAGCGCCCGCGCATCGTCGGTAAAAAAGATGAGAGCGGCCAAGAATTGTTAACCGCCAAAATGGGTCTGCATTCGCACGAAATCGCTGCGGCAATTTCACAGCGACTGCTTGGCCTTACAAATGACGCTCAGGTACGTGAAGCGCTTGGCAAGGTCGAACAAAGCAAAACGTCGATCAGCAATGCGCCGCCGCCGGTGACCCGGTCTGCCTATTTCTGTTCCGGATGCCCGCACAGCACATCTCTCAAGCGCCCTGAAGGCAGCCGTGCCATGGCCGGCATTGGGTGTCACTGGATGGCAATGTGGGTGCCTGATTTTGCGACCGAGCCGTCTTGCCATATGGGCGGCGAAGGAATGTTCTGGGTGGGTCAGTCGCCATTCTCGGAAGATAAGCATGTCTTCCAGAATTTAGGTGATGGAACGTATTTTCATTCCGGCTCTATGGCGATCCGTGCGGCGGTCGTCGCCAAAGTGAATATCACCTATAAGATTCTCTACAACGATGCCACGGCTATGACCGGGGGACAGGAAGTTGAGGGTCATCCGTCCGTCGCGCAAATCACGCGGCAGCTTCATGCCGAAGGTCTGAAGGCCATCGCTGTTGTGACAGACGAGCCTGAAAAATACGGTGCCGATGTAAATTTCGCACCCGGGGTTACGGTCAATCATCGCAAAGACCTTCTGGAAGTGGAGGCGCGTCTACGTGACACCAAAGGCGTTACGGCGTTGGTGTATGATCAGACCTGCGCTGCTGAAAAGCGTCGCCGCCGTAAGAAAAAGGAATTTCCAGATCCGCCGCGCCGCATGTTCATCAATGATCTGGTGTGCGAAGGTTGCGGTGATTGCAGCAAAAAATCGAACTGCATTTCGATTGAGCCGCAGGAAACCGAGTTCGGACGCAAGCGCGTTATCAATCAATCAAGCTGCAACAAAGACTACAGTTGCCAGGAAGGGTTCTGTCCGAGCTTCGTCACGGTAGAGAACGCCGAGATCAAGAAGCAGGAAGCCAGCGCATTCCCGCAGGACCTGTACTCGAAACTTCCCGAACCGGACACGACTCTGCCGAATAGAACTTATAACCTGCTCGTCACAGGCATCGGCGGTACCGGCGTTGTGACCGTAGGGGCCGTCCTTGGTATGGCGGCGCATCTTGAAGGCAAGGGTGCTTCTATTCTTGATTCAATCGGTCTTGCCCAAAAGAACGGCTCGGTTCTGAGCCATATTCGCCTGACCGCCAAGCCTGCTGAACTATACGCGGCGCGCGTGCCGCTGGCCTCGGCTGATGGTTTGATCGGCTGCGATATCGTGACCGCCGTGGGCAAGGAAGCGATGAATGCTTTGCGGCGCGATCATACGCGGGCGGTGATTAATAACCACATGGCGCCGACGGCGAATTTTGTTCTCGACCCGGATGTTGATTTCGATACCGGCGGCCTGACACAGCGCATCGACCGGGCGTTGGGAACGGGGTCCGTGGATGCGATTGACGGTTTTGAATATGCGCTTGCATTGATGGGAGATGCGATTGCCCAAAACCTGTTCATGCTCGGCTTTGCATTCCAAAAGGGGATGGTGCCGGTCAGCCGCGCGGCCCTCGAGCGGGCGATAGAGTTGAACCGTGTGTCCGTCGAGATGAATAAAATGGCTTTTGCCTGGGGCCGGCTTGCGGCGCATTCGCCTGATGTTGTTGCTCACTATGCGGGGCTGGGCGGCGACGAGTTGCCTGTTCTGACCTTGGAGCAAGAGATTGAGCGCCGGGTAGATTTTTTAACGGGCTATCAGAATAAATCCTATGCGTCGGCCTACCGGGCGTTTATCGCTGAGGTGCAGGCGGCGGAGCAGAAGGCCGTGCCTGGCGAGACGCGGTTGTCGCGCGCGGCTGTGCACGGGCTTTTTAAGCTTATGGCCTACAAGGACGAGTACGAGGTCGCTCGGCTTTATACCGACCCGGCGTTCATGAAGAAGCTGAAGGGCACGTTTAAAGACGGGTTCTCGCTGAAGTTCCACATGGCGCCGCCGATTATATCCGGCACCCATGCAGTGACCGGAGAGCGTATTAAGCGCACGTTCGGCCCGTGGATGATGTCGGGCTTCCGCGTGCTGTCAAAACTCAAAGTTCTGCGCGGCACCCCGTTTGATCTGTTCGGTTTGCAAGATGAGCGGCGCATGGAGCGGGCGCTTATCGGTGAATATAAAACGGTGCTGCGCGACCTCATGAACGCCCTAACTCCGTCCAACTATGACATCGCCGTGCAAGTTGCCATGTTGCCGCAGAAGATGCGCGGTTACGGCCACGTAAAGCAGAAGAACGTGCGCGATGCCAAAAAGCTGCAAGAGCAGATGCTGGTCGATTTCAAGGAAACGCCGGACATGGCCAAAGCGCCTCGGCGCGAGACTGTTCCGGCAGAGTAAACGCACCGCAACCTAGAACGGGAGGTACGATATATGGCTACGGCACTTGCTGCCCAAGCTCCGCCGCCGAAACTCGGTGAAGCTTTGACCATTTTACAGTCCATGCTGGGCGACCGGCTTTCGACGGCCCATGCGGTGCGTGAGCAACACGGCAAGGATATTTCATACCACGTCGCGGGGCTGCCCGATGCGGTCGCTTTTGCGGAGTCGGTGGAAGAGGTGTCCGAGATCGTTAAGGTATGTGCGCGTTACGCCATTCCGATTATTCCCTTTGGCACCGGAACATCGTTGGAAGGACATATCGCGGCGCCCCTGGGCGGGTTGTCTCTCGACGTTAGTCGTTTGGATAAAATCGTCGCCGTGCATACCGAGGACTTGGATGCGGTGGTGCAGCCGGGTGTGACCCGTAAAATGCTGAACACCCATCTGCGCGACACCGGTTTGTTCTTTCCGATTGACCCCGGAGCCGATGCCTCGCTCGGCGGTATGGCGTCTACACGCGCGTCCGGTACCAACGCGGTGCGCTACGGCACCATGCGCGAAAATGTCATGGCCTTGCAGGTGGTCACGCCGGATGGACGCATCATTCGCACCGGCGGACGTTCACGCAAATCGGCGGCAGGCTACGACTTGACCCGGCTTTATGTCGGCTCGGAAGGCACGCTTGGCATTATCACAGAGGTTACGCTGCGCCTGTACGGCATTCCCGAGAAGATTGCCGCGGCGGTGTGCGCGTTCGATACCCTGGAAGGCGCGGTGAATTCGGTTATTTTAACCATTCAATTGGGGATTCCCATCGCGCGCATCGAGTTGATGGATGATCAGCAGATGCGCATTCTCAACACCTACGCCAAGCTGGGTTATCCGCAAAAGAACACCTTGTTCATGGAGTTCCACGGCACTGAGGCCGGCGTTAAAGAGCAGGCTGAAATGGTTCATGACATCACGTCGGAAAATGGCGGTGGTGATTTTTCATGGACGACGGATGCCGAGGAGCGCACCAAGCTGTGGCAGGCCCGTCACGACGCCGCCTGGGCCAACAAAGAAGACAGTCCGGGCTGGGGATTCTGGGCGACGGACGTGTGTGTGCCGATCTCTCGTCTGGCCGATGTGATTCTGGCGACCAAGGAAGACGTGCAGAAAGAACAGTTGACCGCGCCGCTGCTTGGTCACGTCGGCGACGGCAATTTCCATATGACAATCATGATTAAACCCGACGACCCAGAGTATCTCGCACGGATAGAGGCGGTGAATGGGCGAATGATCGAGCGTGCGCTGGCCGCAGGTGGAACCTGTACTGGTGAACACGGCATCGGTTTGGGCAAGATGAAATATCTACGGGCGGAACACGGTGAAAGCGTGCAGGTGATGCAAGACATCAAGCGCGCGCTTGATCCGCAAAACATTATGAATCCCGCCAAAATATTTGGTCCGTCCGAAGGGCCGCGCGCGCAAACATAGAAAATAAAAACCAGGGCGCGGCAAAGAAAATAAAAAGCCGGGCAAAAGGTTGGGGACCTGATGACAAACAGTGAGGCTTTATGGACGTTTATGTAATAGGCATGGCGGCGCATGATCCGGCCGACCGGATTGTGGACAAGCGCCTTGAGGAAATGGTGTTCGATACGGCGCGGGCCGCTCTCGACGACGCTGGCGTTGCACGCGACGAACTCGACCACGTGACCATCGCGGCGTGCGACGAGCTGGACGGGCGCAGTATTTCGAGCATGCTTATGGCCGCGCCCGCCGGGGCCTACCTTAAAGACGAGATGAAGGTCACGGACTCTGGCCTGACCGGCCTCTGCCTCGCTGCCATGCGCGCGGGCTCTGGGATATTTCACCTCGGATTGATTTCAAGCTGGAACAAAAGTTCTATCGCGCCGGTGGAAGAGGTGATGAAGTCGCGTTGTGACCCATTCTTTGTGGGTCCTATCGGCCTCAACATGGCCGTCGCCGACGGACTGTTCGCCCAGAGCGTTGCGGACGCCTACGGTATCACAGAGGACGATGTGAGCCGCGCCGTGATTGAGGGCTATAGACGCGCTCATCGCAACCCGCGCGGTATGCAGCGGCAGGTGCCGCCCGACTATGAGATTGCAAACTCGCCGCATCTAGCAGCGCCGCTGCGCAAGGGCCATCAGGCGCCGATCACGGATGGCGCGGTTTCCATGGTTCTGGCATCGGGCGAGTGGGTGGCCGAGCATCCGCAGTGCCAGCCCTTGGCGCGTATAGCGGGGATCGGTTGGCGCAATGAAAGCTACAGCCTGAACCAGGAGCGGCTCGCAGGTCTGGAGGGTTTTCGCAATACCGTTGATGACGCGCTAAATATGGCCGGGCTTTTGGATGCGTCTGAACTCGATGTGTTCGAGCTCGATAGCCAGACAGGATATCACGAGCTGGCATTCAAGGCCGCGCTTGGTGACGACGTGCCGGAATTTGTGTCTCCCTCTGGGGGCGCGTTCGCGCAGAATCCGTATTTCTGTACCGGCATGACCAACGCGGTCGAGGCCATTTTACAGGTAAATGGGCTGGCCGGACCGGTGCAGGTGCAGGGCGCGCAAATAGCCGCCGCGCACGGCAGTCATGGGTTTGCCCAGCAGGGCAACGTCGCCGTCGTGTTTGAGGGAGTGTAAAGATGGCGAAACAAGCCGTTGCCGTCGTTGGGACGGGTCAAACTAAATTTAGAAGCCACCACGCAGACAAGACGTATATCGAGTTGGCTCAGGATGCCGCAAAGATGGCGCTCGATGATGCGGGGATGGTGCCCGAGGAAATCGATGCCGTCGTGTTTTCGATGTCGCCGACCCATTTCATGGGCATCAACGATGTTGATCGCTATGCCATCGAACATGTGTGGGGCGCTGGAAAGCCCTTCATGCGGGTGCACACCGGGGGGGCCACGGGCGGCTCGGCTATTCAGGCCGGGTACTTTCACATCGCGTCCGGCGTTTACGACACCGTGCTGGTGGTCGGTGCGGACCGGGTGGCAGAGACGCCTGACTCGCAGCATGTGCTCAATCTCATCTGGGACCGGTTCTACGAACACGACTTTGCACTGAATACCGTGACCATGACCGCGATGGCGGCTCAACGGTATATGCACAAGTACGGCACGACAGAAGAGCAGTTTGCCAAAGTTGTGGTGCGCGGTCGTAAAAACGCGATGAAGAACCCAACGGCACATTTGAAGGGCGACATCACGGTCGAGGATGTACTGAATTCGCCGGAAGTCTCTTATCCTTTTAAACGCTTCGATATTTGTCCGCGCTCGTCGGGCGGCGCGGCTGTTGTGCTCACCAATCTCGATGTGGCCAAGCGCAAGTGCAACCGCCCCGCCTTTATGACCGGGGTCAGTTCGATCACCCATTCGATTTTTATGGGCGACCGGCAAGGATACTGGTCGGATACAGAATTCGCCGATCAGGATGCCTACAACCGTGCGGGGCATGAATGTTACCGTCAGGCGGGGATTGTTGATCCGGTGCGCGATGTGGATGTGCTGGAGCTCTACGATCCCTTCAGCACATTCCAGTTTCCCGCTCTGGAGTCTCTCGGCTTTTG
>JAUIGX010000188.1 GCA_030432435.1 Alphaproteobacteria bacterium
CATGGGGCTTTGCAGCGCCCAGGGCAAAAGGCCTTCGCGGAATTCGGTGACCTGCACACCGTCGCGGATGACAATGGCGTCCTTGCCGATCAAATCGATCCGGCTGATGTGACTATCCAGATTGATGCGCAAGCACGGCCAGTTCAGGCGTGCGGCAACTTGTTCGATATGGGTGGATTTGCCCGTGCCGTGGTAGCCTTGAACGAGAACGCGGCGATTGTGGGTAAAGCCCGCCAAGATGGCGATGGTTGTGTCGTGATCGAAGCGGTAGGCCTCGTCCACATCGGGAACATGCTCGGTGCGCTGCGAGAAGGCAGGCACTTTCATATCTGTATCCAGACCGAAGACTTCGCGGGCTGAAACTTCGCGGTCCGGCAGAACCAAGTCCGTTTCACCCTGCGCGTTTGCTGTACGTTTGCTCATCCTTAACTCCCAAGTCCACTACTAGGACCGGCTTTGCGGTGTTGCGGTCTTATGGCATGCCACCGGCTGAGGGGCAATCAGGCCAAAAATCATACAAGCCAAGCCTGTCCCGGGCCTAAGCGGCGTCGGTGATGGCGAGGCGAAGGGTGCGGTAAGCCTCGTTGATGATCTTCATTCGGCGCTCGGCCTCGGGGGATCCACCATTGGCATCTGGGTGATGCCGCTTCACCAGGGTCTTGTATCGTCCGCGCAGGGCTTCAAGGGTGAGCGGCGCGGTTAGATCAAGGGTTTTGAGCGCGGCGTTTTCGGCTGTCGTGCGTCCGCCGCGAGGCCGGGCTTCGTAGGCCTTCTGTTGGGCCGCCGCGTCGAACTCGGTGCCGGCACCAAAGCCGAATGGGTCGCGGATGGTCGTCTGACCACGATAAAATCGCGGACTTGAGACGCCGACTTTCCAGGTGGGGCGATCCCATGTGGCGGCACTGCGAATTTCCGCTTCCATCTCGTCGATTGTCAGATTGGCATGGAAATCCCAACCGGCGTTGTAGGCGCGCACATGCTCCAGGCAAAATAGGTGATATTCGGCAAGATCACGATCTTTGGGCGCGCGATATTCGCCGGCCTCGGCGCAGCCGCCCCACGCACAAGGCTCGCTGTGGCTGCCCGCGCATGTGTCCGGCCGCGCCTGAACTGAGTCATGTTCCGTATTGCGGCGATGGTTCATAACGTCTCCATAGCGCAATTATGGATAAAAATACTTGTACGTCTCAATCTTGTTTCTTCGTGCAAGGTGTGCTTCCACAGGACAAATTTCCACGTTGAGAGGGCGATATGACGACATACAACGAGCGCATCAGACAGAAAGTAACCGCCGCGTTCCAGCCGACGCATCTGGAGGTGGTGGACGATTCCGGGAGTCATGCGGGCCATGCCGGGGCTCACCCCGACGGCGGCGGTGAAACGCACTTCAATGTTGCGATTGAATCCGCCGCTTTTGCCGGTAAGTCGCGGGTTGAACGTCAACGGCTTGTCTATGCGGTGCTGGCCGATGAATTAAAAGAACGTGTGCACGCGCTGTCTTTAAAACTCAGCGCGCCGGGCGACGCATAAAACATTAATCGCCGGTGTAAAAATCCGGAAAGTCTCTTTTGACGACGGAGCTGTCGGACGCCCAGGCGTGACAGGTATTGAGAACCGGAGGCCTGATCTTTTCGCCCTGGTCTCTTGCTTTCTCTAACTGCTTTATCCGGCGCTTTGTCGTGGTTTGGAACAGCGTGGTGGCCATTGGCCCTAGAATATCGACCAAGTGGACGCAGCCCTTGGTGCCGCCAAGCAGTTCGCGCACCGATTTTCTGAACCCCTTCTTCAAGCTCACGCCAATCAGCTTGCGAAAGCTCGGGGTAATGGTGTGGCAAATTCTGTATGGCGAGTAGTCTTGCACGGCGACGGCATCGCTGATTTGCATTTCATCGTTTACAGTCAGACGCATGCCCATGCCGTGCATGGGCTCGCCGGCCGGTACGTGAATGCGTTCCGGTGAATCGACACCATAGGTCTTGACGTCGGTGATCCACCCCTCGACTTCCCAGGCGCCGTCGGTGCGCTCGAACCCTTTGCAGGTGATGGTGCGCGTATGGACGTGTTTGCGTTTTATGTCCGGCGGGGGCAACGGCATGGCTATTTCCCTCCCGTATATAGGCTTGGGAATTCGCGCTTCAGCACCTCGCCGTCTGACGCCCAGGCGTGGCATGTGTTGACGAAGAACGGTGTGACCGGCTCGCCGCGCCGCTCTTTTTCAATAAACGCATCGTAGCGAATTTCATCAATCGTCTGATAGGCGGTGGTCGCCATCGGCCCGAGAAGGTCGAACAAATGGACACATCCATTGGTGCCGCCCGCAATTTCGCGGGCCTGGCGCAAGAATCCTTTGCTCAAGTTCAGTCCCTTGAGTTTGGCGAAATTCGGCGTGATGTTCGGGCAAATGCGGTAGGGCGAAAAGTCCGTGACCGCGACCATGTCGTGAATGTTCAGTTCAAGATCGAAGGTCATGCGAAGACCCATCCCGTGAATGGGCTCGCCGGGAACAACTGTGCCGCGATCCTTGTTCTTAAACTCGTACGTTTTGATATCGGTCATCCAGCCGTCGATGTCCCACTTGCCGTCTTCGCGCTCGTACCCCTCGCACGTGATGGTGCGGGTATGTAACAAATTGCGGTCGGCAGTTGGGGCGGGCAAGGGCATGGCTGTTGATCGGTCCTGTCTGTAATCAGGTCGGCTTGCTCTGAGACCGCACATATAAGGGTAGAGGCCGTGTTCTACAAGGCGGCGATGCCCATAGAGGTAGTGAGCCCAAGCCAATAGTTCTGTTCAAGTCCGGTCCGTATAAGGCGGTTTCTCGGGCATTCGGCTGCAGGACATGGGAGGCTATTTAGCCGATCTAGCTAAAGATCTAGAAAGACTCCCTGCTAGGCTATCATCTCAGTTGGGGGGAAGTGCCATCACATCGAGAGATCGTCATTCGCCAAAGATGGTCGGAACTCCGTCTTGGGTAATAGGTTGAAATGCGTTCCCGTCTTCACCGCAGACAATATGCGATCACAACGAAAGGTCCTTGGCCCCTTCTTAAGGCCGTCAAACGCAACGACGTACCAAACAGGGTACTTTAATAAAAGATAATGTGGTGCGATCTGACGCTCAGATATTTGGCCGTCCTCCCTCCGGTATCGTATCTCCAATACCTCTTGATCGACAAAGGCTTGATGCAGTGTCTGTACGACCCGTTTCGGCGGGGCGCTCGCACTCGCCTGAACGTAAGTTGACGCTGTGATGCCGATCAATATGCGGGCTTTTAGGCGGTTCACCTTTTTGCGCTTCTCCGGCGAGAAAGAGGCTGCGAGTTGGCGCCGGACGGACCCGAGGGTAGCCAGGAACATTGGCGATTTCATCTGCTCTGCAACCGCAATGCTTATGAGAAGGTCAACTGCCTCTGAATAAGCCAGATTCATTCGGCCGACGCCCCAATTCCGGTCAAGACGCACGCCGCCGCCGCGCCCGCGATCGGCATCGATCTGCATACCCTGTTCGCGCATCAGGGACAGATCCCGCGCTATCGTTCGCGCGCTGACGCCGTGATGCAAGGCCAAGTCTTTGACTGTGCAATGGGCGTCCTGCTTCAGCTGAACAGCAAGCAGTTCCAATCGCCTCAGTCTGTCATACGCATTCGTCCGCACCATGAAACAAATAGGACACAAAATGGCATATTTATCAATATGAAGCTGATGGCGCCAAAACTGAACGAAGCTCGCCATCTGACATTCGACCTATCCACCCCGATTTAGCCGGTCTTCGCTAAGTAGCAGATGTCGGCCAACAGGAGATCAGACCATGAAAATGAATTACTTTGTCGTCGGAACAAACGACTTGGATGCCTCGAAAACCTTCTATGGTTCGCTCTTCGCTAAGTCGGGCCTTCAGTGCGTGTCACCTTCGGACAGAATGACTTACTGGGTGGGCGAAGACTTTGCCTTCGCGGCAGCGATACCCTTTGACACAAAGCCTGCGACCATAGGCAATGGCACCATGGTCGGTTTTTGTGTTGGAACCAATGAAGATGTCAAAAGAATGCATGCGTTGGCCATAGAACTGGGCGGCACCTGCGAAGGTGTGCCAAGTCAGCGTGGGCCCCGGTTCTCCGCATACGTAAGGGATCTGGATGGGAACAAGCTTTGCTTTTCTGACTAGAACGGTTTGAGTTTAACTCGAATCAGATTTGGTTCGAGACCCGTCCTGCCAAAGACCTGCGAGCATACCTTGCTCGGCTACGCCCTCAGTTCTGAGGGTAAGTGTGAGAATGGCGAGTTTCTGGCAAGCGACCAGATGGAACGAAGACACGTTCGAGCGGAGAATGCTACGCTGGTCGGCAAGAAAGCAAGCAAATGAGAATAGAGATTTCCAAGCCCATTTTGTGAGTTGCGCGAATGCAACGTGACCGGAGATCAAACATGGCATATCTCGAAAAACGACGAATAGTTCGCCGCCTTAGTTGTGTCGCCGCTTTCATCGGGATGATGTTTGTGGCGATGACCGTAGCCGGGCACTCTCAATTAGCTGGAGCTGCAAGCGAACCGGCGAACCCAGAAAATGAATACCGGCAAGTTGTCATTTCGGAGTACGGCGGACCCGAGGTTCTAGATCTCATTCGGCATTCGACCCTTCCGGTTCCCGGACCCGGCGAAGTTCGCATAAGGGTGCTCGCGGCCGGCGTATCGTTCACCGATACGATGGTGAGGAAAGGCATTTATCCGGGAGTAGATGGCGAACTCCCGTATTCGCCGGGATACGATCTTGTCGGTGTTGTCGATGCACTCGGAGAGGGCGTAAGCGGTTTCAGAATTGGTCAACGCGTTGCCGACTTATCTGTGTGGGGCGCTTACACCGACTACGCTATCCGCCCGGTAGAGCACCTCGTACCCGTGCCCGAGGGAGTCGACTCAGCGGACGCCGTGAGTCTCATTTTATCCTATACCACGGCCTACCAAATGCTTCATCGGGTTGCGCGGGTTCGGCCTGGGCAAACCGTGCTCATTCACGGCGCGAGCGGCGGCGTTGGCACAGCGCTTTCACAACTTGGGAAGGCGGCTGGGGTGAAAATGTACGGCACGGCATCCACCGGCAAACAAGATTACGTCTCAAGCCTTGGTGTTGAGCCGATTGACTACAAGACGGAAGATTTTGTGTCTCGGGTTATGACGGAAACAGATCAACGTGGTGTCGATGCCGTGTTTGACGCGGTTAGCGTAGATAACTTTGAGCGCTCGTATCGAACGTTGGCGCCCGGCGGCTCGCTGGTTGTCTACGGATTTTATACGGCAACCGCCAGCGCTTCAGAGAATACCGCCGCCGGTGACATGTTGGATGTCGGGCTGGAGTTTTTGCGTTGGTCTTGGCTGCAGTTTCAATGGAAGATTCTCCCCGAGGAAGGTCGTTCCGCAAGCATGTATCTTATAACTGCGATGCGTGATTCAAACCCAGACTGGTTTAAGGAAGATCTGAGTGCTTTGTTTCGTATGCTGGCGGACGGCGAAATCAAACCAAATCTATGGAAGGTTCTGCCTTTGGAAGACGCCGCGCAAGGGCACAGGTTGATCGAAGGCGGCGGAGTTGAGGGCAAGGTTGTTTTGCGCCTCGCGCCTGAGCCCGTGGAAACCGTCTTAAAATAAAGACCTGAGCGAGGCCTTCCCCACATTTGTAGGTGCGAGTGGTTTAACGTTCAGCACAGGAGATATGATGTCTTGATCCGAAATCCGGCGGAGGCGCGGACTCCAGGTCCGTCAAGTCGCCAAAATTACTTCGGCATGACATCAAAGGCTATGCATATACGCTCTTCTTCTGATTGAAATGGAATCGTGTAGTGCATTAAGGACGCGGGGAATAAAACCAAACTCCCTGTAACCACGTCTATCGATTTTTTCAAATTTTTGCGCGTATCCGTTGCATCTTCTTCTTCACCTATGGACACAACAAGGTTGCCGCTGTCGGGGTCTGATTTAGGGGGTACATTTATATATACGGTGCCGCTAAGCCAGCCTTTCTCATGCATGTGGGGCCGCAATTCACCGCCACTTTTCATGCTGATAAGCCAACCATTGAGAATGTAGTCGGTTGGCCAATTGGTTATGAATCCTTCTTCACTATCTTTAAACGCGGCTAGATACTTTTCTATTTCCAAGCGGATTATTTTTTGAATTTCTTCCGTACGATTACGCTCTAACCGGAACAAGTTGCCGGAAGTCTGGTAGCCGTTCGTTAAAAGGCCTTGTCTTCTCTTCGAGAGTTTTTTCTCATTTAAGAGAGGCCTAATTGTCTCAACGAAGACTTTTTCAAAATTGTACTGTTTTCTTAAGTCGGTCTTTAGAACGTATTTCAACGGATCTTTACAAAACAGGTTTGGTCTTTCCACTCCATATCTTAGTAAAGACCGGCATCCAAGCGAGCCAATCATCGGATGAATTTCACCCAGATTTATCAAATAATCTAATTGGTCAAAAAAAAGTGATTGTTGATCCTGCTCGTACAAGCACCTCAAAAGATAATTCTTACTTTTTCCAAAATCACTCGCTTTAAACGGCTCTAATGCTTTCTTATATTCTTTAGCTGAGTAAAACAGTATTCCCAGATTGTAATGGGCTTCGGCATAGTCTGGTTTCAGCGCTATAGCTTGTCTGTAGCTTGCTTCAGCTTCATCCAATCTGCCCAGGTCTTGCTGTATGACACCCAGGTTGTTGTGGGCTTCGGCATAGTCTGGTTTCAACGCGACCGTTTGTTTCCACCTGGCTTCAGCCTCGTCTAGCCTTCCCAATTCTTGGAGCGTAATACCCAAGTTGTAGTGGGCTTCGGCATAGTCTGGCTTCAGCGCTACAGCTCGTCTGTAGCTTGCTTCAGCTTCATCCAATCTGCCCAGGTCTTGCTGTATGACACCC
>JAUIGX010000189.1 GCA_030432435.1 Alphaproteobacteria bacterium
CGGTGCTCGAAGCTGCGGGCTACCGCGTCCATGTGTATACATCACCGCACCTGGTGCGGTTTGCCGAACGCATTCGTCTTGTCGGCGGTCTCATTGATGAAACTCTGCTGCTCGCTCTGCTGGAGCACGTTGAAGACGCCAATGCGGGCCGCCCCATTACCTTTTTCGAAGTCACCACTGCCGTGGCTTTCATGGCGTTCGCACAGATTCCGGCCGACGTTACGCTGCTCGAAACCGGTCTGGGCGGGCGTTTCGATGCGACCAACGTCATCGGCAATCCCATCGCGACGGTTCTGACGTCCATCTCGATGGACCACATGCAATACCTGGGCGAAACATTAGCTCTGATTGCCGGAGAGAAGGCCGCGATCATGAAATCGGGCGCGCCTAGTGTCAGCGCCGCCCAGCATCCGGATGCGGCAAAGGTTATAGCGGAGGCGGCCTCAAGCATTGGCGCACCTTTGCATATCCAAAATGTCGACTGGCAGGTGAACGCGGCCGACCTCGGCGGCGGCTTCACGTACAAAAGCGCACAGGTCGAGTGGAAAGCCCCGTCGCCGTCGTTGCCTGGCCGTCATCAGATTGAAAATGCGGGGCTCGCGCTTGCAGCTCTGGAGTCCTCCGGGCTCGCTATTCCGCCGTTTGCGGTCAGAAGCGGCATGCGTGCCATAGATTGGCCCGCACGCGCCCAACGGCTCAAACGCGGACCTTTAAATGCCGCGTTGCCATCGGCATGGGAGCTTTGGATCGACGGCGGCCACAACGCCGACGCCGGGCGCATCACGGCCGAGCTTATCGCCGATCATTGGAGCGGTACGCCGCTGCACATTATTTGCGGCATGCTTACTTCAAAGGCGGCGGCAGATTACTTGCGGCCCTTGGCGCCGCTTTGCGCCAGTTTCACCGCTGTACCGGTGCCGTCGAGCGATGCGGCCTTCGCCCCCAAAGATCTTGCGGGCGAAGCCAATCTCGCGGGGTTTGAAAAGATTCACACAGCGGGCGGCCCCGAAGAGGCCTTGGACGGCATTCTCTCGCGTGCGCCGGAAGGCCGCGCCCGGGTTCTTATCTGCGGCTCGCTCTATCTGGCGGGCGACGTGTTGAAGACGAACGGATGAGTGTTTGCGCCAAACCGTTATCACGCAGCTTCGGCGTTTGCAGGCGTCAACAGCCGTGACAGGTGCGCGCGAATATCTGCGGGCCAGGCGTCAGTGATGGCCGCAAAGCTTGTCATATCGCCCGCGTACAGCGCGCGTGCGGCCTCCTCGAACCCGGCGCGATTACCGGCGATCGCCGACATGAAACTGTAGGCGGCATCTCTCGCGCGGCGGCTCTCCTCGTTCGGATTTTTAACGCGGCTGGCCTCCTCTACAAGACGCCGGAGGGCCGCCGACGCCCCGCTGGGTTGGCGCTGTAGCCAGGCCCAATGGCGGGGCAACAAGGTTACTTCTCGGGATTCGACGCCCAGGCGCGGTCGCCCGGGTCCCTTGGCTGCGGGTTTTGGCTTGGCGCGCTCAAGAACTTCGTCAAGCGACCCGCGGAAATCGAAATCCACTTCTTTGCCGCTTTGATCATTGAAAATCAGAATCGTGCGGGTTTCGCCGCTATCGCGCGCCAGCTTAACCGCCGCCAGAACATCGGTCAGAGGACCAGCCTTTAAAAGCCGGTCTCCGGCAAATGCCGCGTATGTGTTTTTGTCGGTCATGGCGCCTTTATATTACCCGGTTAAAATAAGTCAATATATACAGGGTAATATTATGGGCTGGGCTATCTGGCCCAATCGGGGACGACTCCCGCCGTGATCTCAAATACCGCCATAACCCCGGCATAAGCGGCAACCGTCAGCACCGCGATACAGGTGAAGTTCAGAAAAACACCGGCCCGGGCCATTTGCGGAATGCTCACGTGGCCCGAGCCGAACACCACGGCATTGGGCGGGGTTGCGGGCGGCAGCATGAAGGCGCAACTGGCGGCCAGGGCTGCGGGCACACATAAGAGTAGGGGGTTTTCTCCAAGGCCGAGTGCTAATCCGCTTAGGACGGGCAGTAACGTCGCCGTGGTTGCCGTGTTGGAGGTTACTTCGGTGAGAAACACGACCACCGTCACGACCGCGAGCAGCATCAGCCAGGTGGGTGCGCCGCTTAAGCCCGACATTGCCCCGCCGATCCAGTCCGCGAGCCCGCTTGTTGTTGCGCCGGAGGCAAGGCTGAGGCCGCCGCCGAATAACAGCAACACGCCCCAAGGCGCGCGGCTTGCCCAATCCCAGTTGAGGGCGAATTCGCCGCGTTTCAAATCTACCGGAACAATGAACAGCACAAGGGCGACGGCCATGGCTATGCCCGAATCCGTAAGCCCCAGATTCGGCCAGGCGGATGTGATGAGCGGTAAAAATATCCAAAGACCGGCTGCACAAAGAAACGCGGCGCCGGCAATGATCTCGCCGCGCGCGGCCGGACCGAGGGCGCGGCGCTGATCTGAAATCACGGCGCCCGCGCCTTCGACAGGGGCACTCGGAAGACGAAAGGCAACGCGGGTCAGCACGACCCAGGTGAGCAATAGCAATACCAGCGAAAGCGGTACGCCGAGAACCATCCACTGTGCGAATCCAATCGTCACGCCGTAGGTCTGATCAAAGTATGCGGCGAGCAGCGCATTGGGCGGTGTGCCGACCAGGGTCGCCAGTCCACCCACACTCGCGCCGTACGCAACGGCCAGCACCAGAGCGGTTTTCAATCCCCTGACCGGCAAGCGCGGCCCGGTGTCATTCTCCAGCAGGGCCACGACCGATACGGCGATGGGCAACATCATCATTGCCGTGGCGGTGTTGCTCACCCACATGCTGAGAAACGCTGTGGCGGCCATGAATCCGCCGACCAGTTGCCGTGCTCCCGTTCCGGTCACCGACAGCAAACTCAAGGCAATCCGTTGATGCAAATTCCAGCGCTGAATGGTCAGGGCAATCAGAAACCCGCCCAGAAAAAGAAAAATGACAGGGTTGGCATAGGGCGCTGCTGCGGCCTGCATGTTGCCAATACCCAGCAGCGGTAAGAGCGCCAGGGGCAGAAGCCCGGTTGCGTATACCGGAATAGCCTCGGTGATCCACCAGGTTGCCATAAGAACGGCAAGCGCCGCTGTGCGCCACGCTGCGGGCGGCATACCCTCGGGGGCAGGGGCCAGCAGCATGATCACAAAGGCTGCTAATCCCCCAATTAAACCGATCGTTCGGCGGCGTGCATCGCGGCCTGTGGCGCTATCCGTCACGTGATCTTACCCCCATCCCATAAAATCATTTGTAAACTAGCAAGCAACCACCTAAATGGCCCGAGTATTAATAGCTTACACGGCGCGCGCTGGAACAAGGACCGAAACGCCCATGGCCGGCACAACCGTTAAATCCCTGGCCGCCTTGCTTATCGGCACGGCGATTCTGATTCTTGGCCAAGGCCTGATGCTGGCGTTGGTGCCGCTGTCCATGAACGAGCGCGGCTTTTCGGTCACGGCGGTCTCGCTGGTCGGTGCAGCGTATTTCGCCGGATTTTTTTCCGGCGCCTGGCGCGGTGACGCCATCCTACGTTCGGTCGGCCATATTCGCGCCTACGGCGGCTTGGTTGCCCTTATTATTGTTGCTGTTCTGTCGCTGCCGTTTTTCTCTAATGCTGCGATCTGGATTGTATTGCGGTTTCTGCACGGGTTCGCGGCAGGCGGCGCGTTTCTGGCCATAGAAGCTTGGCTGAACGGTGCTGCCGACGAAAAATCTCGGGGCCGGGTGCTCGCCAGCTACATGGTGGTCACGCTGGGCGGACTGGGGGCGGCGCAGTTTTTGGCTGATGTTGGCGATATCTCCACATCAACGCCTTTTGTCGTCGGCGGCATATTGTTTGCCGCCAGCATTATCCCGGTGGTGCTCACCCGCATTGATGTGCCGTCGATTGAAACAACAGTCGGTACGCCTCTACGCGAAGTGTATCAGCGTTCTCCCTTCGGTGTTGTCACCAGCTTTGTCGTCGGGATGAGCATCGGCGCGTTCTGGACGTTGGGACCGTTCTTCGCCTCGGAAATGGAACTGTCTATCAGCCAGGCCAGCACTCTCATGGCGACCGCTGTATTCGCCGGCCTGCTCTTGCAGTGGCCGACCGGGTATTTCTCCGATCGCTATGATCGCCGTTTGGTGGCGGTCGTTATCGCAGGTATAGCCGGGGCCGCCGCGATCGTTACGGCGGTGTTCATGGGCATTGTCGGTATGCCTCTTATCTATGTGTTCTTCGCGGTTCTTGGCGGCCAGTTCTGTCTTTATCCGATTGCCATGGCGCATGCGGTCGATCAGGCGCACGGGCGCAACGAGTCCCTGGGCGTGGCCCGCGGTCTGATTATGTCGAACGGTTTGGGGCAAACAATCGGGCCTTTGTTGGCCGGGCCCTTTGTCGCGCTTTTCGAGCCGCGCGGCCTGCTCATTTATTTTGCGGTGATTTTGGGCGGCATTGCATTGTTTACGCGCCGTCGTATGAGAATTGGCGCGCAGATCACGCCGTCCGAGCAAGGCGCTTACATCTTCGCGCGCTCAACAACACCGGCCGGTGCGGAGTTGAACCCGCGGATCGATGACGAGGCGTCAGATCATGAAGGCGAGCACGGTGGCGATGCCGAGGAACGAAAAGAACCCGGCTAGGTCTGTGATCGTCGTCAGAATGATGGATGACGAAGCCGCCGGGTCTTGGCCCAGCCGAATGAGCGAGATGGGGACCAGCGCCCCGGCTATGCCCGCGACTACCATGGATGTGATCATGGCTGCGGCAATAATCAACATTAGACCCACAGACTGACTCCATAAGAAGACGGCTACGCTGCAAATGGCGGCGATGGCGATCCCGTTCACAAGTCCGACCGTTAATTCTTTCCCCAGAACCGGCATCCACATGCGCACGCCGATTTCGCGCAAGGTCAGAGCGCGCATAGTCACAGCAAGAGCTTGCGCCCCTGCATTGCCAGATTGACCGGCGACCACCGGCAGCAACACGGCGAGGGCGGTATAGGCGGCGATTGTGTCCTCGAATAATCCCACCACGGCAGCGGCCAGAAAAGCCGTCGCCAGATTGATGCTCAGCCAGCCTATGCGTTTGCGCACGGCAAAAAGAGGAGGGCTAAGCCCATGCTCCGAGGCGCTGGCACCGACCATAGTTTGCACGCTGGCGCTGGCCGTTTCCTCGACCGCTCGGATAGAGGCGCGCGGACGTACGATGCCCACGAGCCGGTTATCCGCGCTGACAACCGGTAAGGTCGCCATGCCGGTACTGCGTACGATTTCGGCCAGTTCTTCTTCGGTGCTTTGCAGATCCAGCCCACTTCTTAAGGGCTTGGCAAAACTGTCGACCAAGGTTTCGGCAGTGGCGACAACAAGGTCCTCGACGTTCACACGCGAGACCACGCGATTATCGTCATCCACGACGATGAAAGCCCGTTGTCCTGATATATCCGATTGCCGCAGCCTGGTGATGGCGTCCTCCGCAGTCATGCCCGAGCGTAAGACCACGAACCGCGTATCCATAATCCGCGCGACCGAGCCGGGCGGATAGCTCATAAAACGCTCCAACTCCTGACGGACATCTGCCGAAACATTATCCAAAAGCTTGCGGCGAGCTTTCTTATCCATTTGCCCGAGCAGGCCCGCGGCCACGCCGGGATGCAGCGCTCCCATCACCTTGGCCGCTGTCTCATGGGGAAGATCGGCAATAACTTGGGCGCCGACATCGGTAGCTATGTGCTCCATCATCGGCCGCAAAACCTCGGCAGGTTGCGCGGTCAACGTCGGCATGACCTCGGCCAGAGGCAGGCGCTCTATCTGAAGTGCGGCTTTGCCGGGATGGTTGAGCAGATACTGACGTTCCAGCGCCGCGGAGACCGAGGCAATGTCTGTATCCATCGTGAAGCTCCTTGATACTAGCGCTGGGAATTTAGCGCTGGCCGGGTTCGTGTGTATCCATCGCGCCGGCGACCATCACCGCGACGCCGAGGACGCAGTGCCGAAAAACCTGAACGAGGTGTCCGGAGAATTGAAGTCCCGGCGGTAGCGGCATTTGTGTGTCGTGTGCGCCGGCGTCCAGTGCGCGCCGGTGCAGGACGCCTACAAACCGCTTGCTACCATCAATCACAGGTAAAGTAATCGCTTCACTCCATGCTTCGTGGTCAACAGCCGCTGTCAGTGGCTGGACATCGACAAGCGGCGGGTAGGACGTCTTCGCGATGGTTTGCAGCGCCGCTGTGCCGCCGGCGGCAACCAGATCGCGGATGTATAGAATTCCTACAAAGACGCCGCCCGGTCCTTCAACCGCGACCATGTCGGGCAGAGGGTCGATGGCTTGCAGCCGCGCCAAAGCATCTGCCGCACTCATGGTGCCGTTTAGGGCCGGTGCCGAAGGGTCCATACGCGCGCCAACCAAATGCGGCGGGTAACTTAATGCACGCTTCAGGCGTCCGCTTACGCGCTTGGGAAGAGCGTCGAGAATATTGTCGGTTATTTCGGGCCATACCCTCAGTATCGCCGTTGCCTCCGCACTCGTCATATCTGCGAATATGGCCGCCGCATGTTTTGCAGACATATGTTGAAGAATACTCGCCGCCACTGCAGGGATCATACAGGCGGCAGTATCTGCGGCGACGCGCGCCGGCAATTCGCTCAGAAAAGTGGCCGCAGCTTCGTGAGAAGCGGATTCCAGAACACGAGCCGCCGATTGCGGGTGTTCTTCAAGAAACGCCAGACTCAGGGGGGCTTTGAGCGTCATTGGACGATTTGTCCTCGATGAGTTCGATAATCTTTGATTGAAACACTTTCGCGGGCACCGCATAGCGTCCTTTC
>JAUIGX010000190.1 GCA_030432435.1 Alphaproteobacteria bacterium
TGATGGCTGGACTGCTGATTAGCCTGCGATCTTGAAGAATGCGTGTTCGTGTGTTGGCCAGCCGCTAAACGCGCTTTTGCGCCGTGAACGGCCCTTAACCGCCATTCGGGTCCGCCCGTTGCTGCATGGCAGCATCTCCGGAAGCGGCCGCTCGTCTTGCCCCGCGTTAAACACCTAGCCAGTTGGCTAGCGATGCGGGACAAATTTACCATCAGTCGTGCCCAAGGCACTTACGGCTTCGGGGCCGTTTATGCTCAGGCGCGCCTGGATGGCTTGCAGACATTCGTTAATTGGGCCGCAGTGTTCGGCATCATGATGATCTCTGCTTATACCGGATCCTCATGCAACAGTGACGCAAAAAGCGTCGACGGGATGCCTCGTGCGAATCTCAGCGCAATCGACTATAGGACAATCATGCGCTACTCCGATAAATGACAAGGCTCGGCTGATAGGCCAGACTTTGCGAGCAGGAGATCTGACCCGGTCGGCTTCGACCCTCTTGAAGGACGGCCACTCGATGTCCCGCTTTCCAAGCTTCCAATATGCGCCGAGCGAGACGCGCCAAATTCTTCGGGATCGCTTCTCACGCAAACTCCGCGTTTCGCGGCAGGAGCGCTATTTCGACCCCGGTCTTTCCGACACGCCCGACGTCGCGGCCCTGCGTCTTCTTCAGGACATGACGATATCGCCTGCCTCCGCTTGGTCCGCCGTCGAGGCCGCCTACGGCTTGGACGGGGTTTGTCCGGACGAGGCGGCCACTCTACTAGACCTCGTGTCGTCCGGCGGTGCGCGCGTGGTCTGGGGAAGAGTCAAAATCTCGCGGGACATCGCGGTCAGGGCGCTACGCGCGCCCGACGGCGAGATGGACGCCCTGAAGGCACTCGTGAAAGGCATCCACGGCCAGACGTTTGGGTTCGACAAGGATGTCGGGGCGGACCCCGACTTGCGCGCTCTGTCCGAAGATATTGTTGCGGGCCAACTGGATCCACATCGCCTTGTCGTGCGTAGTGCGACCTGGATCGCCGAACGGCTTTGGGAATCTGTTCGCGACCAAGCGATCTCAGTCGAGGTCGCCTTGCGCCGCTGGATCGATCTCTGTGGCGTGCTCCAATATCCCGACATCGTCCCCGAGCGGGCTTGGGGGCCGAGCGACGCCGCCACCTTTCGAGAGGCAGCGCTTGGCTTGATTGGATCAGAACCGGCATTGGCCGGCTGGATCGAAACCCGTGACCTCTATGTCCGGCAAACGGTATTCGCTCACAACATCACGGTCGCCAACGCCGAACGGCTCATCCCGGCACCGCCGAGCACGGCCGTCGAACGTGCGCTTTGGCTGGAGGACCAGGCCGTTGAAGCCAGCGCCTTCGGATCACTAGATGATTGCGGCGACCTGTTCGGGTTGGCGCGGGTGCTCCTCGCCGACGTCGATGCGCAAAACAACGCCAAGGCCCCGCACCCCGTGGCCGCTGCGCTGTTCGACCTCGCGCTTGACCGGCCCGAACTCTTCAGTGCCATGCTGCATGAGGCCCGGAGCCATCCAAATCTGCTCGCCGACCTTGTGCTGCATCCGCCCACGGCCGCACTCGCCTGTCTCTTGATCGCCCAGTGGCGTCACCCCGGCGGCGCCTGGGAACGGTCCCTCACCGAGGCGGATCATCAGGTTGGACAGGCCGACGCCTTCGCCGATGGCGTCGCGATTTTGGGGGAACACCTAAGGCGCGACACAATCCCCGTGAGCGAAGCGGCGGCGCTGCTGACCTGGTTGCATCGCCGCGCCGGGCCAGGGTTTGTCGATGACGTCGCTGGGGCGGACCTGCTAATGGCGAGCCTGCGTCGAGAGCTGGCGATTTGCCCAGCGCCCGCTCTATTGGCCATGACGGGATCTCTGCGCGCCCAGTCCCTGGACCAGGGATTGGGCGCGCCGGAATTCGCCGCAGTACTGGACCTTTGTGAGATCGGGAACCTTACGGACGACGTTGATGCTGAGGGAGTGATCGCCGCCTATGAAGCCACCTTTCAGGCTGACCACTACAGTCTGTCGGCATACCGCGTAGGCGCCGCCGGCGCGGCGGCCTTGGCCAGCCTGAGCGAGCGAACCGAGGATCTGAGAAAGCGCTTCCTCTACCCGTTGCACTTGCGCGATCGCCTGGCCGCCGCTCCGCCGGACCAAAATCCGTTCACGCTCGCCGATGCTCTTGGCCGGTCAGTCCGCGCACATATCCGCATCCTATGTCGAGCAATCGTCGGCAGTCCCGTCGAAACAGCCAACGACATCTTGGAAGCGCTGGTCGCCGCTGTTCGGTCCGGTGCGCTGGCGCATAGAGAAAAGGGGCGGGTCGCGGCTTTCGCGCCGAGCTTTGAAAGCACGTTGATCCGCACTCCACGCGATGGCCCGCTGGCGAACGACCTGGCGGCGGCTCTTGGGAGCCTGAACCCCGTGGCGCAGGTCGTCTTGCTGGACGCGATCCTGGAAACTGACGAGCCTTTGATCCTCGCGCAGATCTTGCCGAAAGTGCCGCCGAACTTCCGCGCTCGCGTCAAGCAGCGGATCGCAGCGCTCGCGCCTGACGCTGCCGCCGAGGTTCGATCCTTGCCCGAGATGCACGCCCGCATCGATCAGCTGCTGACCGTCGGGGCGGTCGATGCCGCGGCGAGTTATATGGCCGCCGAAAAGAACCTGAAGACATGGGGCAAACCTGCCGGCCGGGAACTGAATCGCTTTCGCAATGAGCTGTGGCTGGCATTTCTGAAACAAGATTGGGAAGCGATCACGAAAGCGCCGCAACCAGCCTTTACCTCCCAGCTCGAACAGGAATCAGCCCTCGAAACCTTACAGCACTTTCGCGGCCTCGTGGCGCTGGTCGGGCCCAACCCTGACCCAGCGGTGGCGAAGGCGGAGTTCGCCAGCCTCTTCGCGAAGCGGAAATCCCTGATCTTCGCCACCAACTGGTTTGCTGCGGTCGTCAGCGAACTCTTGGTTGACGACAGCTTCAGTCTCTTGGCGGGTTCCAACGTCCGGCTCGGTCGCCAGGTGCTCGGCGAACTCGACCGCATGGTCGCCTTGTTGCCGACGGGGCCGACCGACGAAGCCCTAGAATGCAACCGCGCGCAGTTGCTACTGGCGTTGGGCGAACCCGGCCAGGCTTTGGCGACGCTGTATAGGGTGTCGCTGACACGTCTGCACGCCGTCGCCGCCGCCTACCGCGCCGTCGCCTTTGCCCGCTTGGGTCAGCCGGCCGATGCCACGGCGGCCTTGGACGGCGCCGAGTTTCGGTTCGGCGCGACGCCCATCCTCGCCGCGGCGCGAGCGCACATCGCCAGCGGGGCGACGTTCCTCGCTTTGCCTGAGGTTTCCGCTTACGACAACCTCGTGGACAATGTCGGGTCGGCGATCGCGCGTTTCCGGCTGATGGTACCGCAACAACAGGCCCGGGTGCTTTCTCCGCAAACGGACGCATTCGAGGCGCTGCTGATCGATTATGTGCGCGCGGCGGCCGATGCGGTCGTGTCCTTGGTCCCCATGATGAAGGGCGTCGATATCGACGCCATTGAAGACGATCTGAACGCCTTCGTGCAGCATCTTCTGGCGGCGCGCGTCCAATTCTTCGGCTGGTCGGTAAACGACCAGTCGAAGGGGGGCTACAGCGCGAACGCCAACGCCGGCGAGCGCGACATCATCCTCACCAGCGGCAGCACCATCCTCACGATCATCGAAGCGCTCAAATGCAAGAGCGCGCTGACCCAAGACGTTGTGAGGGCGGACTTAGAAAGCCACTTCCAGAAACTGTTGGGCTACGGCAACCCACGGATATTCTTCCACCTGACCTACGCCTACATCGACGTTGGCGAGGTCATCGCCTTCCTCGGGACAGCGGCCGAAACGGCGTGTCCGCCGGGCTTCAAATACCTGGGCCAAGAGACGATTCGCCATGAGGACTCACGGCCGCCGGGCTTTGTTGCCCGCTATGACGCCGACTTCGGCGAGGTGAAGGTGGTTTTCCTAGTGTTAAACATGGGCCAACACCGCCAGCGCAATGCTGGGATCACAGCGGGGCAGACGAAGGCCCGGAAGGCGACCAAGAGAGCGGTGAAGAGTAAGGCGGTGAAGTCAAGTTAGCGTCTCCAGCGGCAGTAGGGCACGACCAGACGGCGAACATGAATGGATTAATGCTTTCGAGATCGCTGATTGACGCCGCAAAGGACGCGTTGCTGCCGTTCGAACTCGACGCATCATTCGTCTTTCTGGGCTCCGAGTGCCCATCTTGCATTCAGTTCACCAACACGATGATACTCAACAAGAGAGGTTCCATCTACAGGAGAAATAATGTCCTTTCGCGACTTAGGGTTTAGACGAGATCCCTTCGACACCATGCCGCTGGAGGCTAGCGCATCCGGCAAGGCGTTGCTTGTTGATCGGGAAAGAGAAATAAAACGCCTCAAGAACAACCTATACGAGACAAGTCTTGCGCCAACTCTCGAAGGGGCGAACGGAATTGGAAAAACAAGTCTCATCAACGTTGCACTTTATGAGATAAGCACTGAGCATAAGGAAGCTAGCGGTCCCGCCTTTATTCTCTGCCCCTTCCGGTTTCAGGTCACACCGGAGACCAAGGTTGACGACTTCCTAGACGATATGTACCGGGAAGTCGCGATAGCACTGATAAGCCAGAAACAATCTGCGCCAATTCCACCTGGATATACTCGGGAAAATATTTCTGATTTATTGGAAGATTTTATCTCCAACCCAATGATCAAGAGTCTATCCGTAGGTATTGCTCAGCTTGGAGGCGGTGGCTTAACCAATGCCCCCAACACCTCCCAAGCTTTCGAAAGAAACGGCTTTAGGTCACTTGTTCGTGGTTATTTGAGGAAAATTTTTCGAGATTCTGAGGCTGGCGCAGTTATCTGTGTCTTGGACAATCTTGAAATCCTGGGAACGTCTGAAAATGCAAAAAGAGTTTTTGAAACTCTTAGAGATAGTATATTCAATATCCCCGGCATCAGATGGGTTTGCAGTGGGGCGCAAGGTGTCATTCGAGGGCTTTGGCGCTCTGGGCGTATGAATGGATATTTTTGCAAACCAATCCTCGTTGGTGAAATCCAGCAAGAGAATGCCCACTTTCTTTACGAGAAGCGGGTTGATGCGTACAAAGTTAACGATAACGCATCCCTTCCAATTACTATGTCGCAGTTTCAGTCACTTTTTGATATTTTCAGGGGTAACACTCGGTTTACACTTACAGACGCATCAGTTTTTTGCAATTGGTGCTTTGAGCAATACGACGCCATTGATGAAATCCCAGATGATGCCTTTGATCGTTGGCTTGGCGATGAGCTCAATAACATGTACGGAGACGTGTATCCGTATCTCTCAAAGTCTGAGAAGGCTTTCTTTGAGAAAGCGCTTCAGTGGGAACTAATTGTATCGTCAGAATTTTTGGACTTTGGCCTAAGCTCCGAAAGAGAGTTGATAGAGGCTGCGGAGAAATTTGTTAGGCTTGATTTGCTTTATCTTAATAAAGAGGACAAGGGGACATCCAGCTCTGAGGTATATGAGATTTCGCCTGCGGCATATAAATTTCAATACTTTATTGATTCGCAACACAGTGAAGGTGAAGAAGCACTTTAGAATGTTAATATGTCATCCGCAGAGCTTTGAAAAATGCCGTTAATGGCCAAAGCGATACTGATTGGCGAAGGGGCTTCCATGCTGTGGTATGCCTGAACCTCGCCGATGGCTCGATGCTGCGGTGCAGCGATATGTTCGAATTCGAGCCGTTCTAAACGTCCGCTAGCTTTGTCCAAGCTCAATCCCCTCGCTCTGACGGCGAAGGTCCGCTCCCCGCCCTTTCTGTGAAAAAGCACCCGTTCGCTGGCGCAGACTGTCAACGGCTGAACGTGGCGCGAGCGCCCTTTTTAACGGGCTTTTCGCGGTTGCTGCGCGACATAAAACTAGTCAAAAACCAGGACCACCTCTACAGGACACATCCATGAACGATGGGACGCCGAAGATCGAACGGCTGTATCTTGATTTCGACAGTTTCTTTGCGTCGGCCGAGCAGCACTTCAACGCAGAGCTGCGCGGCCGGCCCCTTGGCGTCGTACCACTGGACTCGCCGCATACAAGTTGCATCGCAGTCAGCCGCGAGGCCAAGGCACGCGGTGTGAAGTCCGGAGCAACGATCCGTGCTGTCCGCCAAGTGATCCCCGACATGGTGTTCGTGATCGCACGGCATGACGCCTATGTCCGGTTGCATAAACGCATTCTTGCCGTCATCGGCACCATCTTACCGGTGGAGCGCGTTCGGTCCATCGACGAGGTTCTCTGCCATTTGACGCCGAGCGAGGCGGCGCAAGGAAGAGCACTTGCGGATCGGATCAAGACCGCACTGGCAGGCGCGTTCAGCCCAGCGCTTACATGTTCCATCGGCATGGCCCCAACCGAGTTGCTCGCCAAGATTGGTGCTGAAATGAACAAGCCAGACGGGTTTGCCCTGATCGGGGCAGAGGACCTCCCAGGGTGCCTGTCAAATCTCGACCTCCGGGACTTGCCGGGCATTTCGAAAGGCATTGGTGCGCGCCTCGCGGCTGCAGGAGTTGAAGACATTGACGCTCTTTGGCGGCTGGCACCGAAACAGGCGCGGAAAGTCTGGGGCAATGTCGAAGGCGAACGATTCTGGAATGAACTCCACGGCATTCACGCCGAGCGACCCGAAACCAAGAAAAGCATGTACGGCCATGGCCGTGTTCTGCCCCGAGACTCCCGCAC
>JAUIGX010000191.1 GCA_030432435.1 Alphaproteobacteria bacterium
TTGAGGCTGTCAAATCCCGCAGGGCGGGATTCGCCGCCTCCAGCGGCTTACGCTTCCGCGATCTTAATCCATGGACTGCGAGGGGCAAGGCCATTTTTCAGCCAAGCATTACGTCTCCAGCCGAACGTCGCGGTTCAGCCGCAGCGGGGAATGGCGCGGATGCTGCCCCGCAGCAGACGTGCCAGCTCCCTGCTGTAGGCTGCAACCGATGGTTCGCCACACGATCACACTGTTTCTGCGGATGGTAGGGTTGATGGCTTTGCACCCATCAGCCCGACTCTGATTCCGGCCTCCTTCAGAGCTCGGGTGGCCCTGCCGTTGAGAATAAGGAGACAGATTAGACTAACAAGAGGTATGAACATCGCTATCAAGTAAAGCACTGATGCGACTGTGCTCAACTGCAATGCCTTAGCCAGTTTGTACACACAGTAAAGCTGGAATGGGATGGTTATGATGAAGGCAAACGGAATCACCCACCCAAGAATAGAAGCAAGGACAGCCCATAGTAACAATCGCTGGGCCAGTCCAATTGCACGAATGACATTTGGCTCTCTCATCTCTCCTCCTTCTTTGAATGTCTTTTCTGGCGAACGTTATGGCTGTGCGGGCTGGTGAGCCGCTTGCGGGTCGCCAGTACGCACCAGCCTATTGTTCGCCCATATTTCTTTATTCAGGAATCTGTTACCAGCCAGCGCACAGATGACCCCGGCAATCGTTCCCGTGGCGATGAAGGAAACAATGCTTCGGCTAAAAGCCCAATGCCCTGATTCGATTGAGAGGATTAACGGAATCGTGCCGCAGCAAGTTCCCATCAATGCGCCGTACACACAGGCCGACATGGATGATGGCTTCACTCCCTGCTTCGACGCTCTCACGTGAAGGATTGCGCCCGCCGTTCCAAACACGACAAACGGGATCCCTTCCATCATGTAGGCTACAAGAAGCACAATTGGATAAATGATGATGAATGGATTCCCCATCAATGATCCGTAAATCGTTGCACCAAGAGGCGGTCCAATCATTGTCACGAGGGCAACGGCTATAAGATATCGCTTCATCTATTTTGGCGAACGCCCACGCTCTCCCTCACCTTGACCGTCCGCGGGCAAGGTGTAGGTGAGCAGCGTGTTGTTGGGCTATCCTATCTTACTGCTGTGCCCGGAGTCCATCCCGCAGTTTGTCCACGATCCGATCCCGTAGGCTCTTCGGGGCGAGCACCTTCACGTCCGGCATCCAGGACAGGACCCAGCGTACCAGTTCCTTGCGTCCCGTCGTCTCCATCCGCATCTCGACGCATCCGTCCGCGCGCGCCAGGAACTCCTGCGATGGGTGCCACTGCCGCTCGGTGATGTAGACGGCCAGTTTCGGATCGAATAGCAGCCGGACCCTGATGGGCTTCTCGCCGCCGACGATGCCGAAAGCCTGCCGGGCGTACGTCTCGGGACTGAACCCGGCAAGCCGCGTGAAGGTTTGCCCCATCGCCTCGATTCGCCTGAAGCGCGACAGGGCGAAGGTCGCCACACGCTTCTTCTCCACGTTCCAAGCCATCAGATACCAGTTCCCGTGGTAGGCGATGAGGTGGTACGGGTGCAGTTCGTACTCGGATACCCGCCCGTCGAAGGTCTGGTACGTCGCCCGGATCGCCTCGCGCCGCTCGACGAAGCCCGCCAGTTGCGCCCACACCTCCGGGTCGATGCGTACCCGGTCCTCCGGCAGGACGCCGACATGCTCGCTGAGCCAGTCCGGCTCGATGGTGACATCGCCCTCCAGCGACTCGGCGATCTTATCCAATACCGAGCGCATGTCCAGGTGCAGGGGCGTGCCCTCGTAATGGGCCAGCAGCTTGCGGGCGAGACCGAAGCTGAACGCTTCCTTGCGGCTGATCCTCACCGGCGGCAGCGTGTAGGTTTCGTCGGTCAGCCGGAACCCGTGCCGGGCGTCGTCGTACGCCAGCGGGGCGCGTTCCTCATCTCGCAGGAAGTCCAGGTCACGCGCCACGGTACGCCGCGACACCTCGAACTCGTTCATGAAGTCGCTGCTGTTGGGCAGAGAGCCGGTCTCGGCGCCCTCGCGCACCATCTGGACCATGCGCCGGATGCGATAATATTGCGGCCTGGAACCCGTCTTCATTTTTCACAAACTTTCTTCATGGGTATGCCGTTAGATGACACACCCTCTTTTATACACTGGTCGGCATGGTGGATCAAGCTCTCATCAACGAGCGCGACGTGATCGAGCGCATCCTACGCCACATCGGCCTCTGGGAGCAGGGCGTGCGGGTCTTGCCGGCAAGGGCACCGCCTGAGGTTGCCGAATGGGTCATCGAGCCCTGCTACGATGACCCATTCCCCGACTATGACACCGAACCGGTCATGATGTACGCGAACGGCTGATCCATCGCGACAGGTGCGGTGCGCCTCCAGACGGTGCCGAACTCGCCATGGCCGGTCGTTTTACTGCATCTCGGCCGTTTTACCCGCGCCTTGAATGCGCTCGATGCGCGTTTGAAGCCGGACTTGACGCCACCTGCCCGATTCTGCTACATTTCCACCATGAAAGCGCTCATTCAGACCGGTTCCAGCGGGCGGGTGCCCGTGCCGCCTGAAAAGCGATTTCTTATCAATGAACGTCTGGAAGCAAAAAGAGCCGCCGATCGCGCCATAAATCTCGCTGCGAAGGGAAAATTACCCCTTCATCAAAAAGAAGAAGAACTGTTGGACGCGATTAGGGAAGATAAGGCTCCAGTTCCATATCAGCTTTCTTTGGAGCCAGCGTGACTGTCCATCTCTTCGGCATCCTCAACATCACGGAGGATTCGTTCTCCGATGGCGGCCGTTTTCTTGAGCCGGCGGCCGCCCTTCAACATGCGCGTGCGCTGATAGCCGGCGGTGCCGATGCGCTCGACATCGGTGCGGCGTCTTCTAATCCCGAAGCCACCGGCGTTGCGCCCGAGATCGAGATCGCGCGCCTTCAATCCGTCGTGCCGCAGCTGTTGAAGGATGGCGTCGCCATTTCCATCGATACGTTTTCGCCGGACGTTCAGCGCTGGGCGCTTAATCACGGCGTGGCGTACATCAACGACATTCAGGGGTTCCCCGATCCCGAAATCTATCCCGCGCTTGCCGCATCCGATGCCAAACTCATCGTCATGCATTCGGTGCAGGAGCAGGGCAGGGCGACGCGTGTGGAGGTTTCGCCGGAAGAAATCGTGCCACGCTGCATCGCCTTTTTCGAACGCCGCATCGCGGCACTCACCGCGGCGGGCATCGATCGCTCCCGTCTCATCCTCGATCCCGGAATGGGATTCTTTCTGGGTTCCAATCCCGAAGCCTCCTTCACGATGCTGAACGAGCTGCCACAACTAAAGCGGGCGTTCGGCTTGCCGGTTCTGGTGTCGGTATCCCGCAAATCCTTCCTGCGGCGGATCACCGGCCGGGATGCCAGGCAGAGCGGCCCGGCCACGTTGGCGGCCGAGCTTTTTGCCGCCCAGAAGGGGGCAGACCACATTCGCACCCACGATCCGGCAGCCACCCTCGACGCGTTAAGGGTTTGGAACGCTTTGAACGCTAGGCATTCCGGGTCGTGAGGGGGTAAGAATGCCGCCATCCCTTCACTTTCGGGCCGTAAGCTTCTGGTACAAGTCTTGATATAATGTCCGGGGAAGCCCCCATCCCCGCGGGAGTGTTTCAGTATGACGCGCAAATTCTTCGGCACCGACGGTATCCGGGGCCGCGCCAATAACCCAACGTTTCACACCACCGGACCACGAGAAGGGCGTCAGCGCTTCTCGTGGTCCGGTGAGTGTGATTGTTCGGCGTTCTATAAAGAATTAAAGTATTCTCTTATTGTATGGGGTGTATCGTCGTTCATGAATGACCGTAATACTTGACCTTGGGTCGTATTTTCACGCATTTCAATAGAGCCAACATCATGGTTATAAGAAAATGCATACTTCTTGCCGTTTATGCTAATCCACAGGACGTTTTTAAGTTGTCCGTTTATTTCAAAAACACTGATCGGGTCTGTGTCTTTCTTCCAGATGAGTGCGCCGGCCAGAGTCAATATCACATCACTTACACCATTTGCATGATGATCGGCTCGCTCCATTACTCCACTAATATACAAGCGCATCGATTCTATTTCCGTTATTTGTTTAGGCATTAAATACTACTCCTTCCCGGGAATTAAAAACTCCCCTCCAATACTGAGTAAGTAAGTATAATTTCTTTATCCGTTCCCGACATGCCAGAATGGCTCCAGAAGCGTTTCGATTCGCAAATGGAAATGACATACTTGTGGTCATCAGAAATGTTCCAACATTCGCCGGATGTTGAAGTCAATCCGCCACCGAGGTTCGTGCCTGTTTGGCCATCATCATAAGAATAGCTGGGCGATGGCAGGTCATAAGCAGTAGCAAAACGCGATGCGAACTGCTGAATATCGATGGAAGATATGTTGAATATGCTCTTGAGCATATTCTCATCAAGCACCAATCGTGACAGTTTCGATACATCACCGTAACCAACAACTCTCTCTACTCTTAATGTTGTGTTTGTGATATCACCTAAGAATTCAAAATTCTTCCACTCTTGTTTAACGCTCTCTTCTATTACATATTTCACTATATTGCTACTATTCGCTTCATACCAGGTGGTTTTGTTGGGAAGCCCCTCGTAGTGATTCAGGATCAGCGCGGCGTCGGACATATTCATGCCAAGATATAACCCCTTGAATGCCGGATATGTTGCCACATCGTCTGCGTTTGAAATTACGTCGTCGATGTCAACAATATCTTGTCGCTCGATTGCTGAGCGATTCATTTTATAGACGGAAGCAGCCAAAGTATCATGCTCGTGCTGTATGCTCTGTAGTGCGACTTCCTTCTTGCTTTCTAATTCTTGCTGTTTGATGCCTTTCCGCGCCTCTATTTTGGCATTAAGTCCTTTTGGAAAATAGCTGGAAGGCATATTATCAAGCGAGTTGGTAAATGCGTATCCTGTTTGCCTGTTCATTTCTATGAGCATATTGCTGTCAACATAGGCAAACCATACAGTATAAAGATCACGTTCTGGATCAGCGGCTTTTACGTAATCGGGCATTCCATTTGCTTCAAGCATTGATCGCACATGAAGAGAGTCATTTGATAGCATAGAAAGAAGATGAGCACCTGATGGAGCATTAGTGTGAGTTGTATCGACACTTGCCCATTTACCTCCATAGGTCATATGCAGTGAAGTGATCAGCTTAACTGTAGCACAGCCGCTGGCCAGTAAAGTCGTGATACCTAGGGTTGCAATTATTCTCTTCATCTATTCATTCCTTTCGTTGTTTGTTGCCGAACGTTTGCTTTCAACGTGAGCGAGGAGCGTCGGCGCTTCTCGCGATACGGTGAAAAGCTTGGTTCGTGAAAAACATCCGCCGGAGGCGGACAATGCTCCACTCACATGTTTTTCCCGGTGTTCTCATGGTTTCTTCAAGCTCATCAACCATCTTACACATGAGGGGGCGACGGTGTCACCGATCAAGTCATCACCACCGCCGGCGACCCGGCCACGGATGACCGCTCCACCACCCCATTCCGGAAACGCCCATTACTCCAATTCACTTTTCCGCCGATCACGGCTTTATCTGCCATCGGGACGAACGTTGCCCATGAGCGGCGGGCGGGTAGCCCGTACGCTCGGTGGGATGGTTCGCGAAATTGCTTTTTCTTCCGTAATTCTTCTGTTGTCCACTCAACGTCTTTGAGAATCTTTCCAAGCAGACCGATGCCGATATCTTCACCGGCATGAACTGGAACAACTGTAGCTCTTCCGTCGGGATGACGGAGATAGTGGTGGCTGCCTTTGATGCGGACGACCTCGAAGCCAGCGCGACGCAGAATGGCAATCAATTCGCGGCCGCGCAAACGAGGTTTCTTCGGCACGGCTAAACCTCGACTCGCTGCACGCCGATAAATTCAGGTGAAACAAATTGGTCACCTTCAACGTCCAGGCACAACTCAATTGCCTCCTTTACACGCTTCATTAGCGTGTCCAAGGACTTGGCTTGCGTGTGGCAACCTGGGAGCTCTGGCACGGTGGCCACGAAATAGCCATCGGCGTCCTTCTCGATGATCACATTGTACTGATGCTTCATGGCGGAAGTTTATCCGATCTCCCTCCGGCTTTCAATCTTTTGCGAGGCGCTTGCCGATGTCCAATATTCTCTGCGAACGTTAGCTTTCAACGTGAGCGAGGAGCGTCGGCGCTTCTCGCGATACGGTGAAAAGCCTGGTTCGTGAAAAACATCCGCCGGAGGCGGACAACGCTCCACCCTTGAGTTTTTCCCGGTGTTCTCACAAGTCCTTCAAGCTCATCGACCATCTTATCCACGAGGTGGCGACGGTGTCACCGATCAAGTCATCACCCGCCACCTGCGACCCGGCCACGGATGACCGCTCCACCACCCCATTCCGGAAACGCCCGTTGCTCCAATTCACTTTTCTACGAATCACAGCTTTTTCCGCCCTCGGTACGAACGTTTGCTTTCAACGTGAGCGAGGAGCGTCGGCGCTTCTCGCGATACGGTGAAAAGCCTGGTTCGTGAATGACATCCGCCGGAGGCGGACACTGCTCCACTCACATGTTTTTTCCCGGTGTTCTCATGGGTTCTTCAAGCTCATCGACCATCTTACCCGCGAGGTGGCGACGGAGTCA
>JAUIGX010000192.1 GCA_030432435.1 Alphaproteobacteria bacterium
AAGGCCCTTACGTTAAAACCGAGTTATGCGAAGCCTTATTGCGGACTGGGCAATATCGCGCTGGCCGAAGGGCAGTTGGATGATGCCCTCAAGCTATACGAAAGCGCTCTGGCTATAGACCCGAATTATGTTGAAGCGCACAGCAACTTGGGGCGCGTTTTGATAGACCTTGGCCGCCTTGACGATGCCGAAACTCGCTTTCGCACGGCGCTGTCCATAAACCCGGACCATGCGCCGGCCCACTACAATCTTGGTGTCGTGTTCGAGGAACTGGGGCGGCCTGATGAAGCGCTTCGGGCATACCAAATGGCTTTAACTCTAAGTCCGGATCAACCCGACTATCATTGGAACGCGGCCCTGGTGCACTTGCTGAAGGGCAACTATGAGGCGGGGTGGCAAGAATACGCGTGGCGTCTGCGCCGCGCCTCTAAACTCGTCCGTGATGTCGGCGGTGTGCGCTGGGATGGTAGCGACCCCTCGGGTAAAACCATTCTTGTTCAGACTGAACAAGGCTTCGGCGACACGTTCCAGTTCATTCGCTATGCGCAGCTTTTAAAACAGCGGGGCGCGCGCGTTGTTGTTGAATGTCAACCCAAGACCGAGCGTTTGCTTGCCGGCGCGGCAGGGGTGGATGAGGTGATTGCTCGCGATGTTGCGCCCGGGGCCTTTGACTATTCAATCGAGCTCATCAGCCTGCCGCGTTTGTTCTCAACAACACTTGAAAGCGTACCGGCACCGGCCTCGTATATGTCTGTGCCAGCGGATTTGATCGAGCGCTGGCGTACGCGCGTAAACACGGCTTCCGGCCTAAAAGTTGGGCTCGTCTGGCGCGGTAATCCGCTGAATACGATAAACCCCAAGAAATCTATTCCGGTTGAAAACGTTGCGCATCTCTGCGGGGTTGAAGGGGTCGCATGGTTCAGTATTCAGCTTGATGCCGCCGCCGATGAGTTAGAGGCTATCCGCGCAGCAACGCCTATCGACGCTTGCGGTCCGGATCTTACTGATTGGGCGGAAACGGCCGCTCTGATATCGGCGATTGATCTTGTCATCACCGTGGATACCGGCGTTGCTCATCTTGCAGGCGCCTTGGGTAAGCCGGTATGGATCTTATTGTCCCATATCCCGGATTGGCGCTGGATGATGGAGCGAGCGGACAGCCCCTGGTATCCCTCAGCGCGGCTGTATCGTCAGCCGGCCCCTTCAGATTGGGCTGCCGTGCTCGGCGACGTTCGCCGGGATCTCGAAACCCGGGTCAAAACCGCGTAACAGACCCGGGTTCTGTGTCGCGGCGGCTTGCCGGGATTGGCAGACAAAAATCGTTACAAAGTAATGGTTTATACCGAGCTAGGCGCTATATCCCGAAGGCCCGTATTTCCGTTACTCTACTGTCCATGCAGGCGGCGAGGGACCGCTTTGTTTTTGCTCGGGGGAGGGACGATATGCATAAGAATTTTCTGTTAATGGGAGCCGCTGCCGGATTGTCGGTAGCGCTTCTGGCTTCTTGCTCACAGCAGGAAAGCTCATCAGATTTTAGCCAGCCGGCGGGTCAAGATTGGCCGTTATCGGGCGGAGACTGGGGCAACACTCGGTTCTCCACTCTTGATGAAGTAAATACCGAAAACGTCGGGCAATTAGGCGGCGCTTGGTACCACGCGTTTGATTCAGAGACGTCCCGTTCAACGCCGGTCGTCGCGGATGGGCGCATGTTCATCGCAGCCAGCACTACACTGATGGCGCTCGATCCCACTACGGGCGATACGCTTTGGACGGCGAAGTCAGATCAAGGCGGCTTTGTGACCAAAGGCGTTGCCGTTGGCGAGGGCAAAGTGTTTACCGGTATCGCCGGAGCGGGCATTGCGGCCTACAGCCAGGAAACCGGCGAAGTGCTTTGGACCAACCGTATCGGTGATGATCCGCCTCTGCGCGGCCAGGCGATCTCCATGGCGCCCACTTACGCTGACGGCATGGTCTTAGCCGGTATGGCTAACGGCGACTTTGGTTTCCGCGGGCGCTTTGCCGCTTACGATGCCAAAACCGGCGAGCAACTTTGGATGTTCTATTCCGTGCCCGGCGAGGGCGAAGCGGGTCATGACACATGGCAGCAGGACAACGAAGAATGGAAGCGCGGCGGCGGCGGAATCTGGACCGTGCCGGCCGTAGATACCGAACTTGGCCTTGTCTATTTCGGCGTCGGCAATCCGGTGCCTCAGTACGGCGGTGAGGTGCGTGGGGGCGATAACCTGTATACCGATTCCGTTGTCGCGCTCGACCTCAAGACCGGCGCTGTAAAGTGGCACTTCCAAACGACCCACCACGATATCTGGGAAGCGGATCTCGGTACCCCCGTGATTCTATACGATGCCGAGGTGGACGGGCAGGCGCGCAAGGGGCTTGCTGTTGTTACCACCTACGGACACATCTTCATGCTCGATCGGGGTACGGGCGAACCGATCTGGCCGATCGAAGAGCGCCCGGTGCCGCAAAATGCACGTCTTAAAACATCGCCTACCCAACCTTTTCCGGTGGGCGCAGATAAGTTTGGCGGCGATGAATGTACCGAGGAACATTTGATTCCCGAAGGCTTCGAAGCGTTGTGCATGTACGAGCCGATCGACTACGATTTACCCAACGCCATGTACCCCATTCTGACCACCCGTCAGGCTCCGATGGCCTACAGCCCGGAGACCAAGTACTTCTACGCCACCGGCGCCAACTGGCCGTTCTGGATGAAGCGCTTCGAAGATCCCGATTACTTCGTTGCCGTGCCCACCGGCGCGGGGGTCAAATACGAGGGGCTCGTGGGGGCGATGGATAGCCGCACCAATAAGCTGGCCTGGGAGCATATCGTACCCTTCCGTACTCAGCAGAACGGCAGCGGCTTTATGGCCACTGCCGGCGGTCTGTTGTTCCACGGCGAAAGCGATGGATTGTTCAACGCGTATAGTGCCGAGACGGGAAATATACTGTGGAAGTTCCAAACCGGCTCTAGCGCCAACAACTCTGCATCGACATATGAAGCCGGAGGCGAGCAATACGTCGCAGTCACTTCGTCCGCCGGTGTTTGGGCGTTCAAGTTGGGCGGAGCAGTCGCCCAGCTTCCCGCACCGCCTGTACCTCCGGAGGCCTCTTCGTTCGCTGGGCGCATTCTGCCGGTGGAAGAAATCACCATGAGCGCAATTGTCGGCGATACCGGCCTTGTAGATGAAGTACGTGAAACCCACGACGAGTATGCCTTCGGCCCGACGCGGGCTCGGGTGAGCGTCGGCCAGACGTTGACCTTTAAGAACGTGGGCAACGAGCCGCATACAGCCACGGCTATCGACGGCTCATGGACCACCGGCGTTGTCGCGCCTGGCGCGTCGAAAGCGATGACGTTCGATAAACCGGGCGTTTATACCTACCGCTGTGAAGAGCACAAATTCTCCTACGGCGAGCTCACCGTCGACGGATAGAAACGTTCTGACAATACCGAAATATTTAGGGGCTCTGCGTTACTCGCAGAGCCCCTTTTTTGCTTTCGGCCTCTGTGGCCAGAGGCGTTAATTTACGGTTTCAGTCTATAGCCGGTCTTGAATATGTAGGCGGTAATCGCCATGCAGATGGCGAGGAAGGCGAGGGTCATGGATAGGCTTACCCAAACGCTCACATCCGCCGATCCGTAAAAGCTCCAGCGGAATCCACTCACCAGATAAACTACGGGGTTGAAGAGCGAGATCGTGCGCCATACACCGGGCAATAGATCAATCGAATAGAAAGCGCCGCCCAGAAAGGTGAGGGGGGTGATGATGAGCGTCGGTACCATCGACAGTTGCTCAAAGTTTTTCGCCCAAATTCCCAGAATAAACCCGAAGAGACTGAAGGTTGTGGCGATCAGTATCAGAAAAACCATCATCCATACGGGATGTTGAATGTTAAGCTCCACAAAGAACGAAGCCGTGAACAGCATGATCAGGCCGAGAATGATCGACTTTGTCGCGGCCGCTCCCACATAGGCCAGCACCGCCTCCGCGTAGGAAATCGGCGCAGAGAGAAGTTCGTACACCGTGCCGGTAAACTTGGGAAAATAGATGCCAAACGAGCCGTTGAATATGCTCTGCATTAGCAGCGTCATCATGATCAGACCGGGCACGATGAATGCGCCGTAGTCGATACCGTCCATCTCTTGAATACGCGAACCAATAGCTGCGCCAAACACGACAAAGTACAAAGTCGTCGTTAACACGGGGGCGACCACGCTTTGCCAGGCGGTGCGTTTAAAGCGCGCCATCTCGAACTTGTATAAAGCCCAGACGCCGTGGTGATTGAAAAGACCCGGCGTCATCATGCGTCTCCTAGGCTGGCGGTATTTTTGTCGCCGCTACCGTCATGTACGAGGCTCACGAAGATTTCCTCCAACGAGCTCTGCTTGGTGTACAAGTCACGGAAGGAAATTCCTAAGTCCGACATGGTCCGCAGCAAAGACGGCACACCCGTACGCTCGGCGTTGGCATCGAAGGTGTATTGTAATTCATGCCCGCCGCCTTTTAATTCCAAGTTCCACTTGCTTAACTCGGGCGGAATGTCGGTCATGGCTTCCTGCATGCTCAAGGTGAGCTGCTTTTTGCCGAGTTTTTTCATTAGGGATTTGGTCTCGTCTACGGCAATCAACTCACCTTTCGAGATGACGCCCACGCGATCTGCCATCTCCTCGGCTTCTTCAATGTAGTGCGTGGTGAGGATGATGGTCACGCCGTTGTCCTTGAGGCCGCGGACCACGTCCCACATATCGCGGCGCAATTCCACATCTACGCCGGCCGTAGGTTCGTCGAGGAATAGAATGTCGGGCTCATGAGACAGTGCTTTAGCGATCATGACCCGGCGCTTCATGCCCCCGGACAGCTGAATGAGCATGCTGTCGCGTTTGTCCCAAAGCGAAAGCTGCCGGAGTATTTTCTCTACGTAGGCCGCGTTTTTCCCGCGGCCGAACAGACCGCGGCTGTATGTCACGGTATTCCATACAGTCTCGAAAGCGTCGGTGGTCAATTCCTGCGGCACCAGGCCAATTTTGAAGCGGGCCTGTTTGTAGTCGCGGATAATGTCATGTCCGTCGGCGGTCACGGTCCCGCTGGTGGGGTTCACCAGCCCGCAGGTGATCGCGATCAGGGTGGTTTTGCCAGCGCCGTTGGGGCCGAGCAGGGCAAAAATCTCCCCTTTTTCAATGTCTAGGCTCACGCCCTTCAAGGCCTGAAGGCCCGAGGCATAAGTCTTGGTCAGATTGGATATAGAGATGATTGGAGACATGATTGGGCTCGATTTTCCAGAGCCCCGGAAGGTGCCGTCCGGGTCTCTCCGGGTCAAGGGGAGAATGGTAAAACGGTCGTGGGAGCTACATGAATGCCGCGTTATATGGCTACGGTTTTGCCACCCGTGCCACTGCTTCCACTTCAATCAGAAGTTCAGGAAAGGCGAGAGCGCTAACACCGAGCAATGTCGCTGCCGGTGGTCGATCGACGTTTATATACTTGTTCCGCACAGCGCGTATGGCCGGAAGCATGCTCTGATCGTAGTCTTTCACGTAAATAGTCAGCTTCACCAAGTTGGAAAAGTCCGTGCCGGCCTCGCGTAACGTCACGTTCATGTTTTTAAAGATTTGCTCCAGTTGCGTAGGGATATCAGTGCCAATCACGCCGTCGGGCCCTAGGGCGACATGCCCGGACAAAAAAACAAGTCCGCTGTCGGGTACAAGGATCGCCTGAGAGATGCCCGGAATTTGAAAGTCAGGTGGATCAATCGCGCGCATAAGTGTTTTCCCTCCATTCAAATTAACGTTCGCGGCTCGAAGTCATACCAGTTGCAGTGGCTGGGCGACGATAAATATCCGTCCTTTTCAACGCAAATGTCGACAAAACAGGCACCTCTACCGCCGATGCCGCCTGGGCTGATTGGGTTCACCAGCCCGCATATAGCGGCGATCAGCACAGTTTCGCCCGAGCGTTGGGCTGGGCGGGGCGACTATTTTGCCTTTTTCGATCTCAGGGCTCCCCCCTTTAGGGCCTGTAGGGGCTCTTTTTAACGATCCGGAAAGGTATTTAGCCTTCTAATGGAAGGTAGGCCTGGGGAATTGCGCCCTGGTCGCGGCAGTTGGTGCCGCACTTTCGGAGACATCTCATGGCTCGGATCAAAGAAGACTACCGGAGTCTGGTCGGTGCACAAAAAGCAGCGATATTGATGATGTCTTTGGCGCCGGAACAAAGCGCCAAATTACTTACTATGATGGAAGACGACGAGATTAAAGAACTGTCGCAAACGATGGCAAATTTGGGCTCCGTCGGCTCCAATCTCGTGGAGCGATTGTTTGTAGAGTTCTCCGATTCTATCTCCAACACCGGATCGCTGATCGGGTCTGCGGCTACGACTGAACGTCTGCTGCTAAAGGGTCTAGACCCAGAGCGCGTCGCCGCGATTATGGAAGAAATCGCCGGCCCGGCCGGACGCACCATGTGGGACAAACTTGGGAACGTGCATGAAACGGTCCTCACGTCATATTTGAAAAACGAATATCCGCAAACCGTCGCTGTTGTTTTGTCGAAGATAAATGCCGACCACGCCGGCCGGGTGCTGACTCTCCTACCGGAAGGGTTTGCCATGGAGGTGGTTATGCGCATGCTTCACATGGAA
>JAUIGX010000193.1 GCA_030432435.1 Alphaproteobacteria bacterium
CCAGCCAGCTGGGCAAACTATTCCAGTTTTAGAAATCGACAACGGCAGCGTGGCGAGCAGCAGCGGCTATGGCCTCGGTGGTCGCCGCGCACATGGGACGACGGGGCTGACGACCGGGCCGCACCTAGACGGAGTTCGCCGTAACGCGGTGGGTGCTCGTAGCTTTGTGACGGTCCTCGCTGAAGAATGCGCCACCGCGGATGCTTTGACCAAGGTTGTTCTCGCGAGAGGCCCAAAGGCAGATTCAATTCTGCGGCGCCAGGGTGCCGCAGCCTATTTACATAATGCCCGTAGCGGCTGGAGAAAACTTGGAGTGACATCATGAGCGAGCGGACGGCAACCAAGGGAGAGCGTGGGCCACTTCGCTTGACGCGCAATCGGCGGTTGACGCTGTATGTAACGGTCGCGGGCGTTTGGATCACAGGCGTTCTTTGGCTGATCTATCACTACTTCCTGCAGACGGAAGGTCCGTTTGGCTTTGAAAATAACCCACTTGAAAAAACGTGGTTGCAATTTCATGCGGCCTTTTCGTTTGTGGCGATAGGCCTGTTTGGCATGCTTTGGGCAATTCACATTGTCCGCGGTTGGAATATGAACTGGCGGCGGTGGTCGGGCGGTACAATGGTCGCGGTGATGGTTGTGCTGGTCGTGAGCGGGTACGCGCTGTACTATGTCGAAAGCCAGGAACTTGATGACATTACCTCTGTTATCCACTGGAGCGTCGGTCTTGCGGCGCTCGTGGTTTTTCTGATTCACTGGTTGTCGAAGTCGCGGCCATCTACGTGAGCGGCGCCGCAAAGAGTTGGCTGTACTCGTGCTGCTCGTGACCAGCGAAATGGAACTGGTTCGAATAAACAGATCATCGCTTAGGGAGGAGATATGAGCCATTTTCTTGCCACAGACGATAAGCCGGATGGGTACAAGCTTGAGGACATCTTGCTTCTCATCCGCAAGGATATTCTTGCTCGTGCGCTTAAGATCTCTGACGATCAGCGTCTGGAAGCACTGCATGTCATGCAGAACAACATGAAAATTCTTGGGTTGATAAGCGACGCAATCGCGCTGGCCGAAGATTCCACGCGCGTTCTTGACAAGGCGTTCGGGCCCAGCAGCGGACAGAAACCTCGTATCGGCACTCCATAAACCGCCTTCGCTGTTTAGCTTGGGAAGGCACTATGGATAGTTCGCGCTTTAAAGCGACCTTGATTGCCATGCGCGATGAGACTTTATCATCGCGGGCGCGGACGGGCGACGATCGCAAGCCTGTCGAACTCGATCAGCAAGCGGTGGGCCGCCTTTCGCGCATGGACGCGCTGCAGCAGCAAGCCATGGCCATGGAGACCGAGCGCCGCCGTGGATTTCAGCTGGGCCGTATTGAGGCTGCCTTGAAGCGTATTGAGGACGATTCCTTTGGATTCTGTGCTCTTTGTGACGAGGAAATCGGCGAGAAGCGCCTCGCCCTGGACCCAACCACGCCTACGTGCGTGAGATGTGCTGCCGGCAGCCCCGGTTAGGGAGCCCCCACTCTTCCAGGCATTGTTCTTAAGGCCGCTGTCAGGTACAAGCGCGGCGACAGTTTCTGCCGTCAATGCGGCACTTTACTTGAGGGAATCCGACACTCATGGCCAGCTACCAGTACATCTACGTTATGAAGGAATTGAGCAAGGCCTACCCTGGCGGGCGTGAGGTTCTGAAAGACGTTTGGCTGTCGTTTCTGCCAGGCGCAAAAATTGGTGTGCTTGGCGTCAACGGCTCGGGTAAGTCCACGTTGCTTCGGATCATGGCCGGCCTTGATACGGAATATAACGGCGAGGCCTGGGCCTCGGAGGGGGCCAAGGTTGGCTTTCTTGCACAGGAGCCGGAACTTGACCCGAACAAGGACGTGCTGGGCAACGTTATGGACGGCATCGGCGAGCTTAAAGGGTATCTTGACCGTTTCGAAGAGGTCAGCGCCAAATTCGCCGAGGAGATGACCGACGATGAAATGAACGACTTGCTTGCCGAGCAAGGAGACCTTCAGGAAAAGATCGATGCGGCAGACGGGTGGGATATCCAGCGGACTTGTGAAATCGCGATGGATGCTTTGCGCTGTGCACCCGCTGATGCCGATGTAACTAAGCTCTCCGGCGGCGAGCGCCGCCGTGTGGCTCTGTGCCGGTTGCTTCTGTCCAAGCCCGACCTTTTGCTACTCGACGAGCCGACCAACCATTTGGATGCGGAATCCGTGGCGTGGCTCGAAAGGTTTTTGGAGGAATACGAAGGTACCGTCGTCGCCGTGACCCATGACCGGTACTTTCTCGATAACGTGACCGGCTGGATTTTGGAACTCGATCGCGGCAAAGGCATCCCGTACGAAGGCAATTACACGTCCTGGTTAGAGCAGAAGAAAAAACGTCTCAAGCAAGAGGAGCGCGAAGAAGAAGCCCGGGAACGCACCATTGATCGCGAGTTGGAATGGATTAGGCAAACGCCGCAGGCGCGTCGGACCAAGAGCAAAGCGCGTATCGCGGCATTTGATGACTTGGTGGCGGAAGCGAACAATAAGGCACCCGAGGCCATGCAAATTGTCATTCCGGCGGGTGATCGTTTGGGCGCCAACGTGATTGAAGCCAAGAATTTATCCAAGGGATACGGCGACCAGCTGCTTATCGACAACCTAAGCTTTAAGCTTCCTCCCGGCGGGATCGTCGGCGTGATCGGCCCGAACGGTGCCGGTAAGACGACGCTGTTTCGTATGATCACGGGTCAGGACAAGCCTGATTCAGGCGAAATCGTCGTGGGTGAGACGGTGAAGCTTGGGTATGTCGATCAGTCCCGCGACAGCTTGAGATCAGATGCGACGGTTTGGGAAGAAATCTCGGATGGGCTGGACGAAATTCAGCTCGGCAAATTCTCTGTGCCAAGCCGTGCTTACGTCGGGCGGTTTAATTTCAAGGGACCGGACCAGCAAAAGAAAGTCGGCCAACTTTCCGGCGGTGAGCGCAATCGTGTTCATATGGCCAAGATGCTAAAAACCGGTGCCAACGTTATCCTGCTCGATGAACCGACCAACGACTTGGACGTTGATACGCTGCGGGCGCTTGAAATGGCTTTGCTTGACTACGCTGGCTGCGCCATTGTTGTTTCGCATGATCGATGGTTTCTGGACCGTATCGCCACACACATCTTGGCATTTGAAGGCGAGAGTCATGTAGAGTGGTTCGAAGGCAACTTCCAAGACTATGAGGAAGATAAGAAGCGGCGCCTCGGCGCTGATGCCGTTGAACCGCATCGTATCAAGTACAAGCCGATTAGCAGGTAGAAGTTCTACGAGCCTGGCATTGGTTTAGGCTTGGCTTCTAACCGCTTACCCGTATTCCGATGCTCAAGTTCGAGCAATAGCGCGCTGTGGTCGCTTTCTCCGTGACCGCTCGCCAGCAAGTTCTCGAACATGGCTGCGACGGTCTGGGCAACGGGCAGGTCTAAGCCAACCTCGTCAGCAGTGGCGAGGATGGTGCGCAGGTCCTTGACCTGCATGCGGGTTGGGCCGCCCGGCACAAAGTTACGGTCGAGCATGCGCTGACCGTGTTGCTTTAAGATAAGGCTGTCGGCAAAACCACCGCTCAGAGCTTCACGTACCTTGGCCGGATCGGCTCCGCCGGAGGCGGCAAGCAACAGCGCTTCGGCGACGGCGCTAATTGTGACAGCGACGATGGTTTGATTGGCAAGTTTGGCGAGCTGTCCGGAGCCGCTAGGGCCGACCAATGTGGGCCGTCCCATGACTTTGAGCACCGGAGCTGCGGTCGCAAATGCTTCAGGCGTTCCTCCGGCCATAATGGCGAGAGTGCCCTCAGCCGCGCCCTTTGTTCCGCCTGAAACGGGTGCGTCGAGGTGCAAAATACTGCGTTTGCCGAGCCGCGCTGCGTGATCGCGGGCGGTGGAGGGTGGAATCGAACTCATATCAACGACGATGGCACCGGGCGAAAGCGCATCGGCCCCACCACACTCAAATATCACGCTATCGACGGTTGGCCCGTCTGCGAGCATGGTGATTAAGAGATCGGCGCCCGCAGCGGCCTCTGCAGGCGTGGCCGCACCTCTAGCGCCACTGTCGAGGAGGGGCTGCATTTTGGTTGCGGTTCTGTTCCATACAGTGAGTGAATAACCTGCACCCAGCAGTCGGGTCGCCATGGGCATGCCCATGAGGCCGGTGCCTAGCAGAGTTATGGATTTTATCTGACCGTCTTGGTTCATGATGCCTCCATTTTGCCTTGAGTGCCGTATAGCTAAATCCAACCCCAATCTAGCGAGATTACCCGCTCAGGAGTTTGCGATCTTTGGCGTGCTGGGCGTTTTCAAGAACTGAAACAACGACTCTCGAGATGCTTAGAGAGACGCTTTTTATTTATTGGAATAGAGGCCGAATACGCTGCAGGGTCACCATGACGTCCTAAATAGGTACCGTCTAAGGTTCTAGAAGGCGCCAGACGGGTCTATCATCGTGGTCCGGCAATTGGTCCTCGGACTCTTCGTAGTACTGGCCTTCTGGCAACCTCATACCCCGGGGATTGCGGGCCATTTCCATGAAGAATTTGTCCATCGTGATTACGTCGTAGTACCAGCCTTCACGCATCCCAACCCCCTTGGGATTGTTCGCCGTGTCCATGAAAAATGTGTACACAGGGTAGCCTTTGTAAGCCCATTGGCGCTTTCCGTCGTCCCGGAGAACAACTGTCCAATTGCCCACGGCTTCGTCGTTTTCGCCTGCTTTCACGATGGGCCAAACCGCCGTGCACGCTCTATCATCGCAATTCGATTTTCCGGGTTCATCGCCTTCAAATATGTAAAGCGGCATGAAGTCGGGAAATGATTTATAAATCCAACTGCCGTCCGTTTGCTGGGATAACGCGACGACCCCCGGATGTTCGAGATGTTTCAGCGGATCACTGGCGGCCAGGGCGAACGCAGACGACAGAGACAAAAGCGCGCTGGCGATCAGTGCTGGAATGGGCGAACGCATGAAGGAACCTCCAACTAGGTAAATTGCGGCGTTATAAGGTCTTGCCTATTTTTCGCTGCCGAACTGTTTCTGCATTTCGGCCAATAGGCCGTCGAATCCGCCGCCTCGGGTTATCACCGTCGAATACTCCTGGCGATATGTAATAGCCATACTTACGCCTTCGACAATAACATCAACTACCTGGAATCCAGAATCCCGTTTCCGCAATCGCCAATTTATGCCAATGTTGGTGGGCTCGTGACTTTTAGGTCCGCGGTTGCCGCTTCGAATGCCTTCGCCGATCCTCCGGTCATGATGGTGAGGGTGCCTTCGGTCCCGCAGGTCTCCCGATGAGGCCCGTCCCCAGTAGCGCTAGGGCTGTAATCTCATTTATCTTACTCAGGGTGCCCCAATGCGGCCTATGGGCATGACTATACGCGTTTCAGCGCTTACTCCCCGCTTTCGTCTAATTTCAGGGCTCTTTTATACGCGGGGCGATCGGCGCAGCGTGCAATGTAGGCGTCTATGGCGGGTCTGCCCTCCAGAATTTTAAATTGGTTGACCACGAAATGTAGATCGCTGCCGATCAGCACATCCGCGGCTGTGAAAGTGTCGCCTAAAAGCCAAGGGCCGGGATGAACGGCATCTTCTAGAACCGCCCAGACACGCTGTGCGTTACCCCATCCAGCCTGGCCGGATGGCATCTCGAACTTTCCGAAGGTCTGGGTGATCGCCGGTTCTATGCCGCCGGAGGAAAAGAACAGCCATTGCAGATAGCGGCCCCGCCGAGGGTCGTCAAACTGAGGTGCCAGACCGGCCTCGGGAAATTTGTCCGACAAATATGCGCATATCGCACCGGATTCAGCGACGCGGGCTTCGCCGTCGGCAAGTGCGGGGACCTTCATCATGGGATTGATGGCTTTGTATTCCGCCGTCGCTTGCTTGCCGGCATGAATATCTACAAGAACCCGTTCGTATGGCGCGCCAATTTCTTCAAGTAGCCAGAGGATGCGAAATGATCGCGACCGCGGTGCCCAATACAGCTTTAGAGTCATAGGCGTACCTTCTTGCCGGAAGCCGTTGTGGGGGCGGGTCTATTTCTGCGCGGCGACTTGCTTTTGCATCTCTCTCAGCAGGCCGTCAAAGCCGCCGCCTCGGGTAATAACCGTCGAATACTCCTGGCGATATGTAATAGCCATACTTACGCCTTCGACAATAACATCAACTACCTGGAATCCAGAATCCCGTTTCCGCAATCGCCAGTCCACGCCAATATTTGTGCCGTCGTTGCCGACAATTTGTGATTTCACAATGGCACCATTGTCGCCGTCGTCGACAGTGCTATTCACCTTAAGCGTTTGTCCGTTGTACTCGGAAAAGCGGCGCGACCAGGTCTTAACGATTACATCCTCAAAAAGAGCGCTAAATTTCGCCTTCTGCTCATCCGACGTCAGACGCCCATAGCGGCCAAGAACAAATCGGCCGATGTAAGGAATGTCGAAATAAATATCGAACATCTCGCGAAAGCGCTTTTGCTTTTCGTCATTGGGAATATCTGCCGCTAGAATGTCGGATATGCCCTTCTGGCTAAAATCGCTTATGAACGCCGCTGGGTCTTGTGCTTGCGCGCTGCTCACAGGCACCAAGGCCACGAAAACGAGAAAACAAAGAGC
>JAUIGX010000194.1 GCA_030432435.1 Alphaproteobacteria bacterium
GCGGCGGAAACCGGCGCGTCGAGACCAAGCGGTCATACATTACAACCACCCCGGCAATGCCGACATTCAGGCAAAATCTAGTCGGGATCCGAATAATATGATCGCAACGGGCCGTCAGCTCAGGAGATAACGATGCTTTCTCCGGCCCCAAGACATAGGCCGCGCACCGCGGATGATTAAAACTAGGCAACTCGACGGCATCGTCCTGCAACTCTACCCCGACAAGACTGCAGCCCTTGGGCAGGGCGAGGCTGTTGAGCGACGGCACATCGTAGAACGGCATATTGGCAAGCGCATCGGACGTGTCGGTTTGCCCGCCTTCAGCCCTGCGGTAGGTCGCCGCAATAGTAAAAACAAAGCTTGCGCCAAACGCATGGGCAGACCGAAATAAATTGCCGACGTTGAAAGGCTTGTTGATGCCCTCAACACCGATCCCGAAATAACCGCGCATACTGTTCCAGTTTTTTTAAATGATCGTCTGGAGTAGTCATACCCGCCCACCGGGCTGACTTCCACACTCTGATTTTTCGGGCAATCTTTGACCAATCCTTAGCCGAGATTTCAGATCAAATAGCGAGCGGTGTGTAACTCAAAAGTAACTCGTTCAGTCCGGCGTAAAATTTAGTCGACTCGGCCAAGAGCCAGGGCTACCTAATGGGCGAGCGTATGTCGCATCATGTGAAGGCGTTCGCCGAATCTTTTGTAACTATATGATATTAATATATAATTTTACTCAGAGTTGATTGGCCAAACCTGCGGGGAGCTCTGAGATCAGGGAGGGGCACCAAAATGCGAAAAACCAAAAAGGTTATCATTACCTGCGCGGTCACGGGGTCAATTCACACACCGACCATGTCCCCGCACCTGCCCATCACACCGAACGAGATCGCCGAACAGTCAATTGGCGCTGCTGAAGCAGGCGCATCTATTATCCATCTCCATGCCAGAGACCCTGAAACGGGACAGCCGACACCCAGCGCAAAGCTTTTCATGGAGTTTCTCCCGCGTATTAAGCAAAACACCGACGCGGTGCTCAACATTTCCACAGGCGCCGGTCTTGGCATGTCCATGGAGCAACGCCTGGAAGCGGCCGTAACAGCAAAACCGGAAGTCGCATCCCTCAACATGGGATCGCTGAATTTCAATATTTCGGGCGCCGTAGACAAGTTTGAGAATTTCAAATTCCCCTGGGAAAAGAAATATCTCGAAAGCACCAAAGACTTTATCCTTAGCAACACCTTCGCGCAGATCGAGCGAATTATGGTGGACCTAGGCCAGGGGTGCGGCACGAAATTCGAGTTCGAGTGCTATGACGTTGGGCATCTCTATAATCTGGCGCATTTCGTGGATCGCGGACTCGTAAAACCGCCATTTCTTATTCAGTGTATCTTCGGCATTCTCGGCGGCCTTGGCCCCGATTTGGAAAACTTGGCCCATATGCGCCTGATCGCTGACAAGCTATTCGGCGATGACTACTACTTATCCGTCTTAGCCGCTGGCCGGCACCAAATTCCATTTGTAACTCAAAGCGCGCTGCTCGGCGGGAACGTACGCGTCGGTCTGGAAGACAGCCTGTACCTGGGCAAGGGTGTGCTCGCAAAATCCAACGCCGAACAGGTCGCCAAAATTCGCCGAATTCTTGAGGACTTATCGCTGGAAATCGCGACACCCAAAGACGCCCGCGAGATGTTGGACCTTAAGGGCGGCGACCAGGTCGCTTTCTAAGGCGGCGATCTAAAATCCTACAACCAACTCATTCCTTCGCGCGGAAAACCGCACGATCATTTTGTACAAGGGAGACAGCAATGGGTGGACTTTTTTTCGAAGAATTTGAGGTCGGAAGCGTTATCCAGCATTCAATCCGCCGCACCATCACGGAAATGGATAACGTGATGTTTTCTGCCATGACGCATAATCCCGCGGCATTGCACCTCGACGAAGAGTACTGCAAAGAGCATTCGGAATTCGGCACGCGCATCGTCAACAGCTGCTTCACCCTTGGCCTTATGGTCGGCATATCTGTTGGTGAAACCACCCTCGGCACGGCGGTAGCCAATTTAGGATGGGATGAAGTGCGTTTCCCAAAGCCGTTGTTTCACGGCGACACTATACGCGTAGAAACAGAGATACTGGAAAAGCGTGACAGCAAGTCCCGCCCCAAGGACGGCATCGTGTTTCTGGAACACCGTGCCTACAATCAAAAGAACGAGCTGGTTGCGAAATGCAAACGCACCACCTTGCAAAAACGTAAATCCGCCAACTAGGAGACGTCATGATTCTACGCTCAATGCTCTTCATTCCCGCCGACAGCGAGAAAAAACTGTCCAAGGCGGATGGCGTCGAGGCAGACGCCTTAATCTTTGATCTCGAAGACTCCGTCGCCGCGCCGCGTAAGCAAACCGGCCGCGAAATGATCAACGAGTTTATGTCCGCACGGGCGCAAGCCGACCGTAAAACTAAATTCTATGTTCGCATCAATCCGCTGGAATCCGACGCGCCTTTGCGCGACCTGGCGGGAATCATGTCGGGAAAGCCGGACGGCATCATGGTGCCCAAAACCTCCGGTCCCCACGATGTCGATCTGATTTCCAAATACCTTGACGTTCTGGAGATTGAACACGGCACCGAGGCCGGCTCGACCAAGATTATTGCCATCACCGGGGAATCGAGCGCGGGCGTACTTTCCTTCGGCGAGTACGCCAAAGCAAAGCTGCCACGCATGGTCGGCATGAGCTGGGGGCCTTGGGACCTGGCCGCCGATGTCGGCGCCGCCGGCAATCGCCACGAGGATGGCTCTTACGAGTACACGTATCGCATGGCCATGTCCCTCAGCCTGCTTGGCGCAAAAGCAGCCGGTGTGCAGGCCATCGACACAGCCTTCACCGAGTTCAAGGACAGCGAAGGCTTGCTGAAATGGTGCAAGATGATTCGGCGCGAAGGCTGGACCGGTAAACTCGCAATCCATCCGGCCCAAGTGCCCATCATTCACGAAGGTTTCCGGCCTAGCGATGAAGAAGCTGCTCATGCCAAGCGCGTCATCGCCGCCTTTGCGAACGACAATGAAGGCGTCGCATCTTTGGACGGCGTCATGCTTGATTTGCCGCACTTGAAACAAGCGCGCAATATCCTCGCGCTGCGCGGTGAAAATCCAAACTAAAACTACGGCATTAGATCTAAGAAAAAAGGGCGCGGATTAATTCCGCGCCCTTTTGTTTTTAGCTTGCGAGCTTTTTCTCTAGATCCGGATGAATCTTGAAATTCGGTCCGGTTTTTTCGCGAATCTCATCTATGGTCACGTCCGGTGCGATTTCCATAAGCGTCAGGCCGGGCCGCTCCACTTCGAACACGCACAGATCGGTGATGATCATGTTGACAACACCTTTGCCGGTCAGCGGTAGCGTGCACTCTTTTAGAATTTTGTGCTCGCCGCTTTTGTTGACGTGCTCCATGAGAATAACAAGGCGCGGCACACCCGCAACCAAGTCCATCGCGCCGCCCATGCCCTTGACCATCTTGCCCGGAATCATCCAGTTAGCCAGGTCGCCGTCGTCGGTCACTTGAAGCGCGCCCAGAACGGACAGCTGAATATGTCCGCCGCGCACCATGCCGAAGGACTCGGCACTATCAAAGAAACTGGTAGACGGCAGGGTCGTCACTGTCTGCTTGCCGGCGTTAATGAGGTCGGCGTCTTCTTCACCCTCGAAAGGAAACGGCCCCATGCCGAGCATACCGTTTTCGCTATGCAGCTGGATGGTCATGCCCTCGGGCACATGATTCGCGACGAGTGTCGGAATACCGATACCGAGGTTTACGTAAAATCCGTCTTTAATTTCCTTGGCGGCTCTTGCCGCCATCTGATCTCTATCCCATGCCATTGTGTCTGCCTCCTACTCAGCCGCCGCGCGCGGACGGGTGGTGCGCTTTTCAATATGCTTTGTCACTTTGTCGAGTTTGATAAGGCGGTTCACGTAAATGCCCGGTGTCATAATCTGATCGGGGTCAATATCGCCGATGTCCACCAAGTTCTCGACTTCGGCGACCGTTACTTTACCGGCAGACGCCATGATGGGATTTAGATTGCGCGCCGTCATGCGGTACACAAGGTTGCCTTCCGCATCGCCCTTCCAGGCATGAACAATCGATAGATCTGCAACGAGACCGGTTTCCATCACATAGTGACGGCCATTAAACTCCCGCGTCTCTTTGCCTTCGGCCACCTGCGTTCCATACCCCGTGGGAGTGAAAAACGCCGGGATCCCCGCGCCGCCGGCGCGGCAGCGCTCGGCCAAAGTGCCCTGCGGGTTGAACTCGATCTCTAGCTCGCCGGCGAGGTACTGCTTTGCAAACGTGGCGTTCTCACCGACGTAAGAGCTGACCATTTTTTTGATCTGACGGGTCTTCAGCAAAATGCCTAGGCCGACATCATCGATACCGCAGTTATTTGAAATCACCGTCAGGCCCTTGACGCCCGACTCACGAATGGCCTCGATCAGCGCTTCTGGAATACCGCAAAGCCCGAAACCGCCCGCCATAATCGTCATATCATCGCGCAAGAGTCCGGCCAGGGCAGACTTGGCGTCCGGGTGAACTTTTTTACTCGTCACGTCCCTATCTCCTCGTTCTTTTCGTTCCTTCAGGCTTAATACTGGAGAAGCCGAATGTCCATTAATAGCCGCGTTTGTAAATTACCTGAGCTTCGCGGTCCAAGTCTTCGCGGAACTTGGGGTCCGCAATGGCAATGAGGCGCTTGGCGCGTTCAGCAAAGGACTGACCCCGCAATTCCGCCGCGCCATGCTCGGTCACCACCACATCGACATCGGTACGCGGCGAGGTCACAACCGGAGAGGTCAGACGTGCGCAAATCCGCGACATCGATCCGCCTTTTGCCGTCGATGACAAAGCCATGATTGAATGGCCGCCCACAGACCGATGACCAGCCCGCACATATTCCGGCTGGCCGCCCACACCGCCCACATAAGAATCGCCCACCTGCTCGGCATTCACCTGACCACTTAGATCAATTTCGAGCGCGCTGTTAATGGTCACCAGTTTCGGAAGCGCCGAGAGAACATCCGACGAATGGGTGTACGACGAGGGGCGCATGGAGATAACCGGGTTGCGGTGCGCGAATGTATATAGGCGCTGGCTGCCAATCAGCCCGCCGGCAATGGAAACGCCTGTATCGATGGGCTTACGCGCGTTGGTCACAACGCCTTTCTCAATCAGCTCGACAAGGCCGTCGCCGACGCTGCCGGTATGAACGCCGAGATCGCGCCGATCCAACAGTAGCTGCATCACCGCATCGGGCACCGCGCCAATCCCGATCTGCAGGACGGCACCGTCCTCGATGTATTCGGCAGTGTGCTTGGCGATTGCGCGATCTAGGTCACCGATTGGTCCGGCTTCCAAAGTCGGCGCGGGGCGTGACGAGTGAATGAGATAGTCAATATCGTCAGGCGAAAGCCTGTCCGGGCAATCGGTTTGCGGGACTTGGTCATTGACCTCGACAACCACTGTACGGGCCTTTTGGACCATCTCACGGGTATAGTCGCAGATCAGCCCGAAACTGTAAGTGCCGTCCTCGCCCGGAGGCGGTACCTGAAGGAATGCCACATCACAAGGTACGACCCCCTGATTAATGTACGAGGCTACCTGCCCGATATGGCAAGGGATGATATGCAGCGCGCCACCCTTGGTCAGGCGCCGGGTTGTGCCCACCGCACCGAACCCCATCATCTTGATGTGGTCGTTGTGTTCCGGTTTAAGAGTGCTGGTGAATCCCGCACCCAGATAAACGGTGATCGGCGCGACCGCCGCCCTCTGCTCGACCAATGCTTCGGTCAGTGTCTGCGGCTCGCCGCAGCCTTGCCCCCAGAGTACGTTGTCACCAGGCTTAAGAATCTTCTTTAGATCTAAAGTTTCAGGGGTCAGGACTTCGGGCATATGCGGTCGCCTTTGCGGTCTAATGTTCCGGAATTTGCACGGTAAGTACGGAAGGGTTTTCGGATACTGCGTCCTTTGGGTCAAGCCACGTGCATACACAAAGACCGCCGCCGAAAACCGCTGCCATGCATGAGTAACATGGCAGCCCAGCTTTTGCTGCATTGACCGAACGGTCGGTGGGCCTTGCGCATAGCATAAGCGAGGTTTACCAAGGCCTTCACTTCCTTTCACCCTCGGCGCTTATTCTTATCCGCGCATCCCGTTCCGCCCTGGCCAGATAGCCCAGAGCAAAACCGCAGGCTTCGTCAAATGGCTTTTTCATCGGCCAATGATCTTCCACCCATCGACAACATGCGCGGTGCCGCATGGATGATAGCCGCATCCACCTGTTTTGCGATTGTAACGGTCCTCGTTAAAAGCCTGGGCACGGACCTGCACCCTTTCGTTATTGTGTTCTTTCGCAGCGTGTTTGGCGTAACGGTAATTTTGCCCTTTCTAATTCAGCGCGGGTTTTCGATTTTTCATACCCGGCGGCCCGGACTGCATCTCATACGCCTTGCTTGTTCCAGCATCAGCATCACTGCGGCGTTTTACGCGATCACACATATGCCCCTGGCCGCTGCCGTGTCGTTGAGTTTCACACGTCCGCTGTTCATGATTC
>JAUIGX010000195.1 GCA_030432435.1 Alphaproteobacteria bacterium
TGGCGGCAGCGGACTCGGCAGAAGCCGATCAACTTCTTGAACAGTTGGTTGCCCACGTGACCGCCAACCCCGATGACGCGGAAGGCTGGAGTTTGTTGGCCCGCAGCTACCGGCAACTGCGGCGTTACAACGAATCGGCCGCGGCTTACAGCGAAGTGGCCCGGCTTGCCCCTTCGGGGGATGCCTATGCGAACCTCGGTGAAGTTCTGGCGGCGGAAAGCGGCGGCGCCATTACACCGGCCGCCCACGAGGCGCTGATGCAGGCCCTTGCCGTCGATCGGGATGAACCGCGCGCACGGTTTTATCTGGGCCTTGAACAATCGCAACTGGGCAATGCCGAGGCCGCGATCGCGATATGGCGAGACCTGTCTGCTGATGCCCCCGCTGATGCCCCGTGGCTAGAGCTTGTGATGCGCGAAATGTCGCGCACCGCCCAGCAAGCCGGCGTCATGCCCATGACCGTAGAGCCAAAGCATCCGTTGGACTTGCAACTGGCCACGGCTGCCGCACAAGCGCCGCAGCCGGCCGGCCGCATCGCGCCCGAGAACATGGACATGATCAAAGGCATGGTGGACGGCCTAGCGGCCCGCCTTGAAAGCGAGCCAGAGGATTTCGACGGTTGGATGATGCTGGGACGGTCTTACACCGTGCTCGACAACATAGACGGTGCCTTGAACGCCTATGAAAAGGCGATGGCGTTAAAACCCGCCGACATGACGTCCAGGCTCCAGTTTGCCGCGCTTATGATTATGCAAACTGATCTTGATGCGCCCGGCCCGCTTCCCGGTTCGCTGACAGAGGCCATGGCCGGGGTACTGAAAATAAATCCAGAACAGCCCGATGCCCTGTTCATCACCGGCCTTGCCCGCGCCAAAGCCGGAGATACGGCCGGAGCAAAAGCCCAATGGGACAAAGCGCTGGGGGCCTCGCCTGCGGGCTCGCCCCTGAGACGTGAAATTGAGCGCCGGTTAAACGGCCTGAACTAACCGGCCCTTATTCCCGGGGGTAAGTGGTCGCCCTGATTGACGCGAAGGACGGAGCGCGCGAAGATTCATCATGATGATTAAACGTCTGCTTATCGGTTCACTCATATTGCTGGGCACCCTTCTGGTGCTGTTGCTGTACCTTCCGGCTATGCGACCGCAGCCCTTACCCATGCAGGTACAGACGACAGGCGAAGTGCAAATCGGCGGACCGTTCACGCTGATCAACACGCGCGGCGAACAGGTGAACGAAAGTCTACTAGAGGGTCACTACAGCCTCGTTTATTTCGGCTTCACCTATTGCCCCGACATCTGCCCCCTGGCCCTGCAGACCATCACGGAAACCCTGGAAACTCTGGGTCCGGTCGGGGACGAGGTGATGCCGGTGTTCATCAGCCTTGATCCCGAGCGCGACACGCCGGAGGTGGTTGCGAGCTATCTGGAACACTTTCATCCAAGGTTTGTCGGACTGACCGGTACCCTGGCGCAAACTACGGCGGCCGCAGAGGAATATCGTGTGTACGCAAAGAAATCGTTCCTGAAGGATGCCGACGGCGTAGAGACGGGCGATTACACCGTCGATCACACCGGCTTTCTTTATTTAATGAATCCTGCCGGCCGTTACGCCGACCACTTCTCGAAGGACGCGACCGCGCCCGAGATTGCTGAGCGCCTCAGACGCGCACTGGCTGGATCATGACGGCGGGCTCCGAAGAGTTAGAACCCCGGTATTGGCGCAAAAAAAAGCTGACCGAGATGAGTCACAAGGAATGGGAAAGTCTTTGTGACGGGTGCGGGAAATGTTGCCTTCATAAAATTCGTGGGGAAGGCAATACGCTGAAATCCACCAATGTCGCGTGCCGGCTGTTGGATACTCAATCGTGTCTGTGTTCCAACTATCCTAAGCGCAAGCGGTTGGTACCCGATTGTGTGGTTCTGTCGCCGGAGTCTTTAGACGTCATAGATTGGCTTCCTCGAACCTGCGCCTACCGCCTTGTGAAGAACGGGCAGAACCTGCCGCATTGGCATCCTCTGGTGAGCGGGGACGCAGACAGCGTTCATCGCGCGAGCGTTTCGGTCCGGGGCCGCTGCATCTCGGAGCGTGACGCCGGCCCGTTGCACACCCATGTCGTTCCATGGAATTTCTGAAGAGACTCCGGCCGTCGCAGGACCCGCTAGACGGGATTGCGCCGCCCGATATTGCCGCGCGTATTAGCGTTGAAAACAGTGCACGCGCCCGGCGGCTTGGCCTTCGGGTCGAGCCTGCACGCGACTGCATTGTTTTGGTGCGCCCAAGCCGCGCAAGCAATAGGGCCGTCGCGGCTTTTGTTGCCGAGCACATGGGCTGGATCAGGGATCATCTAACAGCCTTACCGCCGCGTGTTCCCTTCACGGACGGCGCCGTGGTTCCCTTTCAAGGAATGGATCACGTGCTCACGGCACAGCCCGGCGCACGCGGCGGTGTTTGGCGCGAAGAGGGGCGGATTTTTGTCACGGGCCAGCCCGAACACATGCGCCGCCGGGTCACGGATTGGTTCAAGAGCGAAGCGCGCGCGCAGCTTGTGCCGCTGGTGAATGATATGGCGGCAGCAATAGAGCGCGACGTTAGGCGAATCACCGTGAAGGACACGCGCTCGCGCTGGGGAAGCTGCGCACAGGGCGGGCGATTGTCATTTTCATGGCGGTTGGTTTTGGCGCCGCCGTTTGTGCTGAGGTATGTGGCCGCGCACGAGAGTGCGCACCTACTGCACGCCAATCACGGACCGGCGTTTAAGCGGGCCACATCAGACTTGCTGAGACCGTACGGCGAAAACCCCGCGCTAGCGCGTGCGTGGCTTGGCCGGCACGGAAGTGGTCTTCACCGCTTCGGCTAGAGGGTCGGGCTCGGCACTCGCGTAGACCTGCGGTTTACGCACAACATGCTTGCCCACATATTCGGCAAACGCGTTTAGCCGGTAGATAAAGGGCTTACGCGTAGCAACGCTGATGCCGCGCCGCTCGTCCGGATCCCGGTAAAAAATATGGTGGCCGATAATGGTGGTGGTCTCGTAACCCGCCGACCAATGCGGACGCGTGAAGTCGGCATGATACCAAAGCGCGCCGCCGGTGGGATCGGGGATCGCGGCATCTTTCTGCAGCACGGCGGCAGCGATCTTCAAAGATGTACGCCACTGCTTGCGTTCATGCGGAGTGTCGGCGCGCGCATCGCAGTACCAAGAGAACTGGCACCGGTGCAGCACGTCTTGCATGTGGTTTTCTTTCACCACGTCGCAAAGGTTGGGGGGAAAGCGGCGGTCCATGGCCCGGTTGAGAACAACCTTGGCGACGGCAATACGGCCGGCCATGCTTTCGCTGCGCGCTTCCCAGTAATCGTTGAGGGCAAGGCAGACCAGCTCGTCCTTGGTCACGGCGATGCTGGAGAAATCAATTTTCATGTCGGAGGGAATATCGGCGGCGTGCGCCGAACCTGGAGCGGATAGCAGTAGAGCGGCGCCCATAGCCATGGGCGCGAGGCATAATCGGAATACTGACAATATATTTTTCATCTGACTCACGGTGATCTCCTTGTCCTGTTTCAACACAGCACTCTTACCAGGCCGTAAAGGTCTGGCTGGTTTATGCGTACCCCTGTGTTCAGAGACCGGAACCGTTCCCGGAAATCGTTGCGGGCCTCTGGGCCCTCCCAATTGCGGCGATCTCTTCCGCACCGCGCGGTTGCCGCCATTAACTGACGATCCTTGTGATGCGCGGAGTATGTGGAGGCCCTCTGCCGTCCAGGCAATAAAAATTAAATTCGGTTTTTTTGATAAAATAGGTAATGAAAATACAAAAATTTATTCCTATGGGTTATAAACAATCAAAAAATGGTCTTTTGGCCGAAGAGCTAGGCTAGACTTCTGGCCAAGCGGTTTGCGTTTTCGGTTATATTTCAGTCCATTACTCCGGTCAGCCTTGGACTAGCCACATTTGGGGGTTGAGCCGGCAGTCATGGCGAAATACGTAATATTATTTCGCAGAAAATCGCCATTTTACAACCCTAGATACCTCAATATGTAGTCTTTCTCACCTATCTGGCTACAACAGAAGGTATAAATGGACGAATATGATGGCCCGAAAGACGCGTCGTCGGGCGCGCTGAGCGCTAACCGGCGAGCAGTTTGCCTCAGACCCGCACCGACACCGCGCGAATACTGGCCCGACAAATACAGTGGGCCAATAGGCTACAGAAAATTTACCGCCGAGAAATTTACAGGCATGCCGACCTTCACCCCTGCCGTGATATGCCCTAAGAAGCAGGGCCCTGCGAGATTAGGGTTTAGAACATAGACATATACGTCGCGAACAAACGGTTGCCGATTGTTCACGCGCAAGGAGTTGTTATGGCGGTAAAGAAAAAAGCGTCGCGGAAGAAAGCCCCAAAGAAGACCGTGGCCAAGGCCAAGGCGAAAACCAAGGTGAAAGCCAAGACGAAGGCGAAGGCCAAGAAAAAGGTTCAGAAGAAAAAGACCTCGGGGAAGAAAGCACCACAAAAGAAGACCCAGCGAAAGAAACCGCCGCAGAAGAAGGTTCAACGGAAAAAGACAGCTGCGAAAAAGGCGACAAAACGCCCTGCAGCGCGCGGCGTACACATCGACCTTGCGCCGGAGTTGAAGCTTCGCCTTGAAGCTCTCGCCCTCAGCATGGGCAAAAATCTGGATCAGCTGCTTATTCAGGCCGCGAGCGAGTTCGCAGACACCTGGGAAGACCATCAGCGTGTGATCGAAGCCTTGGACGAAGGCGACGACCGCGTTCAGATTGTGGTCGGCCGAGAGTAATCCGGCCGACAGCAGCGCTCTTAGACGTCGAGGTTTCTGACCGAGAGCGCATTGTCCTGAATAAAATCACGGCGGTGTTCAACCACGTCGCCCATGAGGGTCGAGAATACTTCGTTGGCCTCATCGCCGTGATTGACCCTCACCTGCAGCAACGTCCGCGCGGTCTTGTCGAGAGTTGTTTCCCATAGCTGCTCGGGATTCATCTCGCCCAGGCCCTTATAGCGCTGCAACGACACACCCTTCTTGCCGTACTTCATGATGGCTTCCACCAAAGACACCGGCCCGGAAATGACGGTTTGCTCGTCTTTCACCTGAAGAGTGGATTCTCGCGTGTAGGTGGTTTGCAGCTCGGCCGCCAATCCATCGAGATGCCGGGCCTCGGCCGACTGCAATGTCCGCCCATCCAAAACGAAGCGCTCGGTCACACCGCGCACCGTACGCGTGAATTGCAGCCCACCGTTCTCAGCCGCCTCGCCGACCCAGCCTTTTTCGTACTCGGTTTCTAGATGGTCGAGCCGCTTGGCCACGTAGTCGGCCGCCTGCCGGGCGAGTTCAACATTCGACATCACGTCAGGATTGAAGGCGCCGGCAATGGCACATTGCTCGACAATGCGCAGCGGAAGAGTGCGCGACAAGAGCTGGAGATTCTTTTTGATATCACGGGCTTTGTAGATCAGGTTGCGCAAGTCCTCGCCCGCGACCTGGCCGTCGCCCTGCAACACCAGCGTCGCCTGCGCCAGCCCGGTGCCGATGAGATAGTCTTCCATGGCATCATCGTCTTTGAGGTACACCTCGGAACTGCTTTTCTTGACCTTATATAGCGGCGGCTGGGCGATATAGAGATGACCGTTTTCGATAACCTGCGGCATCTGCCGATAAAAGAAGGTCAGCAGCAGCGTGCGAATATGGCTACCGTCCACATCGGCGTCGGTCATGATAATGATCTTATGATAACGCAGCTTCTCGATGTTGAATTCCTCGGGACCGATCCCGGTACCGAGTGCCGTGATCAAGGTGCCGATTTCCGCCGAGCCCAGCATCTTGTCGAAACGGGCGCGCTCCACATTCAAGATTTTACCCTTGAGCGGCAAGATCGCCTGAAAGGCGCGATCGCGCCCCTGCTTGGCTGAGCCGCCGGCGGAATCACCCTCGACGATGAAAATTTCAGAGGTCGCCGGATCGCGGCTTTGGCAATCGGCCAACTTGCCGGGAAGGGACGCCAGATCCAGCGCGCCCTTGCGGCGCGTAAGTTCGCGCGCTTTACGAGCCGCCTCGCGGGCGAACGCTGCCTCGACGACCTTGCCGACCACTTTACGGGCCTCGCCCGGATGTTCTTCAAACCATTCGCCCAGCTTCTCTCCGACAACGCTTTCCACAACCGGGCGCACTTCGGAGGACACCAGCTTGTCTTTGGTCTGGGACGAAAACTTGGGATCGGGAACCTTTACCGACAACACGCACGTCAGACCTTCGCGCATGTCGTCACCGGTCAAGGCCACCTTGTCCTTTTTGCCCATGCCTTGCGCATTCGCGTACTGATTGATCGTGCGCGTGAGCGCGCCCCTGAACCCGGCCAAATGGGTGCCGCCGTCGCGCTGGGGAATGTTGTTTGTGAAGCACAAGGTATTTTCGTGATAGCTGTCATTCCATTCCATCGACAGCTCTACGGTAATGCCGTCCCGTTCCGAAATCAGCGTGACCGGGGGCTCGTGCAGCGCCTGCTTTGTGCGGTCCAGATATTTTACGAAGGCTTCAATGCCGCCTTCGTAATGCAAGTCTATAGACTTAACTTCGCTGTGC
>JAUIGX010000196.1 GCA_030432435.1 Alphaproteobacteria bacterium
GCGGTATCTCTGTTATGGTCTCGACAAAATCGCCCGCATCATAGGTGCCGGAATGCGACCCGGCAAGCATGCCCAAGCCCCGGTTTTAATTGGGTTTATTGGGCCGGAGCGCATTGCGGCCGAAAGAAATCCAGGCTAGCTAGTCTTGAGACTAGGTAGGTCGGTCGATGGGAATAGGAAAGGACGTGATGTGCATTTAATCGCTGGAAACTGGAAAATGAATGGGCTGCCGGACATGGCCCAGAACCTTGCCGAAGGGGTCGCCAGTCGAGCGATAGGCGCAAAGTCTGTTCCGGATATTGTGCTTTGCCCCCCGGCGCCTTTATTGCCTTCTGTAGGCGCTGCGATTACCGGCGCGCCGGTAAAACTGGGCGCTCAAGATTGCCACCCGAAGGAGAAAGGCGCTCACACCGGTGATGTGAGCGCTACACTGTTGGCAGCCATTGGATGCAGATATGTCATTGTTGGTCACTCGGAGCGAAGAACTGATCACGGCGAGACGGATAGCGGCGTCAAAGCGAAAGCCCAGGCCGCGCTGGATGCCGGGCTGATTCCTATTATTTGCGTGGGAGAGACAGGGGCAGAGCGCGACGCCGGGAAGACCACAGAGGTTATTGCTGCGCAGGTGGCTGGCTCGACGCCGGAAAGTGCCTCTCAGCAAAATGTTGTTATTGCCTATGAGCCGGTTTGGGCCATCGGGACCGGCCGGACGGCGACGGAAAGCGATATAGAAACTGCCCATGCTCAGATTCGGGAAACCTTTGGTCAGAAAAATGGCTCTGCGTCCGACCTGCGAATCCTCTATGGAGGCTCGGTGAAGGGATCTAATGCGGCTGCTATCTTGAGGACCCCGGGGGTTAATGGCGCTCTTGTTGGAGGGGCGAGCCTCAACGCCGACGATTTTTGGAGCATTATAGAGGCTTGTCCTTAGAATATTTGAGCTTGGCCGCCGTTGAACTAAGTCATTCTCATCCTATATCTGTAGCGACTGGGCAGGTAAAAAGCCCTGGTATTGACGCGCTCAAAGGACTAAAAGACCGCCAAATCTAAGCCACACCGGCAGTTTAGGAGCCGGCGCCCGGGGAGCACTTGAGACACCATGGTTAGTGTAATTCTTGTTATCCATCTTCTGATCGCTCTGTCCCTCATTGGGGTGGTGTTACTTCAGAAAACAGATTCCAGCGCCATGGGCGGTATGGGCGGCGGGGTGTCGGTTAACAATCTCATGCGGCCTCGGTCGCGGCCCAACCCCTTGACCCGTGCGACCACGCTTCTAGGTATGGCATTTTTCGCGACTAGTTTGGGCATGGCAGTCATTGCGAAACAGCAGACTACACCCACGTCCATTCTTGATATGCCGATAGGCAACAGCGAGGGCGTGCCCAGTGTCAGCGAGAGCGTGCAAGTGCCGGTGCCGGCAGCGGCGGATTCTGAGCCGAACTTGGCGCCCAATCTTGAACCCCAGGTGCCCGCGGTTCCGAATGAGTAAGCGCTAACAAGCGCGACTCTTTCATTTTCTGTAGTACGAACCTCTTCACTGACATTTTCTCGGCTAGAAACGCATAATCGGCAATGCTGTGCTTGCCGCTGCTTGCGAATAAGGTAGATTAGCGGCCCATGACGCGTTTTATATTTATAACCGGCGGCGTGGTTTCCTCCCTAGGTAAAGGTCTTTGTTCTGCAGCCCTCGGGGCACTGTTGCAGGCTCGCGGCTACAAAGTCCGCCTGCGCAAGCTTGACCCTTATTTGAACGTCGATCCCGGCACGATGAGTCCGTACCAGCATGGCGAGGTGTACGTAACCGACGACGGGGCGGAAACTGACCTCGACCTCGGACATTACGAGCGGTTTACCGGGGTGCCCTCGCGACAGTCGGACAACGTGACCACGGGACGAATCTACTCGACGGTTATCGCCAAGGAGCGGCGCGGGGACTATTTGGGCGCGACCGTGCAGGTTATTCCGCATGTCACAGACGCCATTAAAGAGTTTGTGCAGGCCGACATTGCCGACGAAGACTTCGTGCTATGTGAAATCGGTGGCACGGTAGGCGACATCGAAAGCCTGCCGTTTCTGGAAGCGATTCGTCAGTTAGGGAACGAGCTTGGTGCTGAGCGGGCATTGTTCATGCACCTCACTCTCGTGCCGTATATTTCGGCTGCGGGAGAACTAAAGACCAAACCGACCCAGCACTCGGTTAAGGAATTGCTGGGCCTGGGGATTCAGCCCGATATCCTTATGTGTCGCATTGATCGTCCGCTCCCGGAGTCTGATCGTCGGAAAATTGCGCTATTCTGTAATGTGAAGCAGGAAGCGGTGATTCCGGCCCGGGATGTGGACACCATTTACCAGGTGCCTATCTCTTACCATGAAGAAGGCTTGGATAACGAGGTCTGCCGTCATTTCGGATTGCCGGCCGACCGGGAGCCTGATCTGAAGCGGTGGCAGAGTATTGTTGATGTTGTGCGCAAACCCGAAGGCGAAGTCACGATCGCCATCGTTGGCAAATACGTTCAGCTAAAAGACGCGTATAAATCGCTCACTGAAGCGTTGGAACATGGCGGTATCGCCAATCACGTCGGCGTTAAATTTGCCTGGATTGATTCCGAGATTTTTGAGCAAGAAGATGCCGTCGCGCATCTTGAACATGTCCACGGCATTCTTGTGCCGGGTGGATTTGGGGAGCGCGGCGCGGAAGGTAAAATTCAGGCCGCCCGGTTTGCTCGCGAGCGCGGTGTTCCTTACTTTGGTATTTGCTTCGGTATGCAGATGGCGGTGATCGAAGCAGCACGTAATGTCGCAGGCCTTGGCGAAGCCAGTTCCACAGAGTTTGGCAGTACACCTCATCCGGTTGTCGGCTTGATGACTGAGTGGGTAAAAGGCAACGATGTGCAGCGTCGATCCGCAGAAGATGACATGGGAGGAACGATGCGCTTGGGTGCCTACTCGTGCGCTATTGTTCCGGGCACCCGCGTGGCGGAAATTTATGGCAATCCACAAGATATTTCCGAGCGTCATCGCCATCGCTACGAAGTTAATATTAACTACAAGGAACAGCTTGAAAAAGTGGGCATGGTCTTTGGCGGTATGTCGCCGGACGGGGTGCTCCCTGAGATGGTGGAATACACCGAGCATCCTTGGTTTATCGGTGTGCAGTTTCATCCGGAGTTGAAATCCAAGCCTTTCGACCCACATCCTTTGTTTACGTCCTTCATCGCGGCGGCCGTGCAGCAGTCGCGGTTGGTTTAAAGATTCTCCTCGGGGCTATTTCCCCACAAATTGTCGGAGTGTTCCATGGCATCAATTGCGGCGCGCCACGTCAAAGTCGGGGATGTCACTTTCGGCAATGACCTGCCGTTTGTGCTTATCGCTGGACCGTGCCAAATGGAAAGCAGGGCCCACGCTCTTGAAGTCGCTGCGGCCCTTAAAAATTTTGCGGCATCGGCGGGCGTTCCGCTGATCTACAAAACATCGTTCGATAAGGCGAACCGGACCAGCCTTAAAGGCCGAAGAGGGCTCGGCCTCAAAGAGGCGCTGCCGGTTTTCGCCGAAATTCGAGAGTCCCTGCAGACTCCCGTCCTCACCGACATCCACGAGATTGAGCATTGCGAACCGGTCGCCGAAGTCGTGGATGTGATGCAAATTCCAGCCTTTCTTTGTCGTCAGACAGACCTGCTGCTTGCGGCGGGTAAAACCAAAGCGGCGATTAATGTAAAGAAAGGCCAGTTTCTTGCGCCTTGGGATATGGCCAATGTTGTTTCCAAAGTGGAATCTACCGGCAACGAACGTATTCTGATCACAGAGCGTGGCGTATCGTTTGGCTACAATACTTTAGTTACGGATATGCGCAGCCTGCCGATCATGGCTCAAACCGGGTATCCGGTTGTTATGGATGCGACCCATGCTGTTCAGCAACCTGGCGGTCAGGGCAGCAGTTCCGGCGGCCAGCGGGAGTTCGCACCGGTCATCGCCCGCGCGGCAATTGCTGTAGGCGTCGCGGCCGTGTTTATGGAAACGCACCCAGATCCCGATAATGCGCCATCTGATGGTCCGAACATGATTCATCTACAAGAGATACCGAGCGTTTTAGCTACTTTGAAAGCCTTTGATGAGGTCGCTAAGGCCAACCCCGTAAGGATCAGCTAACGATGACAAAGGTCTCGGATAACTCTGAGAAAAACCGGTTCGAACTGTCAGAAAACGGCGAAGTAGCTTTTGCCGATTACCAGCTTTCTGAGGGTGAGATAACAATACCTTATGTCGAATCCCCTGTGGCCTTGCGTGGCACAGGTGCGGCAGGCCGTCTCATGGAAGGTGTTGTTGCTCATGCAGCCGAACGCGGCCTGAAAATCTTGCCTATTTGCGGCTATGCGGTGTCCTGGTTTAAGCGTCATCCGGAGCATCAATCCATCCTTGCGTAAGGGACTGCTCCTGCCCTTGACCTCCTCGCGCTTTTCGCGCATCTACCCGTCACGTTGTCCCGACTAGGAGATGCCTTATGAGCGCGATTATCGACATTATCGGCCGTGAAATTCTTGATTCTCGCGGCAATCCGACTGTTGAAGTAGACGTCACCCTGGAAAGCGGTGCTTTTGGTCGTGCGGCGGTCCCGTCGGGAGCCTCGACCGGTGCTCACGAAGCCTCTGAACTACGCGACGGCGGTAAAAAGCGCTACGGCGGCAAAGGTGTTTTGAAGGCCGTGCAGGCGGTCAACGGTGAACTGCACGCAGCGCTTGCAGGGCTCGATGCTAGCGAGCAGGTGAAAATCGATCAGACGATGATCGAATTGGACGGGACTTCTAACAAAAAGCGTCTTGGCGCGAATTCCATATTGGGCGTGTCGCTTGCGGTCGCAAAAGCTGCCGCGCAGGACGCAGGTTTGCCTCTATATCGGTATATTGGCGGTGCGAGTGCGCATGTTCTGCCTGTGCCGATGATGAACATCGTCAACGGCGGCGCGCACGCGGATAATCCCATTGATATCCAAGAATTTATGATCATGCCGATCAGCGCAGCAAGTATGGCTGAAGCGATCCGCATGGGTGCCGAGGTGTTTCACGCCCTTAAGAAGCAACTCAAGGACGCAGGCCACAACACCAACGTCGGTGATGAAGGCGGGTTCGCCCCCAATCTGGAAAGCGCCGACGCCGCGCTTGCCTTTATCATGAAGGCCATCAAGGCGGCGGGCTTTAAAGCGGGCCAAGACATTGTTCTGGCGCTTGATGCGGCCTCTACCGAATTTTATGTCAAAGGCAAATACGATATGAAGGGCGAGGGCAAAAAGCTCTCCGCCGATGGCATGGTCAAATTTTATGCTGACCTTGTGAAGAAATATCCCATCGTCTCCATCGAAGACGGTATGGCAGAAGATGACTTCAAGGGCTGGGCGGCTCTGACAAGCGCCATCGGGGACAAGGTTCAGTTGGTGGGGGACGATCTATTTGTCACTAATCCGAAGCGCCTCGCAGATGGGATTGATCAGGGATTGGGAAATTCCATTCTCGTTAAGGTTAATCAGATCGGCACATTGACTGAGACGTTGGCGGCTGTCGAAATGGCGCATAAGGCTGGTTATACAGCGGTGCTTTCGCATCGCTCTGGCGAGACAGAAGATTCAACAATTGCCGACATTGCGGTCGCAACGAACTGCGGCCAAATCAAAACCGGCTCGTTGTCTCGATCCGATCGTCTCGCCAAGTACAACCAGCTTATTCGTATCGAGGAAGATCTCGGACCCGCAGCGGTCTATGGCGGTGCTGCGTTCCGCCGAAAGCGGAATCTGAAAAACTAGCCTTGTTCGGGTAGAGGTCTGCTGCCGCTACGTTATCTGCAAGCAGTTTGGCGCCGAATCTACGTAACTTATTCGGGTAGAGGTCTGCTGCCGCTACGTTATCTGCAAGCAGTTTGGCGCCGAATCTACGTAACTTAAATGTGAGTCCAAATTGTCACACATTTCGCTTCGCGACGGGAAAAATGAGGCGCGTGGCGAGGGCTCACTTGACCGAACGACTCGGGAATGATTCCATCCTCCTGCTAATGCAATTAAATATAGGACGGAATCTAGCCTGTGATGTTCGGAGTAGAGGTCAGCCGTAAAGCGCGTCAGGTGCTCGGTCCCTTGTTGGGAGCTGCGGTGATGGCCTATTTTTCTTATCACGCAGTGCAGGGGGATCGCGGTTTGATCGCCTGGTGGAATTTGCGGTACGAGATCGAACGCGCTGATCTAGATCTTGCGGCGGTTACCTCTGAAAAAGAGGCCCTGGAGCACCGCGTGGCTCTGTTGCGCCCGGAAAGTTTGGACCGTGATATGCTCGAAGAGCGGTCCCGGCTTATGCTTGGTGCAATCCATCCAAATGACGTCATCGTTCCGGACCCGGAGCAAGGTACAGGCCAGGGAAACTTTTAACATTCTCGACCTGGCGCGGTCTTAATACATATTTAGCTATCGAAAATAAGCTTCATATCGTGCATCGACTTGGGTGAGTACGCCGCGATAGCCCCAATTATTAACTTAAAATTAGTTAATATTGTAATTGCGCTATGCAATGCAGCCACTTACCTCTTGTTTTACCCGCTGTAGTACTGTCACCTAAAG
>JAUIGX010000197.1 GCA_030432435.1 Alphaproteobacteria bacterium
GTTTGCAACGAGGCGCACAGGTTCATTGTCGCCGAGCAACTGCGCGCGGTGAATGTCGTACCCAAGGCCATAGTGATTGAGCCCGTGGGGCGCAATACGGCGCCTGCAGCGTGCGTGGCGGCACTGCTGCTTGAAAAAGAACCTGACGCGCTGATGTTCATCATGCCGTCCGATCATTTGGTGCGTAAACCCGAAGCTTTTCGGATCGCCGTGGCAAATGCGGTGCCGGTGGCGCAGACGGGGCACTTGGTGACGTTCGGTATTGAGCCGACAGCGCCGTCTACGGCTTATGGATATATCAAGCGCGGGACTGCATTGCCGAAGGCGAGCGATTTGTTCGCGGTTGATCGGTTCGTCGAAAAACCGGATGCGGCAACAGCGGCGAAGCTGCTCAAGACCGGCGGCCACTACTGGAACGGGGGCATTTTCATGTGCCCAGTCGGCCTTTATCTGTCGGAGCTTGAGCGAAACGAGCCGGAGATAGGCCCAGGATGCCGGGCGGCTTTGAAAAAGGGGGAGGACGATCTGTTCTTCTTCCGCTTAGATGCGGACACCTTTGCCAAGGTTCCGGCCCAATCCATCGACTACGGCATTATGGAGCGCACCGACAAAGCAGCGGTGGTGCCGGTGAATATGGGCTGGTCCGACGTCGGTTCGTGGAGCGCGTTGCATGCGGAGACGGAAAAAGACGGCGCGGGCAACACGATCCTCGGCGATGTGATGGCTGTGGATACTTCGGGAACTTACGTGCGAAGCGAGAAGCAGCTCACGGCCGTGATCGGCGTGAAGGACCTTGTCGTCGTCGTCACCGCCGATGCGGTGTTGGTGGCCGAAAAAACCCACGATCAGGACGTGAAAAAAATTGTAGAGCGGCTGAAGGCTGAAGGCCGTCCCGAAGCGACGGCGCAGGCGCGCACTTATCGGCCATGGGGCTGGTTCGAAACCATGGATGAAGGTCAGCGGTTTAAGGTTAAGCGCATCTGCGTGAAGCCCGGTGCGCAACTTTCGCTTCAAAAGCATTGGCATCGCAGCGAGCACTGGGTGGTGGTCACGGGCACGGCGGTGGTGACCAACGACAACAAAGAGTTCGTTTTGCGCGAGAACGAGTCGACGTTTATTCCGGCCGGTGTCATTCACCGCCTTGCCAATCCTGGGCAGGTTGAGCTGCACATGATTGAAGTGCAATCCGGTGAGTATGTGGGCGAGGACGATATCGTTCGGATCACCGATGATTACGGTCGCGGCGTGGTCGCAAGCTCGACGGCGCGGGCAAAAGCCAAAGTGAAAGCCAAAACGAAGGCAAAGGCGAAACCCAAAGCCCAAAAAGAATCGCCGGTCGGTTCGCGGCGCAAGGCCGACCCCAAAGCAGCGGTTCAGCGCAGCGCCCGCCGCCGCGTGGTGCGGCCGGCGACAAAGACCGCTTCAAAAAAGTCATCCCCCAAAAAGCCGCCGCGCAAGGGCGGCTAAACCTAGTAAGGAGAACGGTATGCTCGTTGGTATCATGTGTTTTGATAAGCCCGATCATGTGGATCTGCGTATGAAGACGCGCGAAGAGCATCTAGACTGGATTCAAAGCCCGGACATAAAGCTGAAGTACGCGGGGCCGATGCTGACCGATGATGGGGAAAAGTCGATTGGCTCTTTGATAATCGCCGAGTTTGAAGACCTTGCGACCGCGCGCGCCATTTTTGCGGAAGATCCCTACAACAAGGCGGGGTTATTTGAGCGCGTGGTGATTGTGCCGACCCGCAAGGTGTTTCCGGCCGAGTGATCAAGCCTAAGACGTTTTTGTGTCATGCTCTAGATCTCGACGCGACCGGCGCCAAAGAAATTGTCCTTGAGCAGAACGGTGCTCGTGTTTCCGTTTTTGTCGTCAAAAACGGCGAGGAGGTATTGGGCTACGTAAACGCCTGCCCTCATGCGCGTTTGCCGCTCAACTGGCGGGAGGACATGTTCTTTGATTTGTCGGGTCGGTATCTTTTATGTGCGAACCACGGTGCGCACTTCGATATTGCCACGGGAAAATGCGTGCGGGGCCCCTGCGTGGGTCAATCGCTCACGCCGCTTTCAGTCCGAGTAGATGGGGGTGGCGATATTATCGCTAATCCTTAACACTCAAATTCGATACCTCTACAGGGCGTGACTCAGCGCGCCACGCTTGGGTATGATCTGCGGCACGAAACGTAAGGAGGTACGTTATGTCCGACGGTCAGGTGATCGACGTCCCAAAAATGTTTGCCGCAAACGCGCTGCTTGATGAGCGTAAGTGTGCAGAGATGCGCGATGATGCCGCAAAGGATCGGCTCACCTTTTGGCGCGGGGCGGGTCAGCGGCTGGAGTGGATCACGCCCTATACCCATGTCTGCGACGTTTCCTTCAAGGCCGAAGACCTGCACATCAAGTGGTATCAAGACGGCACATTGAACGCGAGTTTCAATTGCCTTGATCGTCACCTTAAGCAGCGCGGTGCCCAAACCGCGATTATCTGGGAAGGCGACGACCCCAAAAACTCAAAGAACATCACATATGCGGAGCTGCATGAAGAAACCTGCCGCCTTGCTAATGTGCTGAAGTCGCTTGGTGTGACCAAAGGCGACCGCGTTTGCATCTATATGCCGATGATTATCGAGGCGGCAGTGGCGATGCTCGCCTGCGCACGTATCGGCGCGGTGCACTCTGTTGTATTCGGCGGCTTCTCTCCTAATTCCTTGGCTGATCGTATCAACGATTGTGAAGCCAAGATTGTGATCACCGCCGATGAAGGCCGGCGCGGCGGCAAAACGGTACCGCTGAAGGTCAATGTGGACGAGGCGCTAAAAACTGCGCCGTCCGTCCGACATGTGATCGTTGTCAAAAACACCGAAGCGAAAGTGGCCATGATTTCGCCGCGCGATGTTTGGTATCATGTCCTCACCGAACGCGCGCTGGCCTGGTGCGATCCGGTGGAGATGAGCGCCGAGGATCCGCTGTTCATTCTCTACACCTCGGGGTCTACGGGAAAGCCCAAGGGTGTTCTGCACACCACCGGCGGCTATCTGGTCTATGTCTCCATGACCCACGAGTATGTGTTCGACTACAAAGACGGCGACGTTTATTGGTGCACGGCTGATGTCGGTTGGGTCACGGGCCATAGTTATATTGTCTATGGGCCCCTCGCCAACGGCGCAACCACCCTCATGTTTGAAGGTGTGCCGAACTATCCCGACACGTCACGGTTCTGGCAGGTGATCGATAAACACGGCGTGAATATTTTTTACACCGCACCGACGGCCCTGCGCGCACTCATGCGCGACGGGGACGAGCCTGTAAAGCGTACCTCGCGCGCAACCTTGCGGTTGCTCGGTAGTGTCGGCGAGCCGATCAATCCGGAAGCGTGGCTGTGGTATCACCGGGTGGTGGGTGACGGTCGCTGTCCTATTGTGGATACATGGTGGCAGACGGAAACAGGCGGCATTTTGATCTCGCCCATTCCCGGCGCGACAAAACTCAAACCCGGTTCTGGAACGTTACCGTTCTTCGGGATCGAACCATGCATCGTCAATTCGGCCGGCGAGGAACTCGAAGGGGCTTGCAGAGGTAACCTTTGCATCAAGTCGTCCTGGCCGGGGCAGATGCGCACGGTCTATGGCGATCATCAGCGTTTTATAGACACTTACTTCAAAACCTATCCCGGAAAATATTTTACCGGCGACGGATGCCGCCGGGACGAGGACGGTTACTACTGGATCACCGGCCGGGTGGACGATGTGATCAATGTCTCCGGCCATCGCATGGGTACGGCGGAAGTTGAAAGCTCGCTGGTGGCGCACGAAGCTGTTGCCGAGGCCGCCGTGGTTGGCTTTCCGCACGATGTGAAAGGCCAGGGCATCTACGCTTATGTCACGCTGATTAAAGGCGTAGAGCCCACCGACGGTCTGCGCGCCGCACTTATTGCCTGGGTGGGGAAGGATATCGGGCCCATTGCCAAACCCGACGTCCTGCAATGGGCGCCGGGCCTGCCTAAGACCCGCTCGGGCAAAATAATGCGCCGGATCTTGCGTAAGATTGCCGAGAACGAAGTCGACAAGCTGGGCGATACGTCAACCCTAGCCGACCCCGGCGTTGTGGATGACCTGGTGAAGAACCGCGCAGGGCAGTAAAACAGTTACGCGGATCATTGTCCTGAATCACAAATTTCGGGAACCGACTATTGGGCCCACCCACTGTAGTTCTAACGGGCCGGCTTACCGCCGCGAAAATTCGCCGGGCAGGATTTTAGGCGGACGCGTAAATCTTCCAATAGCCAGCGACCGGCGCGACCAGGCGGATGAGTAAATTCGTGAACGATGTGGATAGGCAAGGACCAGGGGCCGTCATTCTTCAGTCGTAATTGTTTCACTCTTCCGGCTGCTATGTGGTGGTCCACAAGATGCAACGGCATATTGCACCAACCGAAACCGCCGAGCAGATACTCAAGGCGCACGCTTAAATCAGCGAAGCGCCATAGACGCTGACTGATGATGCCTCCCGAAAAACCGGCTGTAATTTGCGTCCGGTCAATGAGGACAAGTTGCACCTGTTCCTCCAATGCCTCACGAGAGATTGCTCCCTTCAACTTCGCCAACGGGTGATCAGTCGCCGCGACCGGCACCATCGCTATAGAAGTCAGGAACTCTGAGGTTATTCCCTCCGCACGCATAGCGCGCGGCGTATACAATCCCAGGCGCGCGGCGCCGTCCCGTAATCGCTGCTCTGCTCCGCCCAGTCCTTCTGTAAACACAGTGACCGGCAAATGCTCAAAAGCTTCACTGAGCGCCTTTAAACTTTGCATGAGCAAATCGTTTGGAAAAAACGCATCCACCGCCAAGGTCAATTCCGGCTCGATGTCTGACGCGATGCGGCGCGCCCGCGCCCGCAGGGCCTCTGCGCCTTTAACGAGCTTCAGCGAGTCGGCCATTAAGGCGCGGCCCGCGTCGGTCAATACGGGCGCTTTGCCGCTGCGGTCGAAAAGTGCAATTTCGAGCGTGGCTTCCAGGGCCTGGATTGTTTGGCTTACCGCGGACTGAACCCGCTGAAGCCGGCGTCCGGCCGCCGAGAAACTACCTGTTTCGGCCACAGCAATTAGAGTGCGCAGCTGATCTAACGTCAGTCGGTCGAGCATTTCTTATCCATCATAAATAGTGATAAATAGTATCACAATTATATCGGTTATAATGATATTTAGAAAAGCGCAATCTCCTGGCCATCACGCAGCGATGACGCTGCAGGCTCACCTAGGAGAAACGCCATGCGTAATATCTTATTCATCACATCAAGCCTTATGGGCGAACGGTCCAAGTCCAGTCAGGTTGCGGCGGAACTTGTGACGACTCTTCGGCGCGCCGGCGTCACCGGTTCTGTCAAAGAGCGCGCTCTCACTCCTGAGAACATGCCGCACCTTAGCCTTGAAACCCTTGGAGCTTTGGGTGTGCCGGCGGATCAGCGAAGTGCGGTTCAACAGAGCAAAGTAACTTTCGCGGACAGCCTCATTGAAGAACTGGAGGGCGCTGACGTGGTTGTCCTCGCTGCACCCATGTACAATTTTACAATTCCAACCACGCTAAAGGCTTGGCTAGACCATGTCGCCCGTGCAGGGCGCACGTTTCGCTACAACGAAAAGGGTCAGCCGATTGGCTTGCTGAAAAACAAGAAGGTCTACGCAGTGGTTAGTCGAGGCGGTTACTACGGTGGTGATGATCCCGTCGGTGCCGGCGAATTCCAGGAAACATATCTGCGGCATATGCTCCGCTTTATCGGTCTCGAAGATGTGACGTTCATCCACATCGAAGGCCAAGCCGTTGGACTCGAAGCCGCCGAGAAGGGCGTGGCTTTAGCGCGCAGCGAAATTAAAGAGACCGTCCTTGCCGTCGCTGCGTGAATGCAGACTGAGGCGTGCTAAGGTGCGCGCCTCAGTCTAGACCTTCTGCTTTTTGAATTGTACGGCTGAACAAAAGAATGACATCGCCGAGGACAGAGTCATCGCCGTTCGACGCGTTCCCGGCGGCGTAGATGGTCGCGGTCGGCAGATCGCCCGGTGCGGTCCATTCGATAACCCAACTCGCTGCGTGGTCGTCAACGAACGTCGCGCCGTTCTCGTCATGCTGTGCAAAGGTCACGCCGCTTTTGCCGTGCCGTAATATTTTTATGCCCGTGCCACCCGCGAGTTCTCCGGCCTGAGCAGCCGTTTTGCCGCGCACCGACATTTGAAAGCCGGCGCGTTTCATATCGGGGTGAGTGAGGTGAAGTGTGAGGGTGTAGGTGCGGCCAGGCTCAAAGCGGTCTGGGAGGCCGCTGATTGAAATTGAGCCCGAGGCAATAAGGCTCTCATCGTGAAAGTGGCACTCCCGGCAGGTAAGCTCTCCGCCGCCGTCACGGTCGGCCAAGGGGCCGTCGAAATAGGCATGTGCGGCGCCGGGCAGGCAAAGCGCCAATACGCCCCACGCCGCACGCACCATCATTTAGTTCGTTAGCTGCGGCGAGACCGGCACTTGAATGCGACCGATGGTATTGGAGTCAGTGCCGAACCAGATCGTTTGCGTCGGCTGATAATAGTGCATGTGCCGTAC
>JAUIGX010000198.1 GCA_030432435.1 Alphaproteobacteria bacterium
AGCCACGGACTTCTCGCCGAATTTTATGACGTAAACCGTCATGACGAGGAAGAACACTGTGGACGCGGCGCCAATGTACGAACCGTAGCTGGACACCAAATTCCAGCCGGCGAATACATCCGGATAGTCGATGTAACGGCGCGGCATGCCTGCAAGGCCCAAAAAGTGCTGCGGGAAGAAGGTGATGTTCACGCCAACGAAAGTTGTCCAGAAATGGAGCTTACCGGCCCATTCCGGATAACGCTTGCCGGTCATTTTATCGAACCAGTAGTAGAACGCGGCAAAGATCGAGAACACGGCGCCAAGCGACAGCACGTAATGGAAGTGTGCAACTACGTAGTAGGTGTCGTGCATGGCGATATCCATGCCGGCATTCGCCAGCACAACGCCGGTCACACCGCCGACCGTAAACAAGAAAATGAAGCCCACGGCCCACAGCATCGGCGTCTTAAACGAGATGGACCCGCCCCACATGGTCGCGATCCAGCTGAAGATCTTGATGCCTGTAGGAACCGCGATCGCCATGGTCACGGCGATAAAGTAAGCGCGGTAGTTCACGCCCATGCCCACGGTGTACATGTGGTGCGCCCAAACGACGAAGCCGACGATGCCGATGGAAGCCATGGCGTAAGCCATCGCCAAATATCCGAATACGGGCTTGCGCGAGAACGTGGCAACGATGTGGCTGATGATACCGAAGCCGGGCAAAATCATGATGTACACTTCGGGATGCCCGAAGAACCAGAACAGATGCTGCCACAACAGAGGATCGCCACCGCCGCGGGGGTCGAAGAAGGCCGTGCCAAAGTTACGGTCGGTCAGCAGCATGGTGAGCGCGCCGGCCAATACCGGGATGGCGAGCAGAAGCAAAACGGCTGTGATCAGCGTGGCCCATACGAACAGCGGCATCTTGTGCATGGTCATGCCGGGCGCGCGCATGTTCAAAATGGTGGTGATAAAGTTGGTAGCGCCCAAAATGGACGATACGCCTGCAAGATGGAGCGAGAGAATGGCAAAATCCACGCTCATGTCCGGCTGTCCGGCCAAGCCAGAAAGCGGCGGATAAAGCGTCCATCCCGTGCCAGCGCCTTGTCCGGCAACCATGGACAGAACCAGCAAGATAAGCGCCGGGGGCATCAACCAGAACGAGATGTTGTTCATGCGCGGGAACGCCATATCTGGGGCGCCGATCATGATCGGCATCATCCAGTTGCCGAAGCCGCCGATAACGGCAGGCATAACCACAAAAAACACCATCAAAAGGGCGTGTGCGGTGACCAGCACATTGTAGAAGTGCTTGTCGGTGATGAATTGCAACCCGGGTTCCATCAACTCCATACGGATCATGATGGAGAAGGCGCCGCCCACCAAGGAGGCGACGACCGCGAACACCAAATACATGGTGCCGATGTCTTTATGGTTGGTTGAATTTAACCAACGCATGATTCCGGTCGGATGGTGATCGCCGTGGTCGTGGCTATGATCGGCGTGAGTTGCAGCGCTCATGGACGGTGTTCTCCGAATTTTTGTGGTCGCACTGATTAATTAACGGGCGTCGGCGACTTGAGTATCCGAGGCGGAGGTAATACCCGCCTGTTGTTGTTCGACGTATTGCTGGAACTTTTCCTTGCTGACCACGTCAACAACGATAGGCATTAAAGAGTGTTCAACGCCGCACAACTCGGAACATTGGCCGTAGTAGCGGCCTTCCTGCGTTACGTGGGTCCACGTTTCGTTTATGCGTCCCGGCATATTGTCGAGTTTTACGCCAAACGCGGGCATCGCCCAGGCATGGATCACGTCATTGGACGTGAACAGAATGCGGATCGTGGTGTCCACAGGCAGTACAACGTGGGTGTCGGTTTCAAGTTGACGATGCTGACCTGCTTCGTAGTCGATCTGATCGTCGGGAATCGGTAGAGAGTCATAGGAAATATCGTATTCCGGTAACTCGTAAGACCAGAACCACTGATTGCCGGTGACTTTGAGGGTCATATCGGCTTCTTCGACGCGGTCCATGAAATAGAGGAGCCGGTAAGAAGGAATGGCAATCGCGACCAAAATAAGGACCGGGACAGCTGTCCAGATCACCTCAAGAAGGGTGTTGTGCGTCCACTTCGCAGGAACCGGATTGGCTTTTTCATTGTATCGGAAGATGCAAATCAAAAGCAGGATCAGCACAAACACCGTAATTGCGGTGATCACCCACATCAGCAGGGTGTGGAAATCCATCAGCCGTTCGGCAACCGGCGTTACTGGAGTTTGAAACCCCAGTTGCCAGTTTTTTGGAAAGGATGGGGTGGGCATTTGCTCGTAATTAGCAGCAAAGGCCGGAAGGGCATAAAAGATGCTCGAAAGGGCGGCGGCAATCGCCAGTATCACACGACTCACACTTAGTCTCCATTGTAGCCCGTAGGCGGCCAATCGTTTAAGCGGCCCGGCCAGGGGGTTCAACCGATATTTACGAGGTTTTTCAATTTTTTGAGCCGTAGCCCCGGACCTTATTCGCCCGCTTAAGGCCAACCTCATCTGCCCCGGCGGGAGACTAGCCGAACGCTTGCAGCCCGTAAAGGCGCGAAGGCGAGGGTGAGCGGGCTTCGGCAGGGGTTTCGCGGGCGTCTCTCCTCGGCTACATAGGCAGCATTGATTGTTTGTCCCTGGTTCAGGTGTTCTAGGTCAAACCGTCATCCAGTTCGTTGCCCCCGTTCATAGCGAAGGTGTGCCGTGCCAAATAGTGAAAACAACCAGCCTTCTCAGCCCAACAAAGCTCAACGTTTGCGCCTCATTCTTTTCGGCATAGCCGTCGCGTCTGTGTCTTTGTTCATGTACGTCAGCTTTATTCTGAAGACGGCGATCAAAGGTCCTTAAGATTTTACTTTAAGAAGTGATTCTTGAGATCCCACTTTAAGAATTGGAACTGTGCCCCCGCGCGCTTGGCGGAGGCAGGTTTCGTAACGCCACTGTATGATTGACCGTAGACCATGACCGCAGCCGAGATTCTTCCTCACGTGAACGCCGTTCTAAACACGGTTTCTACAATCTTGATCCTCATCGGTTTTGCGATGATTCGCAGCGGCCGGCGTGAAGCACACAAGAAAGTGATGGTTTCGGCCATTGTCGTCTCGGCGGTATTCCTTGTTTTTTACCTGATTTACCATTTCACGGCGCCGATCTTCGTGTTCCCAGGTACTGGTTGGACCGTTCCGGTGTACTACACGATGCTTGTTAGCCATGTGATTTTGGCGACCATCGTAACGCCGATGGTGATAGTTACCGCCTGGCGGGCGCTGCATGGGCGGTTTGACCGGCACAAGGCAATCGCTAGGTGGACCTTGCCCATCTGGCTTTACGTTACTGTGACCGGCGTGCTGATTTATGCGACCCTTTACCATGTTTATCCCGCAAGCCCGTGACGTGGCCGAAAATGCTTCCGGCTATCGCCGCCAATCGGGACAGACCCAAAGATCCGGACCAGGATAATGGATGATAGAGAAGTCTTTGCGAGGGCATTGCCGCCGCCGGTAGATGTGGCGGTGGACGGTACAATTGCCGGAAAACTAACACCTCATCTAGCAAGTGAACTTCGAGGCTGGGTGATTTTGCCGCTGGCGGCGCTCGGCTTGGCTGGGTTCATGGCCCTGCTTTTGGCCTTGGCGCGCGTACCGGGCGCGGAGTTCTTGCTTCCGTGGATCGGTGAGACCTTTTTCCAGAAAGGGCTGGTGGCGCATGTCACCTTTGCTTTTGTGGTTTGGTACATGGGCGTGCATGGAGCCATGACGGTTCTCGCGACCGCAAGGTGTGCGGGTCAACGCAAAGTCGAGATGGGCCCTGTTGGAATAATAGTAGGAAAAACAGCAATATACGGGGCAAGTTTAAGTCTTTTGATGATGTTGGCGCCTGCTGTTGCCGATTTAGGTGAACCGTCCCTTAACAACTACATTCCGGTGCTTATTCATCCTTTATTTTATGCAGGTCTTGCGATGCTTGCCCTGTGCGTGGCGCTGCCTGTGCTCCGTCTTCTGGCGTTGATTGTACGGATGCGCGAGGTCGAGGCGTCGGCTTTCGGGGTCGCTGCCGCTGGGGTCATCTACCTTATCGGTTTGATTTGCGTGGCTGCCGCCGCACTGACGGTTCCCCAGAACGCGGGTGCTGTCGGGACCAACGAATACGTTATGTGGGGCGGCGGACATGTTCTGCAGTTCACCAACACCGTTCTGATGCTGTGCGCTTTCTATATGCTCTCGCGTATCACCCTGGGCGAAACGCCGATCAAGGATTCTTGGTTCAAGGGCATGGTGCTGATCATGGTCGCCGGCGCGGCTGTTGGGCCTTTGCTCTACCTGACCTATCAGGGTGGCGACCCAACCCTGCGCATGGCCTTCACTTATATGTACTGGTTTGCCTTACCGGTGCCCTCGGCTGTCTTGCTAGGGAGTGTCGTCGCGCTTTTGTATAAGCGTCGGGCCGATTTGCTGCATGGAGCCCCTGAAACTATAGGGATGGCGGCAGCTCTCGTATTATTTGCCTTTGGCGGGGTAATCGGGTTTTTCGAAGGGTCCGTGGATACGCGCACCCCAAGCCACTATCACGCGATGCTGATTGCAGTCACTCTTGGCTTTATCGCGCTTTATTTTGCGCTGTTTTTGCCGCTGATTGGGCTTCGCTCACCTCGGAAGGGCCTGAGAACCGCCATGTATCTCCTGCTGGGCGGAGGGCAGTTTCTACATTCTCTGGGACTTTACCTAGCCGGGGTGGAAGGCGTGGTCCGCAAAACGGCCGGGGCCGCGCAAGGCCTGGACAGCAGTTGGAAGGTCGCGACTATGTCCATGATGGGCCTTGGCGGGGTTATAGCGGTCGCTGGGGGTGTCATCTTCGTGGTGCTTGCGGGGCGAATGCTGTTGGCAATGGGCCGTGGAGATGGTACCGCAACCCCTGTGACACCCTCCGACTCCGAAATCGGAGCCGGCGCCGAATAGGCGCAGTCGAGAATTTAAGCAGAAAGAGCCCATGCAGTTCCGCGGTTACATCGAGCTTATGAAGCTCCGGATCGGCTTTTTGATCGCTGTGAGCGCAATGGCGGGCTATGCCGCCGTGGCTCAACAGGTTGATGCTTGGCAGCTGGTGGTTCTCTTTGTGGCGATGTTGCTCGGCTCATCTGGGTCTGCTGTTTTTAACCAGTTTTACGACCGCGATATCGACGGCCTTATGCCGCGCACGGCCAACCGACCACTGGTTAAGGGCACGGTGCAGGATGCCAACCGCGCGCTTTGGTTTGCGGGCACGCTATTGCTGTCGGGCTGCGCTATTGCGCTCCTGGCCTTCAATTGGGTCGTGGCTCTGCATCTGTTCCTCGGCGCATTCGTATACGGCATTGTCTATACGGTGTGGCTGAAACGTCTGCATTGGACGAACATCATCATCGGCGGAGCAGCGGGTAGCTTCGCTGTTTTGGCAGGTGCGGCGGCCGTGGACCCGAGTCTCTGGCTACTACCGGCCTTGATGGCAATTACCCTGTTTCTGTGGACGCCCTCGCACTTTTGGTCGCTCGCGATCCTCATTAAAGACGATTACGCAAAAGCGGGCGTGCCCATGCTGCCCGTGATTGCCGGCGATGCCGTGTGTGCGAAATGGATATTTGCCAATACTGTGGCCCTTGTGGGTTCGGCCTTGCTGCCCGTAGTGTTTGGAGAGCTTGGCTGGCTCTATGCGATTGTCTCGACTGGGTTCGGCGCTCGTTTCCTGTGGCTAAACTGGAAACTGGTGCGTGACCCATCGAAGGACCTCGCGCGCCGGAACTTCCTGTTTTCCATGCAATATTTGGCTGGCGTGTTCTTGGCGGTGGTGATCGACAAGCATGTGCCGCTATCGGTGCTGGGCCTCTAGGTTTTAAGCCCTAGTTCAAATCTACAGCGTGTTTTTTTAAATCTGCGAGTTCGGTGTGCTCAAGCGCGCATTCGTGGGTAGCTGTCAGCACGACCTTCGGCGCCATGCCCGCTTCAAAAGCTTGTTGCCACCGAGGAGCGCAAAGACACCACTTGTCTCCGGGCCTTAACCCTGGAAAGCCGTAGTCCGGCATGGGCGTGGATAAGTCGTTGCCCAAGCGCTTGCTGAAGGACAGGAACTCGGCGGTCATTACAACGCAGACGGTGTGCGACCCTCGGTCTGTCGGCCCGGTATTGCAGCAGCCGTCTCGGAAAAACCCGGTCATCGGATTCGCCGAGCAGGTGATCAGCGAGCCGCCTAGAACATTGCGGGCCGGGCGTTGTGGTTCGCTCATATCGCGCATTTGCGTCCTCCTGCGCCTAAAATAGCAAACTTGCGTGGTGGTGTCGCCGGAATCAGGAATTTGCACAAACTCCGAGGTCACGCCAAAGTGGGTTCGGTAAGAGTATCGGAGGCCGCAATTGCTGAAGTTTCAGAACTCAATGTTTGTGCGCACTAAATTGTCAGCAGTAGCGATGTGTTTGATGAGCGCGGGTGCGATTGCGCAGGACGCCCCCGCGGTGCAGCAGGTGCGCCCAGTGCATGAATCGGAGATCCCGGACGTTGATCCGATCGCGCTTTACGGCGAGAGCGCG
>JAUIGX010000199.1 GCA_030432435.1 Alphaproteobacteria bacterium
AATGCTGTTGGTTGCCGCTGCGGCGTGGGTCTCAGCATTTGTTTTCTTTCTAGTCTCCTGCGGACCGCACCTGCTTCGCCCGAAGCGCAAGCAAGCGTGAGGGGACGATGCCCGCACTCCTTGTCGATATGACTGATTGTACTCTTAGTAGGGGCCTTTTATTGCGTCTTAAAAGCAATATCGCTGAACTAATTTCGATCTAATTTGATGTTATTTTTTGCCCACTGTGCCTAAAGTCGGGTAATTAGGTACTGAAAATACTTGTTTATCACGGGATAGCGGCATTGCGCAGCCGTTGCCGAACTCAAACGGTTTGAAGGAGAATCGGAGCAGGCGATGCGACACTTAATCAAGCCCATAAGGACGATGATATGGTAGCTGCGTTGACTAAGGGCGAACGCCAATTGGCAGTCGCAGTTCTGGTTGTGCTGATGTTCTGCGGCCTATTGATGGCCGGAGCGGGGCAGCAGGGGGCTTTCGGCCTTCATGGCCTGATCGTGATGTTTCTGAGCCTCGGCGTTCTGTTTGTTGTCATACCCGGATACTCTGCACCGCAGCCAAGCAATGAGCGGCTGGCACACTATTACGACGATCCGAGTAAAATTGGCATCGTAATTGCAATGGTGTGGGCGGTATTCGCGATGTTTATCGGCGACTGGGTCGCCTGGCTACTGGCTTTTCCCGAAGCGACATTCGACGCAGCGTGGGCGAGCTTTGGCCGTTTGCGGCCAGTCCACACGACCGGCGTCATTTTTGGCTTTGGCGGGAACGCGCTGATCGCGACATCTTTCCATGTCATGCAAAGAACAACGCGGGCTCGACTGCCTGAACAATTCAGCCCCTGGTTCGTACTGCTCGGGTACAACTTGTTCTGTATTCTTGCTGTAAGCGGATACTTTATCGGTGTAACGCAGTCGAAAGAATATGCCGAACCAGAATGGTATGCGGATATTTGGCTGGTGATCGTGTGGGTCACCTATTTCGTACTTTATCTGCGCACGCTAGCGCGCCGGCAAGAACCTCATATTTATGTAGCGAATTGGTATTACCTTGCATTCATTTTGGTGGTTGCCGTCCTCCATATCGTGAACAATCTCGCCGTGCCAGTGTCTCTCGGTCATGCCAAAAGCTACTCGGCTTTCTCTGGCGTACAAGATGCGATGACACAGTGGTGGTACGGCCACAACGCTGTTGCATTCTTTCTGACAGCGGGCTTCTTGGGGATGCTCTATTATTACTTGCCGAAACGCGCGCAACGACCGATTTTTTCTTACCGGTTATCGATTATCAGTTTTTGGGGCATCACCTTCTTTTATATGTGGGCTGGCTCACACCATCTGCACTACACGGCATTACCGCAGTGGGTGCAAACATTGGGCATGACCTTTTCAGTAATGTTGCTGGTGCCGTCTTGGGCGTCGGCGGGCAACGCATTGTTGACGCTGAACGGCGCATGGCACCGCGTACGCGACGATGCGACGTTGCGGTTTATGATGGTGGCTGCCGTTTTCTACGGCATCTCTACATTCGAAGGCTCTTTTTTGGCGATTCGTCCTGTAAACGCTCTGTCCCACTACACTGATTGGACAATCGGACATGTTCATGCGGGGGCGATGGGTTGGGTTGCCTTTATTACATTTGGTTCAATTTATGCCGCCGTGCCGACTTTGTGGAGATGCGGGCGCATGTATTCGAGTCGCCTTGTTGAAGTCCACTTTTGGCTCGCGCTTGCGGGTACCGTTATCTACGTATTTGCAATGTGGAATTCAGGAATTATTCAAGGGCTGATGTGGCGCACTTATAATGATAGTGGCGGGCTTGCATATTCCTTCGTAGACTCACTGGTCGCAATGCACCCGTATTATATCGCGCGCGCAATCGGTGGATTGTTGTTCGCCGTCGGCGCAACAATTGGGTTCTTTAATATTTGGATGACCATGCGCATGGCACGGCAGATGCCAAGTGAGCCAGTCGTTGATCAACCGGTAGCGGCGGTGGCAGCTAGCGGTCTGCAGCCGGGGGAGTGAGCAATATGTTCGGCCTTCATTACAAGCTAGAACGTCACACCATACCGTTTGTTCTGGCGATTATTTTTGTATCGGGAATTGGCGGGTTTGTCGAAATCGCGCCGCTGTTCACCATCGATGAAACTGTAGAAGATGTGCCGGATATGCGCGTTTATACGCCGCTTGAGCTGGCAGGGCGGAATATTTTCATTCGGGAAGGTTGCTACGCCTGTCACTCTCAGATGATCCGTACGTTGCGGGATGAAGTGGAGCGTTATGGTCCGTATTCGCTTGCAGTGGAATCCCAGTACGACCATCCGATGTTGTGGGGCTCTAAGCGTACAGGGCCGGATTTAGCAAGAATTGGCGGTAAGTATTCGGATGTTTGGCATGTCGAGCATCTAAATAATCCGCGCTCGGTAGTGCCGGAATCGGTAATGCCGTCCTATACGTGGCTTAAAACGAACGAACTCACCGTTGATGATCTAGGTCTGCATCTTTCGGCACTGCGCCGTGTCGGAGTGCCGTATTCAGATGAAATGATCGCAAATGCGGCGGCAGATGCCTACGGACAAGCTAATCCGGATAGTGACATCGCCGCCGGAACGGAGGAGCGCTACGGCGAGGAAACGAACATCAGGACTTTTGATGGGGAGCCGGGTCTCGTCACAGAAATGGATGCATTGGTTGCCTATCTGCAAATTGTTGGACGTCTGACCGATGCCGCGCACCAGCAACAAGTGTTGGAAGGAGGAGCAAAGTGATTGGGTTCGACCATGAAACGCTCGTCGCCATTTCAAAGTCGTTCGGGCTGTTCTACCTGATCGCTTTGTCGATCGGGGTGCTGATCTATGCCTGCTGGCCCTCTAACAAACTGCGGTTCGAACGGGCAGCGAAGAGTATTCTCGACGATGAGGAGGGGCCATGGCGATAGAGGAGCGCGATGAACACTCCGGCTATTTAACGACGGGCCATGAGTGGAACGGCATTACCGAACTGAATCGACCTGTCCCGCTCGTAGTATGGTTGTTTCTAGCGGCCACGGTCATATTTTCGGTGATCTATTGGATTCTTATGCCTGCGTGGCCGCAAATCGATAGCTATACGAAAGGTATTCTGGGCGCGAATCAGCGTGCAGTGCTCGTCGAAGATATTAATAAGGCCGCTGCGCAACGGGTCGAATGGATGCGCCAAATTGAGGCGCTTAGCTTTGCCGCTATACAAGCCGACGGGTCTCTTATGCGTATTGCACGGCAAACAGGGCGGACATTGTTCCAGGACAATTGTGGAGCTTGTCATGGAATGCGGGCTCAAGGCGGCCCAGGCTTTCCGCGATTGACGGACGATGCATGGCTCTGGGGGAGTAATCCCGAGGATATCGAAGAATTGATACGAGTTGGGATCAACTCCTCGCACGATGATACGCGGTTCGCGCAAATGCCGCCATTTGGCGCGGGAGGGATGCTGGAGCGCGAGGCGGTACTTGATCTTGTGACCTATGTTCGATCCTTGTCCGGCGCCGAGTCCGAAGGAGCCGACAGACCTGAGGCGCTTGCTGCCGGTAAAAAGGTATTCGATGTGTATTGTGTCGGTTGTCACAATCGTGACGGCACAGGTAACCCGAAGATGGGCGCCCCGAACCTAACAGACGACTTTTGGATCTATGGTGGAGACCCGCAGTCTGTTTACTTGTCCGTTTACCAAGGGCGACAAGGCCATATGCCTCACTGGGAGGGGCGACTCTCCGCGCTCCAGCGAAAAATTATTACTCTGTTTGTTCTGGATCAAAAATCGGTGGCGCAGTGAGCAGGGTGATACAAGATTTGGCTTCTTCACGAAAATGGCAAGGCCCGCGCGGCCGGCTGATGGTTGGAGTGATCGTTTTTGCGGGTGTCTTGTTGTTAGTGCTGGCCAATGCACATCTAGTCTATGTGGCGATGACATCTCAGCCTGAATGTGTCGCACATTCAGAAATGAGCGAAGGAGCAACAATCCCCTTCAGAGCAGCCAAGCCATCGTGTTGAAGACAACATGTTGACGAGTCAGTGAATATACCTTGGATAGGGTGAAAGCAAAGATGGCGACAATACCGAAAGTTCTCCCGCCATTGCCGCGCCAGCGCGACCTGGAGCGAAATGTTCCGAACGCAGCGGCATTCGGCTGGTTGTCGGCCGGTTGGCGCGACCTCAAAGTAAAGCCGGGGACTAGTCTTCTTTACGGGTTTTCCGTGTATGTCGTCTCTGTTGCGGTGGTAGGCGGCTTGTTTGCCTTTGCGCTGGACTACATTTTGTTTCCGGCTTTTGCCGGATTTATGGTGGTTGGGCCGCTCATAGCTGTAGGTCTGTATGAAAAAAGTCGGCGGATATCTCAAGGAATTCCAGTCACTTTGACGAACATGATTTTTGTCCGGCCTAGTTCAGGCGGTCAGGTATTGTTTATGGGTGCATTGCTCGGCCTCTTAATGCTCTTTTGGATTCGAGCGGCCGTTATCCTTTACGCGCTTTTTTTCGGACTCCAACCTTTCCCCGGACTGGACGATATCCTGCCGACCTTGTTCGGCACACCATCGGGTTGGGCGCTGCTTGTCGTCGGATCACTAGTTGGCGGATTATTCGCCTCGTTTTCATTTGCGATCAGTGTTTTTGCGGTTCCGATGCTGCTGGATCGGCAGGTCGACGCTTTGACAGCGATGGGAACCAGTATGGCCCTGGTCTGGCAGAACCTTCAGGTCATGCTGATATGGGGCGCCATTGTAGTAGCCCTTTTTGTAGTCGGGGTTGCCACCGGATTGCTCGGACTCATTATTGTTTTTCCGTTGCTTGGACACGCAACATGGCACGCATACCAAGAAATGCGACCTTAGAAGCTCGTGATCCGGCATTGCCCTCGTAGCGTTCTGGAAGCATTCGATGAGCATTAATCCTGCGACGCTTGCGAATACGAATGATGGGGCGGCGATGCTTTTGCCCGGTCCCTCGCAGAACGAGATTTTGCACGCAAGCCGTTTCCTCACTGATCGTCTAAGACAAACCGACCTCTCCGTGCCATCGATCCGCTGTGGGGGTTGTATCCAAAAAATCGAGCGAGCCCTCAATGCCCTCGAGGATGTCGAGAGTGCACGCGTAAATCTGACCAGCAAACGCGTATGTGTTGTCTGGGCCGGGGATGGTGCACCTCCTCCGTTCGTAAAAGCTTTGATCGATCTCGGTCATACGGTCCATCTAGAGAGTTTGGAGGGGAGTGGGCCTGATAGAGCTCTGTCGGAGTTGGTTCGGGCATTGGCGGTGGCGGGATTTGCAACCGGCAACATTATGTTGTTATCCGTTTCAATATGGTCCGGTGCTGATAGCGTGGCGCGAAATCTATTTCACGCGGTATCCGCTCTAATAGCTTTGCCGGCGGTTGCTTACTCGGGGCGAGTTTTCTTTCGCTCTGCTGTAGGGGCTCTCCGGCATGGCCATACGAACATGGACGTGCCGATCTCTATCGGAGTGCTCCTGACATGCATCATGAGTCTCTTTGAAACCGTTGAGGGAGGTCAGCACGCCTACTTCGAAGCGTCGGTGATGCTACTGTTTTTTCTACTGATCGGCCGAACACTTGAACACATGATGCGCGAGAAAGCGCGGCGCGCTGTCAGTGGTCTTGCGAAACTTGTTCCACGTGTTGTTCAGGTGGTGCGTGGCGACGGATTTATTGAGACCCATTCTATATCGGATGTTGCGCCCGGTACGACTGTCTTTGTTGCTGCGGGTGAGCGCATACCGATCGACGGCCGCGTGGCCGCGGGGACCTCTACAGTTGACCAGGCGCTTGTGACCGGAGAAAGCAGTCCGCGGACCGCGATGGTGGGCAGCCTGGTTCAGGCAGGTACATTGAATCTTACGGGTCCGCTGAACATTGAAGCGACAGCGACCGAGCGAGACTCGTTTCTGTCTCAAATGGTTCGGCTTATGGAAGCGGCGGAGGCTGGCCGGCCGGTCTATCGGCGTATAGCTGATAAGGCCGCACGACTCTATGCTCCCGTTGTGCATGGAGCAGCCTTTGCGAGTTTTGTTGGTTGGATGATTGTGGTGGGTGACTTCCGGCAGTCCGCCGTCGTTGCAGTGGCCGTGCTGATTATTACCTGTCCATGTGCGTTGGGGCTGGCGGTGCCGATGGTACAAGTGGTCGCCGCACGGCGTTTATTCGAACGCGGTATCATGTTGAAAGATGGCGCAGCTCTTGAACGCCTTACAGAGATCGATACGGTCGTTTTCGATAAGACAGGAACCCTAACCATGGGCACTCCGGTTCTAAGAAACAAAGGTGCGAGCACGCCGGCGCATCTCGCCATTGCGGCGGCTATGGCGAGTCACTCTCACCATCCTATCTCAAAAGAGCTCGCAACAATTGGTTACGGGTTGGACCTCTCGGAG
>JAUIGX010000005.1 GCA_030432435.1 Alphaproteobacteria bacterium
TTAGATACGGGCAACCGACTTACGCGTCTGGATAGCGCACGTGAGTCAGGTAAAGGCCGTGAGATGGAGCCGTCGGACCGCCAGCCGTACGGTCGCACGCCGCCAAAGCCTTAGGAACATCGTCCTCCCGCCATTTGCCTTCACCGACCAACTTCAACGTGCCGACAATATTTCTCACCTGATGATGGAGGAATGAACGCGCCTTTGTGGTCAGAACAACAAAATCTTCATGCCGCGCCACAGATATCTCAGTGAGAGTCTTTACCGGCGAACTTGACTGGCAAACCGCAGCCCGAAAGGTCGAAAAATCGTGGCGGCCGACAAGACACTGCGCAGCGCGGTGCATAGCGTCCACATCAAGGCGAGCGGAAACCCACCACGCGCGGTTCATTTCCAACGCAGGCCGCGCCCGGCGGTTTTGGATGCGATACTCGTAGCCACGTTCAATCGCAGAGAAACGAGCGTGAAAATCGTCTCCAACCAACTCTGCCTTCACAACGACAATAGGGTGGGGGCGCAAATGGGCATTGAGAGCTTTGGCGACAATATCGGGAGGGTCGTGCCGCGGCAGATCCACGTGCGCCACCTGTCCGAGCGAATGAACACCCGAGTCTGTGCGGCCGGCGCCCTGCACCAGGGCGTCTATCTGGCAATATCCCTTGGCCGCGCTCTCAATGGCGCCTTGTATCGACAAGCCATTGTCCTGCCGTTGCCAGCCGACAAAATTGGTGCCGTCGTATTCGATGGTGAGTTTGTATCGAGGCATGAGTGGAAACGCCGCCTATATGACTTCGCGAACGTGTTCGCCGGGGCGTGTGCCGCCATGCGCGGCCAACCACTCGCCGGCCAGAATCGCCCAGCGCTCGTGATCTCGCCATTCGCCGCCAATCTTGAGGTAGCCAAGCGAGAACCCCTCTTTGCGAAATCCGAGTCGCCGCACCAAGGCTAGCGAGCCTTCATTGTCCGGCTGGATGTTGGCTTCCATTCGGTGGAGATCAAGAGTTGTGAAGGCGTAGTCCAACACCAGAGCAAGACCCGCGCTCATGTAACCGCGCCGACTGTAAGGAGCACTTCCATAGTACCCCAGATGACCACTGCGAAAGCCCCCCAGGATGATGTCATTGATATTGATAACACCGACAACCGCATCGTCTTCACAGCGCGCAACAAGAAAGCCGCAAGCATTGCCGCGTTCAATGCGATCTAGATAGGCCCGAAACCGGCGCGCATCCGTCGCCGGATAAACCCAAGGATGATGAAAGCTTTCACTTGTCGTGGTGAGTGTCAAAAAATCGTCAGCGGAATCCTTGGTGGGCGTATACAAATAAACCACATCATCTCGCGCAATGATTTTGCGGCGGCGCCCGAACATAGCCCGTATTCCTTTCTAGCCGGCGGAGTGAGATGCATCCGCAGCTCGTTTAAGTTTAGGCGACCTGCGTTCCACGGGGCAACGCATAGCCACGCAGAAACGCGGCGGCATCGGCCGGCGCTTTACCCGCCCGTTGCACAGTGAGCGCACGGATAGAACCTTCAGCGCAAGCGATTGTTAAATTGTCATCGAGCAACGCGCCGGCCGGACCTTGCGAGGCCACAAGTTCAGCCTTCAGCACTTTGATCCGTTCGCCCTTATGCGCAAACCAAGCACCTGGAAACGGCGAAAGGCCGTGTATATGGCGCAAAACTTCAGGTGCGGGGCGATCGAATTGGATACGTGCTTCTGCTTTGTCGATTTTCGCAGCATAGGTCACACCGTCATGCGGCTGAGGCACCGCCGACAAGATACCCTCTGCCAGGCCGCTCAGTGCCGCCAGCACCAAGTCACCACCGATGTCGGCTAGCTGATCGTGAAGCGCGCTCGCCGTTGTCGCCCCATCAATGGGCACATCTCGTGTCAGCAGCATCGCACCGGTATCGAGACCCGCATCCATCTGCATAATAGTCACACCGCTCACATCGTCACCGGCCATGATCGCGCGTTGAATCGGGGCCGCACCGCGCCAGCGCGGCAAAAGCGATGCGTGGATGTTAATGCACCCGAGACGGGGCGTATCAAGAATGACTTGCGGCAGTATCAATCCGTAAGCCGCAACCACGGCCACGTCAGCCTTCCACGCCGCAAATTCAGCCTGGACATCCTCAGCCTTCAACGATTTTGGCGTACGTACCTGAAGGTTGTTCTGTTCGGCAAAGGCTTGTACCGGACTAGGCCGGGCCTGTTGTCCGCGACCGGCAGGCCGGGGCGGCTGCGTATAAACGGCCGCAATCTCGTGCGCTGCATGCAATCGCGCCAGCGCCGCGACGGAAAAGTCCGGCGTGCCCATGAAAATGATGCGCATGGCTTAGCCCAACGCCGTCTTACGCGGACGCAAGAGAGCGGCGCTTGAGAGTAGCTTTCGGTTTTTGAGCCTTGCTCAGTTTTTTGATCTTGGTAAGGCGCCGCAAAATCATACCGCGTTTTAACGACGATATATGGTCAACGAATAACACGCCGTCTAAATGATCCATCTCATGCTGGATGACCACAGCCAGAATACCGTCGGCTTCTAATTCCTGCGGTTGGTTCTTTTCGTCCAAATACCGCACCTTGATACGGTCCGGGCGCTGTACAGGCTCATATTCTTCGGGCAACGAGAGGCAGCCCTCTTCATATTCTTTGACCTCTTCCGAGGACCAAAAAATTTCGGGGTTGGCCATTTTCAGGGGCCGAGGTTTTTCATCTTCCTGGGCGGGATCCACCACGATAATTCGCTTCAGCACACCTACCTGCGGAGCCGCCAAGCCCACACCGGGGGCCTCATACATCGTGTCCAACATATCGGCCATGAGCTTGGCCGTCGCCTTGTCCACGGACTCCACCGACACCGCCTTCTTCTTCAAGCGGGGGTCCGGCGCAACGATGATGTCTAATAGGGCCATGGGGCAGATTTCCTAGGTTTTGGGTGACATAAGGCCCAAGGGCCGAAGCGTCAACGCCCAAGTGCCTCTCTAGGATGCGTTATGCAGGCAGAACAAGGGATGCCGCCAAAACGCCCGCGACAACGATCACGAAGACTCCTGTGAAAAACAGGGTACGGGCTTTGCTCGCCTCATCCAGAACCTGCAAGCTCTGGACACCCAGTTTGGGCGCGAGGACACAGAGCAAACCTTCGGCCAGCATAAACACGCCCAACAGCGAGAGCACCACTGCTGCGCCGCTCCATATCCAATGAAGACGTAAAACCAATAGGCCTAGCGCAAGGCTCAGCAGCCCGTGCAATCGCACGCCCTGCTCCCCCGCCTCGGTTACGCGGCGATAGTAGGTCATCCAAAAGCCGCTGGCATAAATTTGCGTCAATCCGACAACAAGCAAAATAACCGCCGCTGCCGCCTCCACCCCCCGCGTCATGGTCCCGCCTAAAACCGTGTACGCACACTGTACTCAAGAACGGCCTGACCCTTGGCCGGTACTTGCAGCGCCCACTCTGCCTCTGCAGCGTTCAGTTTTGTATGCGCGGCCGTCTCCTTCGTGATTTCCCAAGAGCCGGGAATCTGCTCGACCACTCGCACGGTTACCGCCTTTGATTTGGCGTTGCGCACGGTGATCCGCCACGTCGTCAAAGTGATATTGTCGGAGGCCCGCACATAGTTTGTTTGCTCGCGCAGCACCGGCACATCGAAATCGCTGCCAAGTGCTAGGCTAACTTCGCTGCCTTCGGCTGTGTGGTCGATGTTACCTTCTCCAAGAAACTGCGGCGCCCCGGAGGCATCCCTTGTATAAACCCGCACCGTGCCCGCGGGTAGCGGAACGCCCAGCTTGGCAGTCGCGTTGTTAGTGAAGGTCAGCTGCACGTCCGCGCGATTGTCCTGGGTTTGGCCTCGCAAGGACGAGGTATAAAAATGCGGCTGGCTGCGCGCGACCAGATCTCGTTCTACCGCAATGCCTTGCCCGTCCAACAAAGCCAATTGCTTGGATTCGCGGTCGTTCAGGGTTGTCGCATCCGGCAAAGAATAAATGTGATAGGCGACCAGGCCTTCCGCGCCGACACCTTTCGCCATGGGTGCGCGCGCGGCATCCATCTGCATTTCCATCGCTCGCATCACCCGAGGTGCGGGTTGCGGCGCGGTCCGGTTCACATCACCTGCAACCAACTTGATGTTCGCGGACTTGAAATCCATCCCGGTGGTATTCGTGATGGTCGCCCAGGCTTTCAGATCCATCTGATCCGCATCGGGGTCGTATTGCGCGACATAGTCGGCGCGCCACGACAAACCCGAGGTGAGATAACTAAGATCCACCTCCGTTTCTCGCTTGGCCGTGCCGCGGGCCTTCATAAGAAGCGTTGGGCTGGATCTGACTCCCTCAGGCACCCGATCAAACACGATACGGCCCGGTGAGCCGGTATGAATTTTGCCGTTCATCTCGATCACAAGCCCGTTGGCGACCGCCAGCACTTTCGCTCGCTCGGTGGTTTCCTTTCCGGTCGCCGGGTTAACCATCACCACGCCGACCTCTTGCCCCACCGCATGTTCCATCAGCCGCTCGGGACTGAGGACGTCGAAACTGAAGGTTTGCTCGGAAACTGTAAGAGCCTCGCCCTTGATCACTTCAAGCAGTGCGGTTTCAGGCTGCAAACGCCCACTCACATCTGTGAATGCCAATTCGGCGGTAGCTGCTGGCAATCGAATAGCGCGCCGATCACGAACGAGAGCAAAGTCGTTGGTGTAGATCGTCAGATGGGCACCGCCCGACGCTGAAGCCGGCACACCCAACTCAGCGGCAGATGCAATCTCGGCGGTGAGAAAAAGAGCAAGGGCGATGACAATGGAGCGATCAAACATGAAGTGCGTCCTGGGGTATGCGTTTCAAGATCGGCCTCGGGACCCATGGCCCCGTCCGTGCTTTTCATTTAAGTTCTGATCATGGCAGGCCTAGGGCATCGATCAAGCTCGATGGCAGCGCTCACAGCAAACACCAGGTTTCGAGATATATCATGGACATAGCGGTTATCGGGCTCGCCGTCACGGCGATTGGCGCGGCCATCGTAGCCATTGTGGCCCTTGTTTTGGCCCGCCGTGGCGGCGGTGAAAATTCCGCCCAGCTTACAGACGCCACGAATCGGTTGTCTCAGGCACAATCAGAACTTATGGGCCGGCTGGGCCAGATGGCTGAGAGCCAAGCAACCGCCCAAAAGCTGATTGGCGAGCAATTACAAGCCCAAGAACGGGCGGTGACAAAAATGGTCGACGAACGCCTTGCCGACGTCACAAGACGCGTTGGCGAGAATTTGCAGAAGACCAGCGATAAAAGCACCGAGACCATGGCCCAACTGCAAGAACGCCTTGCAGTCATCGATGCTGCTCAGAAGAACATCACCGAATTGTCGGCAGGCGTGGTCAGCTTGCAGGATATCCTATCGAACAAACAGGCGCGCGGTGCCATCGGCCAGACGCAAATGGAAGATCTGGTGCGCAATATGCTGCCGAGCAGCGCCTTCGAATTTCAGGCAACATTATCAAACGGCAAACGTGCCGATTGTGTGATCCGCCTGCCCAACCCGCCCGGCCTCATTGCCGTTGACTCGAAATATCCGCACGAAGCCTTCATGCGATTAAACGCCGCGCAGGACGACCGTGAGCGAACAAGCGCTGAGCAAGCCTTTCGCAGCGACGTCATCAAACATATCCGCGACATAGCCGATAAATACATCATCCCCGGCGAAACAGCAGACACGGCCATTATGTTCGTACCGGCCGAATCAGTCTTTGCTGAATTGCACGACCGATTCCCAATGGTCGTCGAGGAGGGGTTTCGTCGTCGGGTGTTTATTGTCTCGCCGACAACACTGATGGCAACCCTGAACACCATCCGCGCCATTTTGAAAGACGCGCGTATGCGCGAGCAGGCCCACGTCATACAAACCGAGATTTCGAAAATGATGGAAGACGTAGCCCGCCTAGATAAGCGGGTTGGTCAACTGTCCACCCACTTCGACCAGACACAACGTGATATCAAAGACGTCCTCGTTTCGACCGGGAAGATTGTCAAACGCGGCGTCGCTATCGAGAACATCCAACTCGAACCTGCGGCAGACGAGGGGGCCATAAGCCGCATCGCTGAAGACGGCGATGCGCCAAGTCTAGAACGCCTTCTTTGAAATCGGGTTTGGCTAATAACTTGACCGGCTGCTGGGCCGGGACGATGTCCCTGTCGGCAACTCGACGCCAGGCGGCACTTCAACGCTAACCGTGCGTGTCTTACCTGAGGTGCCCGGGAAGTCCTTCAAAATTGCATCAAGGACATACGGCATAACCGCCTCGACATGCCCGTTGCGGCCCTGGCTTACAGCCCGGCCCTCAAACACGCGTTCCGGATTATCGCCGCCGTAGGTAGCTCCCTTGTAAATATCGAGTTCCACCCGGCGCACAAACAACTGCGTTGTCTCCGTGCGATCATTATAAAAGGGATCATACATGGCGCTGTAGCCAAAGGGACGGCCATAGTGACCGTACCCGAATCCCACGCTGAAATTACTGCCGCGGCCCTCAACGTCGGGGCTCGGGCCTGCAACACTGTACTTTAAGGTCACAACATAGTCAGCTTCGGCTGGCCCGGTGGAGCCGGTGTATTGGCGAAGACCGAGTGCCGACAGCTTTGTGTTCAGCTGATCGGCATACTGCTTGAATGCGAGACTTTGCTGCTGCTCGTCATCCGCAGCGACAATCGCAAATGTCTGGCCTGAATTTTGGTTCTGCAATGTATGAAAGCGCGTAACGTCGGAAACTACGTACTTTGTGCTCGCGCAGGCTGAGAGCGCCCCCACAAGGAAAACGGCAACGACAAGACGCTTAATCATAACAACCTCCATTGAGGCTTCCCACCACGAGCAGCCTCTATATTTGACAGCAAGCTTGCGCGGCGAAGTAAGTTGAAATCAAGCCATAAGCTAATAAAAAATTGTGGCGGCTGTGTGACGCACTCTGGCAGCGCGACCAAGCGGCCGTCAAACAGGCCGCCGCGCCTTGAGGGCCGCCGAAATAGTCCCGTCATCCAGATAGTCCAGCTCGCCGCCAATGGGAACGCCGTGCGCCAGACCTGATACCGTCGTCTCGGTCTCTTGCAAGCGTTCGGCTATATAATGGGCCGTCGTTTGGCCGTCTACGGTTGCGCTCAGCGCAAGAATAATTTCCTTCACCTCCGAGTTTCTCGCCCGGGTGAGTAATAGATCCAACTTGAGATCGCCGGGTCCGATTCCATCCAGAGGCGAAAGCAGACCACCTGTCACATGGTACCGGCCGCGGAAAGATGCGGTCCTCTCAAGCGCCCACAGGTCGGCAACATCCTCCACCACGCAAATAATCGTTCCATCACGGCGCGGATCTTCACAAATCGCACAGGGGTCCTGGCTATCGTAGTTGCCGCAGGAAGAACAAATTTTCACCGTCTCGGCCGCCGCGCCGAGGGTTTGAATCAGCGGATCAAGAAGGGTTTCGCGGCGTTTGATCAAAGCCAGAGCAACGCGCCGCGCCGAACGCGGCCCCAAACCCGGAAGTTTAGAGAGCTGACGGATCAATGATTCTATTTCGGGCCCGGCCATAGGCGGCGCGGCCCTTAAAACGGCAGCTTGAATCCCGGCGGAAGCGGGAGGCCGCCGGTGAATTTACTCATCTCGGCCTGCATTTTCTCGTCCACCTTAGCCTTGGCATCGTTGACGGCCGCCACAATAAGGTCTTCGAGGATCTCGGCGTCGCTCGGCACAACAAGAGAAGGATCGATCTTCATACGCTTTAGCTCGCCCTTGCCGTTGAGCGTTGCCTCGACCATGCCGCCGCCAGATGCGCCGGTAATCTCTAAATCGCCGAGCTTCTCTTGCATTTCCGCCATGCGGCCCTGCATCTCTTGAACCTGCTTCATCATCTGCCCGAGATTTTTCATGGGGCACTACTCCTAAACAATACGCACGATGTAAATATGTCAGTCGTCCTCGGCCGGCTGCACACCCTCGATGGTCGCGCCCGGAAATGCATCCAAGATAGACTTTACCAAGGGATCGGATTTGGCCTGCGCCAATTCCTGGTCATGAAGTGTTGCTTCGCCCGGTGCATTGACCACGCTAACAACCCACCTCTGGCCGGTCCACTCGGTTAAAAATTTCCCAACTTGCCCGGCAAGATCGGAAGGCGCGCCGCGCTCGGGGTTGAACTCGATCAATCCAACTGAGAACCGGACCAGACGAACATTGCGCTTGAGAAGCGTCGCAAGTTTCGCCTCGCGGCGCTGCGCAAAAAGAACAACGACTTCGGCAAAAGACGTCGGCATGGGCATTTTCGATTGAACCGGAGGAGCAGGTTCCACGGCCATTGCATGCGCGGTGGCCCCAGACCCATTGCTTCCGGGGGAGGCAGGCACTTCCCGTCCTGAAGGTGATGAACCGGACGAGGATCCAGGTGCAGCGGTCTGCCCACTTTGGCGAGGTCCGCTGCTGTTTTGCCCAGCGGCGTTTTGCCCGGTGCCGCTCTGAAGAGATTTGATCGCATCTGCCGGAGACGGCAAATCCGCCGCATAAGCCATGCGCACAATGATCATTTCGGCCGCCTGCATCGGCATAGGAGCCATGCGCGTCTCGCCAAGGCCCTTGAGCAGCATTTGCCACGTCCGCGTAAGAGCAGGCATCGGCAACTTTGCCGCCATATCTACGCCGCGCGTACGTTCTGTTTCAGCCAAAGCAGGGTCGGCCGCTCCATCAGGAGCCACCTTAAGACGCGTCAACCAGTGCACGAGCTCGAGTAAATCTTGAATGATGACGACAGGACTGGCTCCCGCCGCATACTGATCAGCAAGAAGCTCAAGCGCCGCCTTGACGTCACCACTCAGCACCGCCGAAAGAAGATCGAACACCAGCGCCCGATCAGCAAGACCGAGCATATCGCGAACAGTTAACTCCGTTACGCGGCGGTCTGCGCCCGATCCACTGGACTGGGAAATCGCCTGATCAAGAATCGACAATCCATCACGTGCAGACCCATCAGCGGCCCTGGCGATAAGCGCCAGCGCCCCATCTTCGACGTCGGCCTTTTCTTGCTTTGCGATCTCACCAAATAGCGCTTGCAGTTTTGCACTATCGATACGCCGCAAATCGAAACGCTGGCACCTGGACAACACCGTCACCGGCACTTTGCGAATCTCGGTTGTCGCAAAAATAAACTTCACATGCTCCGGCGGTTCTTCAAGCGTCTTCAATAGCGCGTTGAACGCTTTGTCCGACAGCATATGCACTTCGTCGATGATGTAGATCTTGTACCGTGCCGAAACGGGCCGATAGCGAACTCCGTCCAGCAATTCGCGAATATCGTCGATGCCCGTGCGACTGGCCGCATCCATCTCAAGTACGTCTTGGTGCCGATCTTGAGCAATCGCGGTGCAGTTGGAGCACACGCCGCAAGGCTCAGGCGTCGGACCGCCCTTGCCATCGGCACCGACACAATTGAGCCCGCGCGCGATCAATCGCGCAGTTGTAGTTTTTCCAACCCCGCGCACACCGGTCAGCATGTATCCATGGGCAAGACGCCCTGAAGTGATGGCGTTGGTAAGGGTGCGCACCAGCGCATCTTGGCCGATCAATGCGGCAAAGGTGGTTGGCCGGTATTTACGAGCAAGAACCTGATATTCGGCCGTGTTGTCAGCCCCGGTGTTAGGTTCCATGCGACCGGTCCTCGGAATGGCGGTCGGTCACGGCAGGCTGATCCATGGCAAAAAAACTCGGGGCAAAACGCGGCGCAGAGCTCAAAAAGGCTCGGGCAAAAAGGGTGAGAGACTGGACAGCGACCCGAACTGAAACTCGTTACGGCTGCTTCCTTCCGGACCTGACCGGGTTGGCGAGGAGTCCGTCCACCGCCAGCCTCTCGAGGACCACTATATCAGAAGAAGGCGCATCTCGCGCAAGTCTTGGAAGAAGGCAATTTTATCTATGGATTCAACGGGCCGACTGCCTTGCTTCTCGTATGGACTATCCTAGCGGTACTCCCGGCTTTTGCGGTTGCAAGACATACACGGAGGCGTCAAAAGTGGCCGGAAGGCCCACCGGACGGCGCGCAGGATGACGACACAGCGCCCGACCCTATATAAAGACAGCCATGAACCGCATATCCTCAACCAATTCCCGCCCGACTCCTGTTATTTTGTGCATCCTGGACGGCTGGGGCCACCGGGTCGAAACGCACAATAACGCCATCGCCCAGGCCAACACGCCCACCTGGGACCGCCTCCTGGCTTCCTGTCCCCACGCCCTCATTGAGACCAGCGGCCTCGACGTAGGGTTGCCGGACGGTCAAATGGGCAACTCAGAAGTTGGCCACATGAACATCGGCGGCGGACGGGTGATGGTTCAGGATTTGCCGCGGATCGACGCCGCCATTGCGGATGGCAGCCTCGCCACCAACACAGCCCTCTCGGCCTATATTGATAATCTGGAGGCGAGCGGCGGCACCTGCCATATTCTCGGGCTGATTTCACCCGGCGGCGTGCATTCGCACCAGGACCAAATCGCCGCCCTTGCCAAAATCGTCGACACCGCCGGTGTTCCTGTGCGCATCCACGCCTTTCTTGACGGCCGCGACACCCCTCCAAAATCGGCAGCCGGATTTATGGAGAAATTTGTCTCTGAGCTAGACGGCCTGGGCAATACCGAGATCGCAACCGTAGGGGGCAGATACTACGGCATGGACCGCGACAACCGTTGGGACCGCGTTGAAAAGGCCTACACGGCCATAGCCGATGCCAAAGGCCCGACTACGGTCGATGCGATCACGGCGGTAAACGCCGCCTACGCAAGCGACATCACCGACGAGTTCATGATTCCCGCCGTGATCGAAGGCTACAGCGGTATGAAAGACGGTGACGGCATTCTCATGGCCAACTTCCGCGCAGACCGCGCGCGCCAGATTCTAAGTGCTCTGCTAGATCCAGAGTTTGCAGGCTTCAAACGAGCACACCCCATCGTCTTTGGTGCGGCCACAGGGCTAACAGAATATTCCGCCGAGCTGAGCGAACTTATGACGGTGATGTTTCCAAGCGAAGCCGCTGCCCATACCTTGGGAGAGGTCGTGAGCAACGCAGGGCTTACCCAACTTCGCATTGCCGAGACCGAGAAGTACGCGCACGTGACCTTCTTTCTGAACGGGGGCGCCGAGCAAGAGTTTCCTGGCGAGTCGCGCATATTGGTGCCGAGCCCCAAAGTCGCGACTTACGACCTAAAGCCGGAGATGTCGGCCGCAGACGTGACAGATAAAATTATAGAGGCCATCAATCAAAACCGGTTCGACGTTATTGTGGTCAATTACGCTAATGGCGATATGGTTGGGCATACGGGCATACTGTCCGCCGCTATCAAGGCTGCTGAAGCGATTGATGCCTGCCTCACCCGTTTGGAAGAGGCTCTCAAGCGCTCCGGTGGAACAATGCTGATCACCGCCGACCATGGAAATCTGGAAATGATGCGCGATCCCGACACGGATGAGCCGCACACCCAACACACTGTTGGAGAGGTGCCCTTGGTTCTCGCAAACGCACCAGATGGCGTTGAACGGCTAGAGAGCGGACGGCTCGCGGACTTAGCGCCTACGGTGCTTGATTTGCTGAACATTCCCAAACCAGCAGAGATGACCGGGCGTTCATTGCTCCACCGCACAGTCGACACCCACACGGACACGGACGCTATTACCCGCCGTGCCGCGAATTAACCAATACAGCATGAAACGCAGCGCCATCGCGGCCACTGTGTTCGGCGTGGCCATTTTGTTTGGGCCGGCGCAGACTGCCGCCCAAGACGCAGAGCCAACCGCGAAACAACTGCGTGCTCTTGAAAAAAACCTTGAGCAAAGTCAAAGCGAGCGAGAACGCGTTACGAATCAGGCAAGTAAAGTGGAACGAGATCTGGCCGCTGTGCGCCAGGACATGATTACAACTGCCAAAGACATACAAGACCAGGAGCATTCGCTGACCGTCCTGGAGAACCGGATATCCAATCTTGAGACCGAAGCGAACGCACTGACCGAAACGCTAGGGCGCAGAGACAAACAAATGGGCCGAGTGCTTTTGGCCCTTGAGCGACTCGCACTGCGGCCTCAGGACGCTTTGACCCTTCAGCCGCTCGCACCGGACGACGCGGTCCGCAGCGCGATTTTACTGCGCGCGGCCGTCCCTCATATAAAAGACTCCGCCGCAGAGCTTCAAACCGAGCTCGCTGACCTGTACCGGGTCAGACGCGAGATTGTTGATCAGAGAGCCCGCGCAGCAACAAGCGCAGCAGCCTTGCTCAGCAAGCGCAAGCAGTTGGAAGCCCTGGCTCGGGAAAAAGAGACGCAACAGGCTGCTTTGGTCACTCAGCGCACGACGCTCGATCGCCGCGTTGCCGAGATGGCACGGGAAGCGGAAGATTTACGCGAGCTGTTTGAGAAACTCGCTGTGGAGAAAAAGCGGCGTGAAGCCGCCGAACAAGCAGCAGAGCAGGCCCGGCAAGAAAAAGAGCGTAAACTAGCCGCCGAGCGGGCCGCAGAGAAAAAACGAGATGAAGAGCGCGCTCAGAACCAGGCAAGGGAGAACCGCATCGTCCTAAAACCACCCCCCGGCATGACAAATAAGGCAGCGGGCAGATCGGAAACCGAAGTCGCCGCGCTGCCGCCGAACGCCGAAACAGCCGCAAAAACGGCCGCTCAGCAGGCCCGATTACGTGAACAAATTGTCACCCGGTCTTTCGCCAAAGCCCGGGGAACGATGCCTTTTCCGGTCGCCGGCGATTTGACCGAAAAGTACGGCGAAGCCGCGAGTACCGCGCAGACCGGGAGTTCCCGCGCCCGCGGGATCACGATTAAGGGCCGGTCCGGCGCTCAGGTGGTGGCACCATTTGACGGAATTGTCGCTTTTGCCGGACCTTTTCGAGGATATGGGCAGCTATTGATCATCGAACACAGCGAGGGATATCATACACTTCTTGCTGGCTTGGGGCGCATTGATAGCGCGGTCGGGCAATTGGTGTTGGCTGGAGAGCCGGTCGGCGTGATGGAAAATGCCGACACAACATCCCTATATGTCGAATTGCGGCGGGATGGACAGCCGATCAACCCTCTACCCTGGCTCGCGGGCCGTACGGAAAAAAGCAGCGGATAATGCGTCTCTTAACCCCTCGTAAAAATGGTGTCTTCAACATGCGCTTGAAAATCTCAAATGTCGTGACAGCCTTGGCCCTCGGCACAGCCGTTGCCCTTGCCCCGTCCGTACCGGCGCTTGCGGTGGACGCCACGAGCAGCAAATTCTCAGGCGATACATATAAGTACCTCGAGTTGTTTGGTGACGTATTCGAGCGGGTCCGCAAAGACTATGTCGAAGAAGTCTCCGACCAAGAGCTTTTAGAAAGCGCAATCAACGGCATGCTGACGGCACTCGATCCGCACTCCGGATACATGGCGGCCGACATGTTCAAGGACATGCAGGAAGATACCCGTGGAGAGTTCGGTGGCCTTGGCATTGAAGTGACCATGGAAGGCGGCGTCGTTAAGGTGGTCTCTCCGATCGACGACACGCCCGCCGCGCGCGCAGGCGTACAGCCCGGAGACTACATCATTGCCATCGACGGAAAGCCGGCTGTCGGCTTGGAACTGAGCGAAGCCGTGGACCAGATGCGCGGTCCGGTCAACGCACCGATCACGGTGACCATCCGTCGTGCCGGGGTCGATCCTTTCGACATCAAGCTTATCCGCGAGAAAATTACGGTGCAGTCGGTACGTTCGCGCGTCGAAGGCAACAACGATATCGGCTATATCCGAATTGGATCTTTCACCGAGCAAACTCAAAATGGGCTGGAAAGTTCGGTCAAAAAACTCAATGAAGAGCTTGGCGAAAACCTCAAGGGCTACGTACTCGATCTGCGCAACAACCCGGGCGGCCTGCTCGATCAAGCCGTGTCCGTTGTCGACAGCTTTCTTGATCGCGGCGAAATCGTCTCGACCCGCACACGCCATGCTGAGCAAACTCAGCGCTACAATGCGCGGCCTGGAGATTTAACCGGCGGCAAACCCGTCGTCATTCTCATCAACGGGGGATCGGCCTCAGCCTCGGAAATCGTTGCCGGCGCTCTGCAGGATCACAAGCGCGCCATCGTTCTGGGAACCCAGAGTTTCGGCAAAGGTTCGGTTCAAACCATCGTACCGCTCGCGCGCGGCGAAAGCGCCATGCGCCTAACGACAGCCCGCTACTACACACCAAGTGGCCGTTCTATCCAAGCCACCGGCATCGTGCCCGACATTGAAGTGCATCCGGCAACCGTAACGACCCTGGCCGCACCGCGCTTCATGCGCTCGGAAGCCAGTCTGCGGGGTGCGCTCAGAAACGATACAACGACTGAAACGCCAGAAGACACCGACGAAGACGTGCAAAGTGAAGATGCCGACGCGGCCCCGGACGCGGACGGTGAAACTGCCGAAGCTCCGCCCGAGGACTATCAGCTTCGCCGGGCGGTTGACCTTCTGCAAGGCATTGCTCTGTATCAACGCGCCAGCTTGAACTAAGGCACACCCATCGGTTATTCGGCGTCTTAAGCGGCTATTAACACGGCCCCAGTACACGTAAGTGGGGTATACCGCGTAACGGGCTTATAGTGGATAAACGTCACCAGACGTTGATGTACACCTGTGCGGTATACTGGAAAAATGCTGTCTGGAGGATGCCATGCGGTTTTTACCGGCTGCCCTAGCAAACCGATTACGCCGCGACAAAGTCCAAGACCCCTTCGGCGGGGACGATGACGATTTTGGCGACGAGTCCGGCTTCTCGCTCAGCGGGCCAAAACTTGCCCTGGGCGCCAGCGGGTTATTATTCGTACTGCTGATCGGAGGCGTGGCCACCGTTGTTTTAACAGGAGAGGCCCCAGATACTCCGCCCCCGGTCATGGGCTCGTTTGCCGATCTCGAAATTGTCGAAGAGGCCGAGCCAACGGCCACGGCGGAAGCCGTTCCCTCCAATGCCGTTGCCGCGACCGACCGCTCAGCCGAGCGGCGTCCCTGGCTCACGCCGACTGCCCCGGCAACAGATTCAGCTGCGCGTCCCGGCGTAGGAGATAATGCATCGACGCCCGCATCAACAGCTCCCCAACCCGAAGCGCCCGTGACAGAAACCGCGGCGGTCCCAGACCCTGAACCGACGCCCGGAGCGGCACCGGTGCCTTCCCCTGATATCTCCGTTGCCGCTGCCACGGCCGCGCCAAAAGCCACCACACCAGCTAAGAACGCGGAAGCCGGCGCCGCAGAAATTTCAGAAGAAATTGAAGAAGGCGCAGGCACAGGCGCGGAAGAGAGCACAGAACCCACCCAGGAACGCTCGTTGGCCGATGCCGGACCGGCACCAGGGGCCCCGGGGTTGTTTGGCATAGCTAAAGATTCGGCGGCTGATTTGGCTGGCGGACGCCCGCGCCTCAATGAGCCAACCCTCCCGCCGACCGATCGGCAGGCCGTTGGCGCGCCTCCTCCTCGCTACGCCAACCTTGCCAGTGTTCGCAGCGACGCCAGCCGTACGCCGCCCGCTGCCAACGCCTCAAAAATCGCTGTGGTCGTCGAAGGTCTAGGTCTGAATGAATCAGCAACGGAAACGGCTATTCTCAAACTTCCAGCCGCGGTCACGCTGGCTTTCAGTCCATACTCTCGCAACCTTAAGAAATGGGTGGAGATGGCCAAGGAACACGGCCATGAGGTGCTGATTGAAGTGCCGATGGAGAGCAAAGAGTTTCCCGCTAAAGACCCCGGCCCGCTTGGCCTTCTCACGAGCTTGGATGAGAAAGAACAAACCGAGCGCCTTCAAGCAATTCTAAAGAATGGAGAAGGGGCGATCGGGGTGCTTGATACGATGGGAAGTCGGTACCGTGAATCCGATCAACACATCAACGCCGTCTTCGACAAGTTGCGCGAAGAGAATTTGTACTACGTTCAAGGTCAGCCCGGCGTAAGGGTTGGCGAAGCCACCATTCCGACCGCCATCACTGATGTGGTTCTTGATGAACGTCCCTTTAGGGCCGCAATTGATGCGCGGCTCGATTATGCCGAGCGGTTATCCAAGTACCAGGGAAGCGCCGTTGCATCGCTTGGAGCCAAGCCAGTCGGGTTCGAGCGTCTAGTTCTTTGGATGGAACAAATTGCGAGCAAGAACATCGTCCTTGCGCCGATGTCCCAGGTTCTCATTCGCTAACCCTTATGAACTCATCTAGCGGATCAATCGGCGAGAAGCCGTATCGTCGTTGTGTCGGCATCGCGTTGGTCAACGCGCATGGTCGCGTCTTCGTCGCGCAGAGGCTCGACACAAAAGAGCCCGCCTGGCAGATGCCGCAGGGGGGGATCGATAAAAACGAAACGCCGCGCGAAGCTGCACTGCGCGAACTGCTTGAGGAAATTGGGACCGATAAGGCACGAATCATGGCCGTGACACGGAAATGGCTACGCTACGATTTACCGCCGGATCTGCAAAACATAGTGTGGAAGGGCAAGTACCGCGGTCAGGAGCAAAAATGGTTCTTGATGAAATTTCTCGGCACCGATGCCGACATCAACATCGCAACTTCGCATCCTGAATTTTCTGCGTGGAAATGGCTACCGTTTGCCCAGCTACCGCGCGTCATCATCGGATTCAAGCGCGACATCTACAAACAAGTTGTTGAAGCGTTTGGCGAAAAGGTAGCGGCCTTGGCAACGAATGCCACGCTAAAATCTCCGCAAAAGGCAGCCGCTCGCAACAAAAAGTGAGCTAGCGCGCGGCGAAAACGGGCCTGAATCGGCGGCCGCGAAACCAGATCACGAGCCACAGCGCCTTTGTCATCATTTTCGCCGCAAGCCCGTGTGGAGCAAGGCCGGCCGCCTGGGCAAACATATGCCCCGCTCGGCGGACATGACGAACGTGAAAAAATCCAAAGCTACGTTCTGCATATGCCCGAGTCGAAACAGCTCGGTTGTAAGGCGCAGTTACGGCATTGGCCGCATGATACGCGGAGGCGATCTCATCATCATCGGCCTCGCGAAACCGAGTCAACGCCACGCGCAAGCGATTCCAACGCGCGCGCCATCCTTTAGCTCTGGTCATCTCTCCGTAACGTTCCATATGAACAAAAAACAATCTGTAATGCCGAAATTCATCGGCGGCGATGTTCTTACAGATCTGCCGCAAAACCGGCTCGTCCACCGCGTCCCGAACGGCTGAGTAAAACGAGCTCGTTCCCGTTTCTACCACGCACCGGGCGCACAACTCTCCGAGGCGTGACCCCCGCACGGATTCCGTAGCGTCTAGAGGCAGGCGGTACATCTCAAGAAACCGCGCGAACGCCGCGTCAAAATCGAAGGTCGGGTCCGCCAGCATTGCCCACTTGCCGAGCGCCATCCCGTGCTGCTCTTCTTCCACCGCCCATTGCCGCGCAACGTCGCAGAACTCCGGATCATCGCGAAACACATTGCACAAATACCGGCCGTAGTCGGCGCCGTTGCGCTCGACCATTGCGGCGGTCTTGATGACTTGAAGCAAGTCCGCCGACACCATGGAGGCATCGAAACGAGACCAATCAATATCATTCAGGGTCCAATGTTGGGCAGAAGCAGTCATGAAATTCGGCAGTCCGGCTATTTCGAGAGCACTTTTCGTATAACGCAAATCGAGGCCATCATAAAACATTCATACCCCTGGAAATGGGGGACAGAACAAACAAAAAGGGCCGCGCTGAAAAAGCGCGGCCCTTTTTAAAACCTAAAATGTCTGCGCTAAGCCCCACCCTCGCGATCGATGGTTTCGGCGACCACTTCAGCTGTGGCAAGGGCCGCAGCAGCACTGGTCTTCAAGGCTTCGTCGTTCGCCTGCGCCAAGGCCGCCTGAGCCTTAGACAATTGATCCGCCGCGTATTGCCGGTTGGCTTGCTCGCCGGGAATAGCTTCATCCACCAAGACAGTGCAGGTGCTCCGAGTCACTTCGGCGAAACCGCCGGTGACAAAATAGCGCTCGGCTACCGCGCCGTCCTTGTACACGTCGATAAAACCGGGCCGCAGTGTGGATAATGTCGGCGCATGCAACGGAAGCACGCCGAAAGCACCTTCGGTGCCTGGCACCACCACCATTTCCACGGGCTCGGACACTAAAAGCCGCGCCGGGGAGACCAGTTCAAAATCGAGCGTATCGGCCATACTATAATCCTGCGTTCGGGTGTCGTGCGCCCGCTAGGCCGCTGCCGCCAACTTCTTGCCTTTCTCGACAGCCTGCTCGATCGAGCCGACCATATAGAAGGCCTGTTCGGGAAGGTGATCGTAGTCACCGGCGACGATGCCTTTAAAGCTCTTGATCGTGTCGTCGAGTTGGACGAATACGCCGGGGCTGCCTGTAAATACTTCGGCCACATGGAACGGCTGGGACAGAAAGCGTTGAATTTTACGGGCGCGTGCCACGGTCAATTTGTCTTCTTCCGACAACTCGTCCATTCCGAGAATAGCGATGATGTCCTGCAAAGATTTATAGGTTTGCAGAATTTCCTGCACTGAGCGGGCTACCTGATAGTGCTCTTCACCGACCACGAGCGGATCGAGCGCGCGGGATGTGGAGTCGAGCGGGTCCACCGCCGGATAAATGCCAAGTTCGGCGATCTGACGCGAAAGGTTGGTGGTCGCATCCAAGTGGGCGAACGATGTGGCCGGCGCCGGGTCGGTCAAATCGTCGGCGGGCACGTAAATGGCTTGAATGGATGTAATCGAACCCTTCTTGGTGGACGTGATGCGTTCCTGTAGCGCGCCCATGTCGGTGGCCAGAGTCGGCTGATAACCAACTGCCGAGGGAATACGGCCCAAGAGCGCGGAAACTTCCGAACCGGCCTGTGTGAAACGGAAAATGTTATCGACGAAGAACAGCACGTCTTTGCCTTCCGCATCGCGGAAATATTCAGCCTGGGTCAAACCCGACAACGCAACACGAGCGCGCGCACCCGGCGGTTCGTTCATCTGACCGTACACCAGCGCCACGCGGCTATTATTGCCTTCGAGGTCGATAATCCCGGATTCGATCATCTCGTGATAAAGGTCGTTTCCTTCGCGGGTACGTTCACCCACGCCGGCGAAAACCGAATAACCGCCGTGACCCTTAGCGATGTTGTTGATGAGTTCTTGAATCAAAACGGTCTTGCCCACACCGGCACCGCCGAACAGGCCAACTTTACCGCCTTTACTGTACGGCGCGAGCAGATCTACAACCTTGATGCCCGTGACCAGAATTTCCACTTCCGTTGACTGCTCGACAAACGTCGGGGCTGCACGGTGAATAGGATAAAATTCCTTCGCGTCGATGGCACCGCGCTCGTCCACCGGCTCGCCGATCACATTCATGATGCGGCCGAGCGTGCCAGGGCCCACCGGCATTCTGATCGAATTCCCCGTGTCTGTGGCTTCTTGCCCGCGCACCAAACCTTCGGTCGCGTCCATGGCAATGCAACGCACCGTAGATTCGCCGATGTGTTGCGCTACTTCGAGCACCAACCGCTTGCCGTGGTTATCCACTTCCAGCGAATTCAGAATATTGGGCATGTCGCCGTCGAATTTCACGTCGACGACCGCGCCAAGCACCTGAGTAATGGTGCCTACAGTGTTCTTCGCCATCTTCTCGCTCCTATCGCTTCTCGCGTTTCTTGCTTCGGGCCGGACTAAACGGCTTCGGCGCCGGCAATAATCTCAATTAACTCTGTGGTGATCTGTGCTTGGCGTGTGCGGTTATATTTGACCTTCAACTTATCGATCATTTCGCCTGCGTTACGGGTGGCCGAATCCATCGCAGTCATTTGTGATCCGTAGAACGAAGCGCCGTTCTCGAGCATCGCCCGGAAGATCTGTACCGACAAATTGCGCGGCAACAACTCCACCAAAATTTCCTGATCGGACGGCTCGTAGTCATAGACCGACTGAGCGTCATCCGTGCTCTCGGTTTCGGGAACCGGGAACGGAATGATTTGCTGACGGGTAACGACTTGCGTCATGGCCGACTGGAAGCGCGCGTAAACCATCGTCGCGACGTCAAACTCGCCTGCCGCAAACATTGATGTGATTTTTGCCGCGACTTCGTCAGCCTCGATAAACTCGACCGTCTTGCGACCGAATTCCGTGTAGGATTCGACAATTAAGTGCCGGAAGTCGCGCCGCAGATTGTCGCGCCCCTTGCGGCCCACACACAGCACTTTAACCGTCTTACCCTGATCCAAAAGTTCGCGGATCAGGTTACGGGTGGAACGGATGATGTTGGAATTAAAACCGCCGCACAGCCCGCGGTTGGCGGTCATGGCCACAACCAGATGAACGCCGTTCTGACCGGTGCCGGCCAGCATCGGCGGCGCGCCTTCGCGGCCCGCAGCCCCGCCGGCAAGATTGCCGAGCATGCGCTCCATGCGCTCTGCGTAGGGGCGCGCGGCTTCCGCCGCATCCTGGGCACGGCGCAACTTCGACGCAGCCACCATTTTCATAGCGGACGTGATTTTTTTCGTCGACTGCACCGAAGTGATGCGGACGCGGAGTTCCTTGAGACTGGCCATTGGGCTTGGGTGCTCCTGACTAACCTAGCGCATCAACCTCAGGAGAACGACTTAGCGAAGTCATCAAGGAATTTCTTAAGCTTTTCCTTGATGGCGTCGGTCAACTGCTTTTCCTCGCGAATTCCGGAAAGAATGTCCGGAGCCCGTTCGCGCATAGCGCCAAGCATTGCGCTTTCAAAGCGACCAACTTCGCGAACCGCGATGCCGTCGAGATACCCGTTGGTACCGGCAAAAATCACCACGACCTGTTCTTCAACCGGCACTGGCTTGTACTGAGGCTGTTTCAACAACTCGGTCAGACGTTCGCCGCGAGCCAGCAGCTTTTGGGTGGCAGGATCAAGGTCGGAGGCGAACTGCGCGAAGGCCTTCATCTCGCGGTACTGAGCCAGATCAAGTTTAATCGAGCCGGACACCTGCTTCATGGCTTTGATTTGCGCAGCCGAGCCGACGCGCGACACCGAAATACCCACGTTCAACGCCGGACGAATGCCTTGGTAGAACAAATCAGTTTCCAAGAAGATCTGACCGTCCGTAATCGAAATCACGTTCGTCGGGATGTAGGCCGACACGTCGTTGGCTTGGGTCTCAACTACGGGCAACGCCGTTAGCGAACCTGAGCCACTGTCTTCGTTCAGTTTCGCGGCGCGTTCCAGCAAACGAGAGTGCAAGTAGAACACATCACCCGGATAGGCTTCGCGGCCCGGCGGACGGCGTAGCAGCAGAGACATCTGACGGTAGGCCACAGCCTGCTTGGATAGATCGTCATAAAAGATAACGGCGTGCATGCCGTTGTCGCGGAAGTACTCGCCCATGGCGCAACCGGTGTAAGGCGCAAGGAACTGCATGGGCGCGGGATCGGATGCGGTCGCCGCGACGATGATGGTGTACTCAAGCGCGCCGTAATCAGCGAGGGTCTTCACAACCTGCGCGACGGTGGAGCGCTTTTGACCAATAGCCACATACACACAGAACAGCTTGTCTTTATCGCTGGTCGCTGCGTCGTTCACTTTTTTCTGGTTGATAATGGTGTCGAGAATAACGGCGGTCTTGCCGGTCTGACGGTCACCAATGATCAACTCACGCTGGCCGCGGCCGACGGGAATAAGAGAGTCGATGGCTTTCAAACCAGTTTGCACCGGCTCGTGAACCGAGCGACGCGGGATGATGCCTGGCGCTTTCATTTCAGCAAGACGGCGCTCGCTCGTTCCAAGCGCGCCTTTGCCGTCGATCTCGTTGCCAAGACCGTCCATAACGCGGCCAAGAAGTTCTTTGCCAACCGGCACATCCACGATAGCGCCCGTGCGCTTAACCGTGTCACCTTCTTTAATCCCGGTATCTTCGCCGAAGATCACGATACCGACGTTGTCGGTTTCGAGGTTCAGGGCCATGCCTTTAATGCCGCCCGGAAACTCGACCATTTCACCGGCCTGCACGTTGTCCAGACCATAAACGCGAGCGATACCGTCACCAACCGCGAGCACCTGGCCGACTTCGGCTGACTCCGCTTCGGTTCCGAAGCTGGCGATCTGTTGTTTGAGGATTGCGGAAATTTCTGCGGCGCGGATTTCCATTATCCGACCCCTTTCATAGCGAGCTTCAAGCGTTGAAGTTTGGATTTAAGAGAACTGTCTACCATGCGGGAGCCGACCTTAACGATCAGTCCGCCAAGAATGGATGGATCAACCTTAGCAGCCACATCTACCTTACGGCCGATGGCTTGCTTGAGCGCTTCGACAAGCGAAGCTGTTTGCGAGTCGCTGAGTGGTGCAGCGCTGGTCACATGCGCAGTTGCCTCTCCGCGACGCTCAGCGAGAATCGCGCGAAAGCCAACCATCATCCCCGGCAATGCAAAAAGTCGCCGGTTCGCTGCTACAAGACCAAGAAACTTGGTCGTGATCGGCGCCAACTGGGCCTTTTCGGCAATGGCGGCAATGCCCTTGCTTTGATCTATACGCGAGAGAACCGGGCTTTTTATAAAGCGCGCGAAATCATCACTGTCGTTGATCATTGTCTGCAGGTTTAAAAGATCACCTGCGACGGCGTCGATAACACCGTTTTCATCGGCTAGTTCGTACAGCGCGGATGCGTACCGCGCCGCTACGTCGCCAACCCCTGCCACGTCCGCTGACACTTGTGACTTGCCCTTTAGAACAGAACCCTAGCGACTCCCCGAACCGGACCAAAGAACGATGTTTCTGAACCGATCGGAGGCTAGTAACTAACCCACTGATTTCAAGCGATTTTCAGGCACGATATGCTGCTGCCCTGATCGCCGGCGGGTTGATACCATGCTGCCCTGTGCGTTGCAACACACTACCGCCCTGGGATTGGCGCTAAGTTTAGCTCGTTACACATTAGGTGAGCATCAGTAGAAACTGTAGGGATCCACATCAACTTGAACCCGCACCGACGGCGGCATTTTGACCCGCCCAAGCCATTCCTTCACAAGGAGTTGCGGGGCGATGTTACGCCGGGTTTTCAACAGCAAACGGTGACGGTGGCGCCCCCGCAGCAAGGCCATAAACGCAGGCGCCGGGCCCAGAACCTCGAATCCGTCCCCCCTTGGGGCGGCGGCGGCAAGCTGGCGAGACGCATTAATAACGGCAGCTTCGTCTGGTCCGGACAGAATCAGGGCCGTTAGGCGGCCGAAGGGGGGCATGGTCAGGGCCTGGCGAGTGTCTATTTCATTAGCGATAAAGGTCTCATCATCCCCGGACAAAAGAGCCTGCATCACCGGGTGATTGGGGTCATGGGTTTGCAAAAGGACCCGGCCTGGCTTTTCGGCCCGTCCGGCCCGGCCAGCAACCTGATGCAGAAGTTGATGGGTGCGTTCGGCAGCGCGCAAGTCCCAGCCGGACAGGCCAAGGTCAGCGTCAACCACCCCCACCAACGTGAGGCCCGGAAAATGGTGCCCCTTCGCGAGCACTTGGGTGCCCACAAGAATATCGATACGTCCGTCCAGAATGTCGGCGATGAGTTCGGCGATGGAAGAAGGGCGGTCCAGGGTATCGCTCGCCACCGTGCGAATCTTCGCGTCCGGCCACCGTGCGGCGGCTTCTTCTGCGACCCGCTCAATACCAGGGCCGCAGGGCACAAAGGATTCGGCCGCATCGCAGGACGGGCACGTCTTGGGCGGCCGAGCATTATAGCCGCAATGATGACATTGCAGGCGACCGGTTTTTCGGTGCTCGACAAGCCATGCGGTGCAACTGGGACAACTCAACCGATGGCCGCAGCAGCGGCACAAGGTGAGGGGGGCATACCCCCGACGGTTCAGAAACAACAGCGCCTGCTCGCCGGAGGCCAGGGTATCTTCAACCGCCTTGACCATGGACGGCGCCAGCCATGCGCGGCCCCACCGGCCTTTTTCCGGTGGGTCCTTGCGCATATCGACCACGGAAATCGCCGGCATTTGCGCCGCGCCGAACCGCCGAGGGAGTTTCACTTCGCCGTAGCGCTTGCTGCGCACGTTCATCACGGTCTCAAGAGACGGAGTCGCAGTCGATAAAATAATGGGAATCTGGCCTTCACGCGCCCGGACCACGGCCATATCGCGAGCATGATAAATAACGCCGTCTTCTTGCTTAAATGCAGCCTCATGTTCCTCGTCCACGATGATCAAACCGAGGTTTTGGAACGGTAAAAACAGAGCCGAGCGCGCCCCGATCACGACTTTTGCATCGCCCTGGGCCGCTCCAAGCCAGGTTTCGCGCCTTCGCTTGTAATTTAAATCCGAATGCCAAACGGCCGGCGCACCACCAAACCGGCCCGTAAACCGCGCGATGCTTTGCGCCGTGAGGGCTATTTCAGGCACGAGAACAAGGACTTGCTTGCCTTGCGCCAGGGTCTCGGCCACCGCTTCCAGGTACACTTCGGTCTTCCCCGAGCCGGTGACGCCGTCGAGCAATGTCACATTAAAGGCGTTCAAACGCGCAAATAGCGCACTCACTGCACTGGTTTGATCACCTTCCAGCACGGTTTTGGCGTGATAGATATCCAATTTGTCGAATGGTGAGGCGGCTGTGGTTTCCACAACACTCAAAACACCGGCGTCGATCAGCCCGCGAACAACGCCGGCGCCGACATTCGATTTTTTCGCCAGAGCCGCCGCACTCGGAAAAGAGTCTGCAGCCAGCGCCGCAATTATTTTTTCCCGCGCAGGCGTCGCTTTCACATTGCAGTCTTCAAAAGACCGGCCCGATGCAACAATAGTAGTTGCGGGCTTAGGAGCGGACCCTCGGCGAATCGGATTGATCGCCATACGCAGAATTTGACCGGCCGGTTGTAGAGTATAACCCGCAACCCAATCGATGAACCGCAAGAGCACATCGGGAAGCGCGGGCACCTCTAATTTGCGAACAACTGTTTTTAATTTCGCCGATGAGACGTCGCCGAGCCCGGCGCCCCACACCACGCCGGTTTCAATTCTGCGGCCAACGGACACCTCGACCACATCGCCCGGCGCAAGGACACAGTCGTCAGGAACCAGATAGTCGTAGGGCGTATTGACCGGCAGCGGCAGCAAAACGGCAATACGCGCACCGGCTGAAAATTCAACAAGCGCAACCGGTAGTGTATCGATGCTAGCCGTGGATTGAGACGTGGGCATGGTCTACACTCTTTCCCACGCGCCGCATTGACGCAACAGGTTGAACACAGCGCCGAGAAACTATATCCGGCGCATACACCCTAAACTTTCAAGACAGGACACCCGACCCCCATGAAGTTCTTCATCGATACCGCCGACATCAACGAGATCAAGGACCTGGCCGCGACCGGCATGGTCGACGGCGTAACTACCAATCCGTCCTTGGCGGCAAAGTCCGGCAAGAAGTTTCTGGATCTGGTCGCTGAAATCTGCGCAGTGGTGCCGGGACCGGTGAGCGCTGAAGTGACCGCGCTTGATCACGAGACCATGATGAAGGAAGCGGCAGTTTTACGGAAAATCGCCAAGAACGTGACCATCAAAGTGCCGCTGACGCCGGACGGACTTAAAACCTGCAAGGCTTTGTCGGATGACGGCGCCATGGTCAATGTCACTTTATGCTTTTCCCCCGCCCAGGCTCTTCTCGCGGCAAAAGCCGGCGCGAGCTTTATTTCACCTTTTGTCGGACGTCTCGACGACATCGGTTCAAGCGGAATGGATTTAATCGCCGATATTCTGACGATTTATGAAAGTTATGACTTTAATACCGAGGTGTTGGTGGCCTCCATCCGCAGCCCCATGCATGTAGTAGATGCAGCTAAAATGGGGGCTCATGTCGCCACCATGCCGCCCAGCACATTGCGGCAATTGTTCAACCATCCGTTAACCGATAAAGGGCTAAAAGCATTCATGGATGATTGGGCGAAAACCGGCCAGTCCATCCTATAATGGATGCACTTTTCAAGACGCCGGTCTAGGGCAGACCGGCGCCTTGAAGAAAAATCGGGGGCAAAGCGATATGGCCGATCACATCAAAGCCGGAGCGGCGGCAAACGGTAAAGCGCCGAAAGCTGAATTGCGTGAAGCCGATGTCATCGCATATCTGCGGCGCAACCCCCGTGTACTTCTGAATAACTCCGATTTGCTGGCCGCGATTGCGCCGGACACGCGGTTTGAAACCGACACCGTGGTCGTCGATATGCAGCGCTTTGTGGTGGAGCGACTACGCCGGCAGGTAGACGACCTAAAAACTTCGAGCGACAGACTTGTGACGACGACACGTTCGAACATGTCGTTGGTTGAGCGCAGCATGGAATGTGCCTTGGCGCTTATTTATTCCCGCGACTTTGAGGAACTGGCGCAAGTACTGCACGACGACTTACCCGTGCACCTTGGTGTTGATGCGATCTCGGTGGCCTTTGAAAGCAACTCCATTCCGGTGGATGGCAGCCATATGATTCGCGCATTGCCGCCGGGAACCGTAAACGCGCTCGTCGGCCCGGATATGTCCACGCGCATTCGCCCTGACGTGGAAGGCGAAGAGATGCTGTACGGCAACTCGGCCGGGCTCGTGCGCTCGGACGCGCTGGTCGCGCTGCCGGAAGGTGAGGGCTTGCCCGCAGGGCTGTTTGCCGTGGGGTGCCGCAGCTCAGGCCACTTTGAAGATGGCCAGGGCACCGAATTAATCACCTTTCTGGGCCACGTAACCCGCTACGCGGTGGGACGCTGGTGGTCGCTCAAACTTTAAAAGACTCCGTCATTCATTTCGCGGCGCGACCGGATTTGGGCGCCGCCATCACCGATTGGCGTCGCTGGCTCGAGTCCGAGCGGCGCGCATCGCGCCACACGGCCGATGCATATGGGCGTGACCTTTCAGCCTTTCTAAGCTTTCTAACCGGTCATATCGGGGGCGAAGCCTCGCTAAAAGATCTGGGTAGCCTCAAGACCGCCGATTTCCGCAGCTATCTCGCACACCGCGCGAACTCCGGCGTTGCACGCAGTTCCATCGCGCGCGGCATGTCCACACTACGTAATTTTTTCCGCTTTCTGGACCGCAGCGACCTTGTGCATAACCCGGCGGTCAAAGCCGTAAAGACGCCGCGCCTGCCGCAAACCGTGCCCAAAGCCCTCGACGAAGACGACGCACTGGCGGCGATCACCTCGGCCGGTGAGATGTACGACGAGCCCTGGCTTTCAGCGCGTGACACGGCTTTGTTTTTGATGCTGTACGGCTGCGGACTGCGAATCGGCGAAGCGCTATCACTAACCTGCGGCGATGCCCCGAAAAGCGACACACTCCGAGTAATGGGCAAAGGACAAAAAGAGCGCATTGTGCCGGTGTTACCGGTCGTGCGTGAGGCAATCGACGCCTACCGTAAACTGTGCCCGTTCGCCGCCGAGAGTGAGGCGCCGCTATTTGTAGGAAAACGCGGCAAGGCGTTGAACCCCGGCGTTGTGCAGCGGCAGGTTCGTCGCCTGCGCGCGATGCTGGGCCTTGCCCCAACCGCAACGCCGCATGCGCTGCGGCACAGCTTCGCGACGCATTTGCTCGCCAAGGGCGGTGATCTGCGGACAATTCAGGAGCTTCTCGGCCACGCCTCGCTGTCTACAACCCAGCGGTACACCGTGGTGGACGCTGCGCGACTAGGGAAGGTCTACAATTCCGCGCATCCCAGGGCGCGCTAAGACATAGCCGCAGAACGCCGCAACCCTTTTTCGCCGCCTTTCTATTCAAGAATGCTCCCAAACGCTAAGATCATCGCCATCAGTGCCGCATCAGTTGAGAGATAAATGCGAGAGATTTACCAAGCAAAAGCCGGCGACTTTAATCGTATTGCTGCTGTTGCCGCAGAGCACGGATTCTGTCTGGTGAAGGGTGTTTTTACCCCTGAAGAGATGACGGCGATCGAAGAGGACATGAAGGCGACGAGCCAGGATTTTCAAGGCAACATTCCTGATTTGCTCAGTTGCCCGCGTCTTCGCCGGGTCATGCTGGACAATAGAGTGCTTTCAACGGCGCGCGCGCTCATGGGTGACGATCTTGTGTATTACGGCGAGAGCGCGGTCAACTACGAGGAACAAGCTGGCGCCCTAACGCAAAAACCCTACAACCATCTTCACTTCGATGCGCGGGGGATGCCCGACGATATAGACACCGTATGGCGTAGCGCTGAGGACAGTATGTTCGGCGCCTATCGTTTTGCCGTTTATTTAAGAGACTACAGCTCGCATAGCGGCGGCTTAAAGGTCGCCGTATCCTCGCATCGCAAAAACCCGGACCCCTACATTAATGCAACTGCATCGGAGAAAAATTCATTCACGATCCCAAGCCAGTCAAGAACTGTCGCCTACAGCGTACCGGACTTCACCCTTTTCAATGTTCCCAGCCAACCGGGCGACCTGGTGGTGTGGAACCTCCGAACTCTGCATAGCGCAGGAGCCCGCCGATTGGTGGACCATCCTGACCTCGCCATGCTCCCAAGCGTAGAAGATAAAACTTATGCAGCGCTGCCAACAATTTTTGAACCAATCGCTGAGCCGCGAAATGCACTTTTCTTTGACTATGGCGCGCCGGTTGAATCGACAGACCTCTACATCAAAAACCGAAGCCAACTGTTAACACCCAAAATGCTCAAGGTTGCTCAACTTCGGCGTTTTGATGGAGCAGCTGAGCTAAAAAGCGCCGCAGCTAATGGTGTTCGCCTGAGATTTGATCCCATTGCCGTCCTTCTCGGCGTGGAGCTATTGACCTTGGTACGCACCAAAGCGAAGGGCGTGCAACGCCCAGAACTCGAACACGCCATATCCAAAAGACGCAATCGTCTATTGACGATCATTACACGGCACGAAGAGTATTCGCCGCATCATCAGCTTTTTGACACAGAGTATTTTCGCCGGCGCATCATAGACGACGCGGACGCCGGTGTTCTTGAATGCGCGCAGGTGATCATTGATCAATTGCAGCGGCAAGGCGCCGATATCGTTGCGGAAATGCCCACCTAACGATCAGGCAGAGCCAGCGCGGCTATTTACCCCCACGGCCCACGGCGTCCAGCCCGCGGCACAGAACCGCCACGGCGTATGCGGATAGGACGACGCTCAACGGCGAACGCACGGCTGTGCGACACATCAAAGGCCCGCACACCCTTCTTCTTCATGAAGAATACCAGTGCCGCACCCACTACAAAACCCCCGATGTGGGCCATGAACGCCACGCCGGGCTCGTTGGGATCGGCCATGGCAGAGCTTAAGAGCTGTCCGCCAAACCAGAAGCCCAACACGATGAAGGCCGGTAAATTGACCACCGTGAAGAAGACAATCAGCACCACAAAAACACGGATGTTGGCGCGGGGATGGAGGATGAGATATGCGCCAAGAATTCCCGAAACAGCGCCGGACGCACCGACCATCGGAATTTCGGAGAGCGGCGCAACGAAACCCTGGGCAAAAGCCGCGGCCACACCGCAAAGAAGGTAAAAGAGCAAATAGCGGACGTGGCCGAGCGAAGCCTCGATATTGTCGCCGAAGATCCATAGATAGAGCATGTTGCCGCCCAGATGCATAAACCCGCCGTGCATAAACATGGACGAGAACATCGTTAAGAGCTGCGGCACCTGAGGCAAGCGCGGATCAAGTTGTGCATCGCCAAACAACATGCCCGGCGTGAACCCAAAAACATAGATCGCCACTTGCCCGCCCTGGGGGCCTAGCGAGAACTGCCACAGATATACGAGAACGCACGCGGCGATGAGGACGTAGTTCACATACGGAGTTGTGGTGTGAGGATTGTCGTCTTTGAAAGGGAGAAACATTCGGGCTCCTTATGGAGCGACCTTACGGAATGTAGCAGACTCGAACAAGGAAATGCGGCTGACGATAGAGATCGCCTAAGCCTTCGCCCCTTGCAACTTTGCCACATGAGCGAGGCGAGCGAGAACCACCTCTTCCATCTGCGGCGTAATAACGAAGCCGTCATCGATTCCCAGCGACTGCCATTCAGATTTCGCGACCGATAATTTTTGCTTTTGTCGATCTAGCGCGTTGCCGGGCGAGAGAAACTGCTCGCAGGTTTCCACGTTGATCTTCTTGTGCTTGACCAACTCGCGCAGACACTTGCGATACAGCGTATCTTCCGTGCGGTAGGTGCGGAAATCGTCTTCTTCGGCAAATCCTTGGATCATGTCGTGCCAGACGCGCCGGACGCAAAAATTGATGGGGCAACTTTCATCAAGCGAAGGCGGCCAATCGTCGTGCATCGGCATATCGATTTTCATGCGGGTGAAGACGTAACCAAGAGCATCGTCTGCTAGAAGCTCCGTCAGGCATAAATGAATGTGGTTGGGATAAAACACATCGTCGGCATCCAAGAAGAATAGAAATGAGGCCGTACTTTGTCGCACGCCTTCATTGCGCGAGAATCCCGGACCGCGGTTTTCCGTATTGCGAACCAAGCGCACGACGGGATAGCGCGCCGTCCATGCTTCGGTGATCGCCGCAGTCGCATCGGCTGAACAATCATCCACAACGATAATGTCCGCCTCGGTCCGCAGACCCCTTACGTCTGTGCAATACACCAATGCTCCCAGCGCGCTTTCGATGGTGCGGTCCAGCGTAGCGGCCGCGTTGTAGGCGGGGATTATGACGGCGATGCTGGGCGTAGTGCGGGACATGATGTTAAACCGTCACCGGCTCGTTTTCCGCTTTGCTCTCGCTGAATCTGATTTTGTTTCCGAAAGGATCGATAACCTGCAGAGTCCAGGCGTTCCAAGGCGCATCCTCGATGTCCGGACGTAGAAACTTGTAATCTTTGGCAGAAATTTCGGCGTGAAATTCTTTCAGATCGGTGGTTTCGACAAAGACAGTGCTGCCGGGAGTCGAATCGCCGTGATGTTCGCTGATATGCAACACGAGGCCGTCGCGGGAAACTTGCATATATAGCGGCAACTCGGGCTCGAACCGATGTTCCCAATCAACATGAAACCCTAAATAGCCGACATAAAATTCCTTGGCTTTTTCCTCGTCAAACGAACGAAGAATCGGAATGGTTTTGGAAAAAGCCGGCATCCTATATATGCAGCGCCCGACCGTCGGCGGCGAGTGCGGCTTCTTTGATCACCTCGCCAAGCTGTGGGTGAGCATGACAGGTGCGGGCAATGTCTTCCGACGACGCGCCGAATTCCATACCAACAGCGATTTCCATGATCAAATCGCCCGCTTCGGCGCCGACAATATGACAACCAAGGACACGGTCGGTTTTCTCATCCGCCAGAATTTTGGCGAATCCATTTGTATCGCCGTTGCAGCGCGCGCGACCGTTGGCCGTGAAAGGAAACTTGCCGGTTTTGTAAGCCACGCCTTCCTCTTTGAGCTGCTCTTCGGTTTTACCGATGCCGGCGACTTCGGGCCAAGTGTAGACCACCGAAGCAATGGCCTCGTAGTTCACGTGGCCGGGCTGACCGGCGAGAATTTCGGCGCAGGCCACACCTTCATCCTCGGCTTTATGAGCCAGCATTTGTCCGCCGATGACATCGCCGATAGCGAAGATGCCTTCAACATTGGTTTGGTAGTGCTGGTCGGCCTCGACGAATCCTCGGTCAGACACTTTTACGCCCGCCTCTTTCAATCCCAGCCCGTCGATATAGGGGCGGCGGCCAATGGCCACCAGAACGACATCGGCTTTGATCGTTTCGGCCGCACCGCCTTTGGCGGGTTCGACTTTAAGCGACACGCCGTCTTTGCCGGCTTTGGCTTCGGTGACCTTATGGCCCAGCTTGAATTTAAGGCCCTGCTTTTCCAGGATGCGCTGCATTTGCTTGCGCACTTCGCCGTCCATGGGTGGGAGAATAAAATCGAGGAATTCGACTACGGTGACATCGGCGCCCAGGCGGCGCCAAACCGAGCCCATTTCAAGACCAATAACGCCTGCGCCGATGACGACCATCGACTTAGGCACTTTATCCAGCGTCAGCGCGCCGGTGGACGAGACGATTTGTTTTTCGTCAACCTCAACGCCCTTTAGCGGCGTGACCTCGGACCCGGTGGCAATAACCACATACTTGGCGGTATAGGCTGTTGTCTTGCCCTTGTCGTCTTTCACGGAGACTTCGTGAGCGCCGGTTTTGGCCTTGGTGACTTTACCGAAGCCCTTGATGTAGGTGACCTTGTTTTTCTTCAGCAAGAACTCGATGCCCTGGCGGTTTTGGTCCACCACCTGATCCTTGCGTGCAAGCATGGTGGACAGGTCCATCTCGACCTTACCAACTTTGATACCGTGATCGGCAAAAGCATGATTGGCTTCGTCAAACAAATGCGAGGACTGCAACAACGCCTTCGACGGAATACATCCGACATTGGTGCAGGTGCCGCCAAGAGCGCCGCGGCTTTCCACACAGGCCGCCTTTAGCCCGAGCTGCGCCGCGCGCAGAGCACAGACGTAACCGCCGGGTCCGCCGCCGATCACAATGACGTCAAAAGTATCAGCCATAAGATATTTTCCTTACACAGTGCCGCAGTTTAATCCACGGGCGGATATTCTGAATATTGCGGGGCATCGCCCCCTATATGATCCCAGGGAGCCTTCGATCCCACGAATAAATGCATGCCAATTTGAACACCCGGGTCGCCATCAACACTGCCGAGCGTTACGCCGTGCACGGACCCATCGTGAAGACCGCAAAGCGATGAACCGCAGGTGCCGCAAAAACCAAGAGCCCAACCAGGCATTGTTGAGTACTCAGTAAGCTTCTCACCGCCGCTCGTCCATGCAAACGAGCCCGGCTGAACTTCTGCGTAGGCCGACCCAGCGCCGCTAAAAACTTTCCGGCATTTTGAGCAGTGGCAACTGCGCGCACCGACAAGCGGCGCGGTGATTTCATAGCGGATTTGGCCGCAAAAACAACCGCCCGTCAAAAGCATGGTGGCCTCTTGCTTATGGTTTAGGTCTCGATCAATAGACGGCCCGGATCTTCGATGCACTCTTTTACGCGCACGAGGAAGGTGACCGCTTCGCGGCCATCGACAATGCGGTGATCATAAGACAGAGCCAGATACATCATCGGTTTTGCAACGATCGAACCGTCCTCCAGCACCACAGCACGCTGCTTGATATTGTGCATGCCAAGAATGCCCGACTGCGGGGCGTTCAGAATTGGTGTGGACAGCATAGAGCCGTAGATACCGCCATTGGTGATGGTGAACGTACCGCCGGTCATGTCTTCCATGGTCAGCTTGCCATCGCGCGCGCGGCGACCGAGGCCGGAAATCTCGGCTTCGATTTCGGCAAAAGATTTCGCATCGCAATCGCGCACCACCGGAACGACGAGGCCCTGCGGCGTCCCTACGGCGACGCCGATGTCGTAGTAATTTTTGTAAACCAGCTCGCCGTCTTGAATCTCGGCGTTGACCGCCGGAAGGTCTTTGAGCGCGGCAACACACGCTTTGGCGAAAAAGGACATGAAGCCCATCTTCACGCCGTGTTTCTTTTCGAACGCGGCCTTATATGTGCTGCGCATACTCATAACCGCAGACATATCCACCTCGTTGAAGGTAGTGAGCATGGCCGCGGTGTTTTGCGCTTCTTTCAAACGCTCGGCGATGCGTTTACGAAGACGCGTCATCTTTACGCGCTCTTCAGCGGGACCGCGGTCGGGCACTTGAGCCTTCGTCGCGCGGTCGGGGCCGGTCGCCATATATGCCAGCACATCGGCTTTCACCAAACGGCCGTTCTTGCCTGTGGCCGGAATGGCATTGGGATCAAGACCGTGCTCATCGACCAAATGGCGAACGGAGGGCGCTAAGGGATAATCGGAGGCGATTGACGACTTTGCCGGTTCGGGCTTTTTCTCGTCCGCTTTCTTAGGCGCGGGCTTCTCGTCCTCTTTCTTCGCTTCCTTTTTGTCTTCTTTAGTCTCTTCTTTCTTCTCGGGCGGCTTAGAGTCGGCCTTTTTCTCAGGCTCTTTTTTCTTTTCGGACTCCTTGCCGCTCCCAGCGCCAATCGTGCCCAGCACTGCGCCCACTTCAACTTCCGCGCCTTCCTCGGCGATAATTTCGCCCAAGGTGCCGGCGTTCTCGGCGCGCACTTCCACGGTCACTTTATCGGTTTCAAGCTCCACGACCGGCTCGTCCTGGGCAACATCATCACCCACCTTCTTGAACCACTTCGCGACAGTGGCTTCGGTTACGGATTCCCCTAGGGTGGGCACTTTGATTTCGGTCGACATTGCGTCCTCAATTCACGCTGGTTCTATGGCCACTTGGCGATCACCAGGGACCATATTATTCAGCCGCCAGCTTTCCAATCTTGGAAATACGGCGGAAGGGTTGCGGGATTTCCGCGGCCGGGGCCGTCAGCGCCCAATCGCAGATTTGGTTTTGTTCGCGGATGTGGTTTTTCATCAAGCCGGTCGCCGGCGAGGCGGCGGGTTGACGGCCGACATATACCGGTCGCTTCGCCTTAATGTTTAGGTCTTCCAGAACGTACTCCAGACGACGGTCAACAAACGTCCACGAGCCCATATTGGCCGGCTCTTCCTGACACCAGATCACTTCGGCGTTCTTGTATTTTGCGAATTCGCGCGCGAGCGTTTCCTTCGGCCACGGATACAATTGTTCAACCCGGATGATGGCGACATCATCAATTTCTTTTTCTTCGCGCATGGCCAGAAGGTCGTAATAGATCTTGCCCGAGCAGCAGACGATGCGGCGCACCTTATCGGGTTTGGCGATTTTTTCGGTCTCGCCGTACACCCGCATAAAACTGGTGTTCTCGGACATTTCCTCCAACGTGGAAATGCACTTCTTGTGACGCAACAGCGACTTTGGCGTCATGATCACCAGTGGTTTGCGGAAGTTCCGGCGCATTTGCCGGCGCAGGGCGTGATAATAATTCGCGGGCGTGGTGATATTGCAGACCTGCCAGTTGTCTTGCGCGGATAATTGCAGATAACGCTCCATTCGCGCGGAAGAATGCTCGGGCCCCTGACCTTCGAAGCCGTGAGGCAGAAGCAAAACCAAACCGCACAAACGCAGCCACTTGCTTTCACCGGAATTGATGAACTGATCGATGATCATCTGCGCGCCGTTGGAGAAGTCGCCGAACTGCGCCTCCCACAACACCAATGCGTTCGGCTCGGCAAGGCTGAAGCCGTACTCAAAGCCAACAATTGAAAGTTCCGACAACGGACTGTCGATCACCTCAAACCGGGCCTGACTGTCCGGGCGGATATTGTTGAGGAAAACATAACGCTCCTCGGTGTGTTGATCGACCAGCACCGAATGACGCTGAGAGAAGGTACCTCGGCCGCAATCCTGACCCGAAAGGCGCACAGGCGTGCCTTCGACGGCAAGAGTGCCAAAGGCCAAAGCTTCGGCGGTGGACCAATCGATGTCCTTGCCGCTATCGATGGCTTTTTTCTTAGCCTTGAGCTGGCGTGTGATCTTAGCATTGACCGACCAGCCTTCGGGCACAGTGCAAATGCCCGCACCGACTTCCTTGAGCAAATCGAGCGGTGCGCCGGTTTTATCGTCGCGAAACTCTTCCTCTTCGCCCATCTGGGCGATGCCCTTCCACTGACCTTCCAGCCAATCGGCTTTGTTCGGCTTGAAGCTGGATGCGGATTCGAAATCCACCTCCATCATATGCATAAACTTGCTCATCATCAGGTCGGCCTCTTCCTGAGAATAAAGACCTTCCTCGACAAGGCGCGATGCATAGATCGTGCGAGCGGTGGGCTGTTTTTCGATCTGCTTATACATCAGCGGCTGGGTAAACTTGGGCTCGTCGCCCTCGTTGTGACCGAAACGGCGATAGCAGACCATGTCCACCACCACGTCCACGCCGAACTCCTGGCGGAATTCGATGGCAATGCGCGCACAATGTACCACAGCTTCGGGATCATCGCCGTTGCAATGGAAGATCGGCGCTTCGACCATTTTCGCTACGTCCGTACAGTACAGACCCGAGCGGCTGTAATTGGGCGTGGTGGTAAAGCCGATTTGATTATTGATAACAAAATGCAGCGTGCCTCCGGTGGTGTAGCCGTCAATCTGCGAGAACCCGAAACACTCGGCAATAATACCCTGACCTGCAAACGCGGCATCACCATGGATGAGCAGGCCCATGACCTGCTTACGGTCGACATCATTTAGTTGCTGCTGCTTGGCGCGTACTTTGCCCAGCACCACCGGATCAACAACCTCCAAGTGGGAGGGGTTGGCCGTGAGCGATAGATGAACCGTATTGCCGTCGAACTCACGGTCGGCAGACGTACCCAAATGGTATTTCACATCGCCGGAGCCTTCGACGTCATCCGGATTCGGTGAATTGCCCTGGAATTCGGAGAACAAAGCCGAGAACGGCTTGTGCATGACGTTGACCAGCACGTTAAGCCGGCCCCGGTGGGCCATGCCGACAACGATTTGCTGCAGACCGAGTTGCCCGCCGCGCTTAACAATCTGTTCGAGCGCCGGAACGGCGGCTTCACCACCATCAAGACCGAAGCGCTTGGTGCCGGTGTATTTGATGCCGAGAAATTTCTCGAACCCCTCAGCTTCCGTGAGCCGCTCGAGAATCGCTTTCTTGCCGTCGGTAGAAAACCGCGGTGTTAAGCGATCAGTCTCGATGCGCTTTTGCAGCCACGCTTTTTGCGCAGGGTCTTGAACATGAGTGAATTCAACACCGATGGTGCCGCAATAGGTCTCTTTGAGCGCCGCGATGATCTCGCGCAGCGTCGCTTTTTCCAGACCCAGCACCCCGGCAAGCCTGATCTCCTTATCGAGATCGGCATCCGTAAACCCATGAGTTTTGTAATCTAACTCAGGATGGCTTTCGTATTTTTGCAGGCTCAGAGGGTCGAGATTGGCGACCTGATGACCGCGAGCCCGGTACGCGCGAATCAGCTGCAGGGCATGAATCGAGGCTTCCGCCTGCCCGGACACACCGGACGGCGCAGCGTCTGCGGCAGGAGCTTTTCCATTGGTTTTAGCACCCTTGGCAGGCAGTGCCTCCGTATCGGCGACACCAATAATTCCGGCATCGGACGGCGCCCAGCTGGCCCCCTCCAAGCTCTTCATCAAGGCCGCTTCGTCTTCGTCTAGATCACGGAAGAAGGACGCCCAACTGGCATCCACGGCGTTGGGATTTTTTAGGTAAGCGGCGTAAAGCTCTGCGATGTAGGTCGCATTTGAGCCGGTCAGAAATGAGGCGTCCACGATAAGGTCCTTGATAAAGGTCCTGTTGGGGCCGTCCGAAATCCTCCCCGAGGATTTCCACCGAAACGACCCTCATCAAGTATTAGACGAATATTCCCGTACGGACAACGACTTAGAGGGTTTTCGTATGCTGAACCCGCAAAGGCGCTCAACAGAACATGGCGCGGGAAACCGCCGCTTCAGCCTTTAGGCCTTAGCCTCAGCATCCAGGGCGTCGCGAATGTCCTCTAAAGCGGCGGTGCACGAAATCATATTCGGCGCGATGGAACAGGCCTGTTCGGCATGTTTAAGGGCGGCCTTGAGATTACCCCGTTGCTGCTCGATTCGGGCAAGACCGGCCCACGCCTCAGCGTCCTTGGCATCAGCTGAAGTGGCGCGCGTAAAGGTCTCTTCTGCCAGG
>JAUIGX010000200.1 GCA_030432435.1 Alphaproteobacteria bacterium
GCTTCATAGTGGCCCCCCATAAATCAATGGCGCAAATACTAGGGTAGCCTGGGGTTCGCAGAAACGAGAAAACGGTAACACGCAAACGGCAAGCCAGTTACCAAGGCATTGGCTTTCCATCGTAGTTATAGGGCTGATTGCTGTTGGCTTGGGTCAGCATGGCGATGACGTTCATCATCCCGGCCACGGCGTCGGCCGGGTCTTGATCCTGAGCCGCACGCTCGCCCACGAGTTCTCGGCGCATACCTGTATCCGCCGTGCCGGGCGCGACAATGCCCACCACAACGCCGCGATCCTTAAGATCGGAGGCGAGCCCCTTCAGGCCCATGTTAAGGGCAACCTTACTCGTTCGGTAGAAATGTAAATTTCCACCGCCGCCGCCACGGGAAATCACGCCTGCGCCGGAGGTAATGCCGATTATTTTCTTTTGTTGGCTGGTAGCAACGTGCTCACGGAACGCTTCCGAAACGGCGAGAACACCAAAGACATTCACACCCATGACCTGCTGAAAATTCTCGTAGTCGAATGTTCCAAGGGTCTGCCCATCCAGATCACCAAGAACGCCTGCATTATTGATCAAAACATCTATTGGAGTGCCCGTGTACTTCCGCGCAAGCGTAGCGATCTCTTCAAAATCGAGCACATCCAGCTTCTCAATCGTAATATTGGAATGGCGCGCAGCGAGTTCGTTTAACGCAACCGCACGCTCTGGATTGCGCGCCGTCGCGATTACGCTCCAGCCTTGCTCTGCGTATTGCCTGGCGAATTCATAGCCCAGGCCGCGATTTGAACCCGTCACCAGCACGGTAGCCGCCTGCGCGGCACCTGACGCAACAAGACCCATCACACATATGGCAGCCACAATGAGATCTCTCATAAACTTCTCCTCAAAAGCAAAGGGCCGCTCGCGGCGGCCCTTTGTACAAATTCACAGACCTCACCACTCGAACGGTTTACCATCGCAATTGATCGGCTTTGCACTGGTTTCTTGAGTTAAATTCGCGATGACATCTCGCATTCCGCTCACTGCGGTCTCTGCCGACACCGTCATCGGACCTTCGTATCCGAACTCCTTCAGCATGTCGGTCTCGGCAACGCACGGCGCGATAACCCCGACAACCACACCGTCGCGGCGCAAATGGCCGTTAATAACGCGCATACTCATACCGAGAGCAGCCTTGCTGGCGCGGTAAAACGTATGGCTTGGCCCTGTCGCGGCGATGGACCCCATCAAACTTGTGAGAGCCACTATTTTCTTCTCGTCACTGGCGACAACGTTGTCACGAAAAGCTTCAGTTACCGCAATGGCGCCGTATACGTTTACGTCCATAATGCGATCAAAGTTTGCGCGATCGACGCTGCCGAAGGTTTGCTTCGGAACATCGCCCAGAATGCCCGCGTTGTTGATAAGAACGTCGATGGGCTTACCTTTGTACTTTACTGCCAGCGCTTCGATCTCACCCTCGTCAACCACGTCAAGACGTTCGATCGATATATTTTTATGCTTGGCCGCCAGAGCTTTCAGCTCATCAGCCTGATCGGGCGAACGGCAAGTAGCGATAACGTCCCACCCGGCCTCGGCATACTGTTTGGCAAATTCGAAACCGAGTCCGCGATTTGAGCCTGTGATAAGTACGGTCGCTGCTTCCGCCACTTGAGCGCCAAGCATGCCAGCACTGAAGAAAAGGGCCGTCAGAATATGTCGCATAGGAACTCCCTTGAATGACTAAAAATTAGTGAAATTGCCTTACCAGTCCAAAGCCTCGCCATCGTAATTGATCGGATGACTGGCGTTTTCCTGTGTAAACCCATCAATCGCCTTGACCATGCCCGCCACGCTCTCAGCCGGCGCAACCATTGGTCCTTTGTATTTAAAATCGTCTCGCAGCATGTCCGTGCCGGCAGCCCCAGGCGCGACGAGGCCAACAACGACGCCATGCTTTTTTAAATCTATACCAACGGCCCGCATCACATTGTTCAGCGCGGATTTGCTGGCGCGGTAATAGTAAAGTCCGCCGATATTCTGCCACGGCCCGACCAACGAACCGGCAACACTGGTCATCGCAACAATCTTCTTATGCTCGCTGGCGATCACATTATCTTTGAAAGCTTGAGTAACGGCCAAGGCACCATAGACATTTGTATCCATGACACGCTTAAATTCCTCGTGATCGAAAGACCCCAGCGACTGGTCGCCGAGCTCCCCTAAAATTCCAGCGTTATTAATGAGAAGGTCGATGGGATGATCCTTGTATTTGGCTGCAAGGCCATCGATTTCCGACTGGTCGGTAACATCCAATTCTTCAATCATCACTTTTGGGTGCTGCACCTTAAGCGCGTCCAAGTCTTCAGCTTCTGCCGGAGTGCGGCACGTGGCAATGACATCCCAGCCCCGGTTGGCGTACAAACGGGCAAACTCCAAACCGAGCCCTCTATTCGCTCCCGTGATCAGCACCGTCGCGGCGTTCGCCGCCTCTGCTGAAGCGAGCGCCAGCACCATGGCAAGAGAGCCAATACATTTTTCATAGAAACCTCCCCAGGTCGCATAGTCTGCGGCAGTGATGGTAGTACGGCGGCACTCTCCCCGCAAAGCCGCGTAATCGACTAAATTCGTTAGGCGAATCGCACCGCATAGACGGGCGGCAAATGGGCCGAAAGCAAGGACCAATCGTCGCCGCCGTTATCCGATGTCCAAACGGCTCCGGTGGTCGAACCCATCGCCAGACGGTCGCCAGTCTCATCAATCGCCAAACCATGGCGATAAACCAAATCAAATGCATTTTCCTGAGGCAGGCCCTTTGTCAAAACATCCCAGGTCTTGCCGCCGTCACGGGTGCGCTGGACCACCACCTTACCGTCCACGGGAAAGCGCGCTTCGTCTTTCTCGGCTGGTACAAACCACGCTGTGTCGGCATCTTTCGGGTGAACAACAACCGGAAAACCGAATACAGACACAGGCGCGTTGGTAATTTCGTGCCAAGACTGCAAATCATTGGTACATCGGAAAATTCCATTGTGATGTTGCACCCAGTACGTGTTCGGTGACGTTGGGCTCTGCACCATCATGTGCACATCCTGGACTACGGGGTCTTCTTCCTGGTCGGGCGGTGTGTAATCGCTGCGCATGCCATGGCCAGCCACACTCCACGTCTTGCCGCCGTCCTCGGTGAGCGATACGCCCCCGCAAGAAACAGCCACAGCAATACGATCGGTTCGGCGTGGATCGACACAGATGGCATGCATAGCCGTATCGACCGTGCCGCCACCCATCCAGCGCTCCCGTTCCGGCATTGTCCAAAGAGCATCATTGAGCGTCCAGGTCTCGCCAAGATCAGGCGAGTAAAACAAACCGGCCGGAGCGGCGCCGCACCACAATGCCTTCGGATTTTGCGGATCGGCCCATTCCAATGACCAAATTTGGGAAACCGCAGGGGCCTTGTCGTCTTTTTCGCCGCCTTCTACCTTCGGAAACTGCGGCGGGGTAAGTTCTGTCCAAGACTTGCCGCCGTCCGCGGACCTGTGAAGCTTAACGCCAAAGTGACCTAGGTTCAGCGCCGCAAATACGGTTTTCGTGTCCGGCGACGATAACATCATCGTCACGGGATGCCCAAGAAAGGCCGTTGATGCATGGCACCAATCGCTGCCACTACGTTCATACGTGAACAGTCCTTTGCGGGTCGCGACATGAAGCACAGACGCCATAACGTTCTCCTTTGCTTAACCGCCCGAAAGGGCTTGCAGAACATAAATTTCGCTATCGGACTTAAGTGGATGGTCTAAAATGTCTCGGCGTAGGTGCGCGCCGTCCACAAAAACGGCGATGTGAGTCCGCAGGCGATCCTGATCATCCAAAATATACCCTTTTACGGCCGGATAGCGCGCAAACACGTCCGCCAAAGCCGCACCCACCGTGCCGCCTCCGGCTTGCACGGATTCGCGTGGAGCGACGCTCCTCAGATGCGAGGTGAAATGAACTTGAGCCATGCCGGGCCCCCCGCCCGATCTATATAAGCCGTACGCGATGGTGCAAGAGAGCGCGCGCCGGCGCAAGATGGTTTAATGGACGGAAGGCATGAGCCCGCCTAGGATGCACGAAACTTTCACACGATAGCCAGAGAACCGCCTGCTGCATGACCTATACCGATAACGAACTTCGCGCGGCGTTCTCTAAATCCGTTTATATCCACGCCGTCGGCGGGCCGCTTACACATAACGCCGGGTGCTTGATTGAAGGCCTTCTGGACCTCGGCATTCCGGTTAAGGTGAGCACGGCAGAAGTCACCTCTCGCCCCGCTTCCATGCCGTTAAAAAACGTTGACCTGACACCCTACCTTGCCCCTCCTTATGCGGGGCTTTCCGGCTATATTATCGATATATCTCACACCAATGCCTTTATACCTTTCGACGGCACCGGAGATGGGCGGCTCGCCTACCTCAATCAAAGTGACATTGGCGTATTCTGCCGTATTCCAGACGAGCACCTATTGTTTACAACTCACGACAACCGCTACGCTCACAAAGGCGGTACACGGCAGCCCATAGCCTTCGGGATCAGCAAGGGACTTATTGAGGCCACGAAAAGCAGACCGGCGTTCAATACGCGCAAACGCAAAGCCCTTCGCAATTTTCGCGCGACGCTCAGTCAAAGTGTGCGCGCCCTGCTTGATATGAGCTTTGTGCCCCGCCTTGAAAAACACATGCCCGTTGACCGAGAGATTTATACCGCCGGGCCTTATGTTGATCAGATGCTGGGATCAACGATCTGCCTGGCCTATGGCGGAGACTTCTACGCACCCATTGCCGAGAATCCATGGTTCAAAAAAAACGATCCTCAGCTAGCTGAATTACATGACTTCACGCGCCTTGATGCACCCGCATTTGTGCAGCGCTGGGACAGCTTTCGATTGTGGGAGTCCTTTGCCAGCGAATGCCTTACGGTACACCTGGATTTTGAAAAATATGGTTTTGCGCTGCCCGAAATGCCAAGAGCCTGGGAACACTACGCACCCATCACGCTCGACAATATCGAAGACTCCGTGACTGAAATTATGGACCGCGAAAAAGAATGGGGTGAGATCGCCGCTCGGGGACGAGCCTGGGCCATCGAACACTATGCGCCAAAGCCCACCACTGCCCGCGCCTTATCGGCGATGCTCGCACAACCAGGAACCATCGCATGAATACTCCAGACCCCTCGTGGACGCCGCCCTACACATTGGAAGAACGTGTCAAATATACGTTTTTTCCGGCGCGACTTTATATGTGGCGATTGATTCGCAAACACCTGCGCAAAGGCGAAGCCGAACTAAAATTATTACCGCAACTGGTGGACGGTAATCGCATCGCTATCGATATCGGCGCCAACAAGGGCGTTTACACACATTTGCTGAGCCGAATTTGCCAAAGCGTGGAAGCCTTCGAGCCCAATCCGAAAATCTATCACATCTTGAAACGCGCATTGCCGGCGAACGTTGTTGCTCATCAGGTCGCGCTGTCAGATGCAACCGGCACTGCCGAATTGATTGTGCCTATGTACCGTGGCGGGTTCTCAAATCAGACAGCGTCCCTGAATCCGCGCAAACGCAATGAGGGCGCGCGCGCCGTAAATGTGCCTCAACGCACGCTCGACTCATACGGATTCAGCAATGTCGGGTTTATCAAGATCGACGTAGAAGGCTTCGAACGTGCCGTACTGACCGGCGCCAGAGAAACCATTATGCGCGAACGCCCGGTGTTGCAGGTCGAGATTGAAGAGCAGCATACAGGCGAGTCCGTTGCCACATCCGTGCAGCAACTGACCGACATGAATATGGATGCTTTTTTCTTTCGGGATAACGTCTTAAGGCCGTTTGCAGAGTTTGACGAAGCCGCTAACCGCAGCGCCATAAAGACTCCGGCTTATATTAATAATTTCATCTTTAAGCCCCGTCTTTAAACTACCAACTCTGCCGCGCGGCACCATGCCACCGGCCGCTTTCCGGCGGTTTGCTTGCGGTTACATAGCCGACCTGATATGCAGCACCCATGATACGGCAGATCATGAGCAAACGAATTAGGCGCCCGATTCTTAAATAAGAATCGGGATACCGCTGCTAGTTACTTGCTCATCTCATTAGGATTGGACTGCCGACATGTCCTTTACACCGTCTTCCGCCCTTGACGCCTCCACCGTGCGCGCGGCCCGCGAACGCACCAAGGGCCAGTTTATCGTTACGCCAACGATTCAGCGCCCCGCTCTCTCTCAGCTGACCGGCGCCGAGACCTTTGTCAAATACGAGAACATGCAACACACAGGGGCCTTCAAAGCCCGCGGTGCAATTTCAAAGCTCACGACCCTTACCGACGCACAGAAGAAGAAAGGCGTGATCGCCATGTCGGCCGG
>JAUIGX010000006.1 GCA_030432435.1 Alphaproteobacteria bacterium
CTCACCCGCCGTAACTTCATATCCTTCACGGCCGGCGATAACGTTAGACAGCGTGCTCTTGCCGGTCCCGTTCGGTCCCATAATGGCATGCACTTCGCCGCCATCGAGGCTGAGGGTGATGCCTTTAAGAATTTCCTTACCGGCAACGGACGCATGTAAGTTTTTAATTTCGAGTAACGCCATAGAACGATCCTTCACTGCGAGCTTTAGCCCACACTGCCTTCCAAACTAATTCCGACAAGTTTCTGCGCTTCCACGGCAAACTCCATGGGCAAGGTCTGTAGAACCTCTTTACAGAAACCGTTAACGATCAGCGACACGGCCTCTTCTTGCGTCATGCCGCGCTGCAAGCAATAGAACAGCTGATCTTCACTGATCTTCGAGGTGGTCGCCTCGTGTTCCGTCGTTGCCGAAGGATTGCTCGTTTCGACATACGGCACGGTATGGGCACCGCAGGTGTCCCCGATCAGCAAACTGTCGCACTGGGTGTAATTCCGCGCGCCGTCCGCTTTAGGGCCAACGCGTACCAGCCCTCGGTACGTGTTGTCGGCGTGTCCGGCCGAAATACCTTTGGAAATAATTTTGGAACGTGTGTTTTTCCCCAGATGGATCATCTTGGTGCCAGTATCGGCCTGCTGGTAATTGTTGGTGATGGCGACCGAATAGAATTCACCGATAGAGCCTTCACCCTGCAAAATACAACTGGGATACTTCCAGGTGATCGCCGAGCCCGTTTCCACCTGTGTCCACATGATTTTGGAATTGCGGCCGCGGCAAGCCCCGCGCTTGGTCACGAAGTTGTAAATGCCGCCCTTGCCGTTTTCGTCACCAGGGTACCAGTTCTGCACTGTTGAATATTTGATCTCGGCATCATCAAGCGCGATCAACTCCACCACAGCAGCATGCAATTGGTTTTCATCGCGCTGAGGCGCGGTACAGCCCTCGAGGTAGCTGACGTATGACCCTTCGTCGGCGATGATCAGAGTGCGTTCAAACTGCCCGGTATTCTGCTCGTTGATGCGAAAATACGTGGACAATTCCATAGGGCAACGCAGCCCCTTGGGGATGTAGACAAACGAGCCATCGGTGAAGACCGCGCTATTGAGCGTTGCAAAAAAGTTATCGCTGTACGGCACCACCGAGCCCAAATACTTCTGGACCAGTTCGGGACACTTTTGAATCGCCTCGGAAATCGGACAGAAAATAACGCCCAACTCTTCCAGCTTCTTTTTATAGGTGGTCGCGACCGAGACACTGTCGAACACGGCGTCCACCGCAACACCCGCCAGAATTTCCTGTTCCTTCAGCGGAATTCCGAGCTTCTTGTATGTTTCGAGCAGCTTGGGATCGACTTCATCCAGGCTTTCCAGCTTGGGCATATTCTTGGGCGCGGAGTAGTAATAGGCATCCTGATAGTCGATCTTCGGATAGTGAAGTTTCGCCCAAGTCGGCTCTTCATCACCCAACTCAATCCAGTAGCGGTAAGCCTTCAGACGCCACTCGGTCATCCATTCCGGTTCGTTCTTTTTCGCCGAAATAAAGCGTACGGTGTCTTCGCTAAGTCCCTTAGGGGCTTTGTCCGATTCAATATCTGTGATGAAGCCGTACTTGTACTGCTCTACATCACGAACGGCGGCTGTTGTTTCTTTGGTCGCGGCCATAACGTTTCCTTACTTCGCCGTTGCCTCGTTCGGACGGGCCGAAGGCACGGCTACTCCAAACGCGGAAACGTCTTCAACCATATCCGCCAGCGTTACCTCTGAAAGAGCTAACCGCACGGCGGTATTCGCCCGGTTCCATTTTCCTTGGACCGGACATACGGACTCGATGCTGCACTGTTCATCTGATGTATCGGCACATGCAGTCAGGGCTATTGGCCCCTCAACCGCCTGGATCACATCGGCCAGCGTAATTCCGACTGCTGCACGACCGAGAAAATAGCCCCCCCCGGCGCCGCGTCGCGAGGCCACAAGGCCCGCTTTATTGAGGCCCTTCATGAGCTTGGCCACCGTCGGAATCGGAATACCGGTCTGCTCGGCGATCTGCTGGCTGGAGCGCACCACGTGGCTCCTCGCGATCTCGATCAAAACGACCGTGGCGTAATCTGTTAACTTATTGACTTTAAACATTATCCATCTTCAGGCACGACCCCTCGCGCCTCATGTCCCCAATTCAGGACTAAAACAGTCCTGTTTACGCCGGTGTAATAGGGCCTGTGCTATGAAGATTCAAGGGGGCAATTCGCTTTGGCACCGCCCAAAGCCCTTAAGGCGCTTCAAATAAGGACCATTCGTGCACCGTCTCATCCTCATAACCCAGCGAGAATTTGCCGAGATACTCGCCCAGCCACTCCAAGCTGCGGTCCCGGACCTCCGCATCGAGTTTGCCTGGTCCGCTGACGAGCTGAGACAGGCCGTCATCCGCCAGCCCGAGGCCACCCGTCTAGTCTCCCTTGGCTCGGACATCATCGTCCCCGCCGATGTCCTCGGCCGACTGCCTGGCCCTGCGTATAATTTCCATCCGGGCCCACCGGCCTACCCCGGCATTTTTCCCTCTGTCTTTGCGCTCTATGATGGGGCTGAGCATTTCGGTGTCACTCTGCACGAGATGGCCCCAAAGGTGGATAGCGGCGCCATCGTCGCAGTGGATACATTTGCCGTCCCCGAGGACTGGGACCGTTTGGCGCTCGACACCGCCACTTTCGCTGCGTTGCAGAATTTGCTCGCACGAACTGCCCCGCACCTCGCCAATGTTGATGTGCCGTTGCCCACAATTTCGGAGGCGTGGACCGGCACTTCCCGCACGCGCAAAGACTTCAACGCCCTATGCCACATGCCGGAAGACGTAAGTGCGGATGAATTTGCGCGCCGCTACCGCGCCGTAGGCGAAGGACCAGAGCACGCTCTTACCATCTCTCGGTTCGGTAGAATCTTCCGGTTAATGAGCAAACAGCACGATGGGGTAGTGCGCGGCGGACAAAGAGTACGATAAGTCTGTTCTCACACCGTACCGCCCGCTTCATAAATTCCCGCGCTTAAACCATTCAAGCGCGCAAAACCAATCCGGACGCTAAAGTCTTACGGAATGCCAACCACGCAGGAATAACACCTAGTAGGCATGAAGATACCGGCACAACGAAAACCACATACAAATCCGAAAGATTGGGCTTCAAGTCGTCTAGGGTCACACCATACTCATCCCCAATAATAGGGGTGGCTATAGCAATACCGCAGTACAGGAGGACTATAGCCAGTACAGTCCCCATAAGGGCTAGCAACCCGGATTCAGCAATCAGCAAAGTTGAAATTTGCCAGGGTCTTGCACCGATTGTTCGCAGTATCGCCATCTCACGGCTCCGCGCACTAAGGCTGGTTAGAATACTAGTCAGTATTGTCAGCAAGCCGATAAAAATCACGAATGCGGATACTGATGATAGGGTTCTTTCAACAATCGTCACGACACTCCAGAGCTGACCAAGCCCCACGCCGGGCATAACAGCTTGGAGAGGTTCAGGCCGATAGGTGTTAATCGCGCGCTGAAAGCCAAGGATCGCAATTTTAGATCGAAGCCCCATATAGAAGGCCGTGATTTGATCAGGTTCGAGATTCATCTTTCGGACTCGATCGGCATTGACCATTCGCGCCAGCGGTGTTGGCGCACCGCTTTCCCAACCGACGTGAATCGCTTTTATCGCTTCCAGGCTAACTATGACGGTCCGATCTAGCGGCGTTCCGGTCGGCGCAAGAACTCCCGCTATTCTGAAAGGTTTGTCGGTGTGATGGGAAAAGCTTACAGACCCCAAGCCATGCGAAAGTACTATTTCTTCGCCGATCTTATATTTTAGATCTTTCTCGACGCTTGCGCCGATTACCACATCAAAAAGATCTTCAAATGCTCGGCCCGATGCAAATGTTAGGCGCGAGTCTTTTCCATAGCGATAACGGCTGAAAAGATCGTCAGATGTCCCAACAACGCGAAAGCCCCGATGAGAATCTCCCAATGAAATCGGTATGGTCCATTCAACTTCGGGACGCGCAGCTATGTCCTGATAACTTTGCCAAGTGATGTTGTTGGTTGCATCGCCGATATGAAAGACAGAATAGAGCAATAGATTAAGCGGCCCGCTTCGCGCACCAACGATAAGGTCGGTTCCCGTTATGGTTCGCTCAAAGCTGGAGCGCGCACCAGCCTGGATTTTCTCAACTCCCAAAAACAAAGTGACGCTCAGAGCTACAGCAAAAATTGTTAGGCACGCTGTCAACTGCCTGTCCATTACGCTGCGGAAAGCCAGATTTAAAATGGCCAGTCCTGTTTTTATGTTAATTTTTCCAGGCGGCCAGAAACGTCTTCTACTTGGTTCAAAGAGGTTAAATCGACGACGCGGTCGAAATAATTGGCAAGCATCGGGTCGTGACTCGCAAAAATCATACTGGTCCGACTTTTCTCAGATTCCTCCATGATCAACCTCATGAACTCTTCTCGCGTGTCTGCATCGAGTGCTGAAGAAGGCTCATCGGCGACAATCAATTGCGGCATGCCGACAAGGGCCCTCGCGACAGCCACGCGCTGCTGCTGACCGACGCTCAAGAAGCGCGCGGGACGATGCAACAACTCTCCGTCGATAAAAAGCCGTTCCAGGATATGACAGGCCGCGTCGTTGACATTGCCGTGACCCTTTGCAGCCATATCGGCACGAAACTTAGAAAAGCGGCACGCAAGCGCGACGTTGTCCAGCGCCGACAAATACGGCAACACATTCAGAGTCTGGAAAATCACCCCCAAATGAGCTGCCCGGAATTGATCCCTCTGGGCTTCGCCCATGGTTACCAGACTCTGACCCAATACGTTCAGGGTGCCTGAACTCGGCTTGATTGTGCCGCAGATAAGATTCAACAGCGTGCTCTTACCGCTTCCGCTTGGTCCGACAATCAACACCCGCTCGCCGACTTCAAGATTAAACTCCGTCAGATCGAGCACATACGAACCTGTCGGCCAGCTGTATTTAAGACGGGCGATTTCAACTGCCTTTGGGTCCGGCGCGATCATTTATTCGGCATATTCTTCTATAGACTGCAGCCGAAGCGTGTAGGCTGCACTGCCCAGGTCATTCACATTCTTCTGGGTTGTCAAAACGCCCTGCACATAGAACGGTTTCCAAAGCTCTTCTATTGCGACAGGTGCATTTGCCGTTACATATAAAATCTGGTTTGGCGGCGGCGGGGGCACGTGAATACAAGCCCCAAAATATGGCACGAACAGGAATTCCGAATATTTATTCTCCTCGGAGAAATCAAACGGAACAACATATCCTGGAATGCGAATATCTTTGCCGTTTAGCGCATCGACGGTCCGAAACGTACCTAGTTGAGGCATTACGTCAAACGAGCTGCCTTCTTCTATTTCCACGTTCAAATCTGAACCGGACAAAGTATTCCGGCTCTGCATCAACTGCCTTTCTAGCTCTTCAACATAATCGTCATATTGCTCGATCAAACTTTCTAGTTCGCCTTCGGGCAACAAATCATCCCATTCCAGAAGAACAGTCTCCGCCGCTACAGCCGCTACATGTGCGCTGATCAGCAAGATAAAACTTAAGATCAAGCTTCCACCAACGGCAGCCGAGGTAGGTTTGCAGGGATGAATGGAACTCATCTGCCTCACCTATTTCCTTACAACATCGAAAATTGCACGAGACCGCGTCAGTTCAGCGACGTGAGTCGACTCTCCAACAAATACAGCCTCAATTTTTTCGATGCCTTTGAATTTTTCGAAGAAACCAACTTCAATCGACTCAAGTTGATTGAGATTTTCGCAGGCAAATTCGTACTGAACACTGAAGTCCAGATGACGCGCTTCGCTGTCGTGATGATCGGCATGCTCATCATGATGATGTTCATCGCCATGCACGTGGGGATGATTGGCTTCCTGGAATTCTGGTTCGTTGATGGAGGCCTTCTCTACAGAGCATTCGGTTTCGCCGAATTCAAACAGCGAAACGGCATCGCCAAGTATTCGAACAGCCCCATTGTAGTCTTGCCACTGGGTATCTGTTTGTGGCGCATACTCAAATCCGACCAAGCTATACATCGGCGTTCGGAACTCCGAGACAAGCCTGTCGCCGTCAACCGCGAAACCGATCTCGGCTTGACCGTGAACGTGAGCCTCCAGCTGCCTATATTCGCTGGAAACCGCAGCCTGAGGAGTAGGTGGAGCAACGAGTGCTACACCTACCCCAATCCCATAAACTATTCTTTGCATGAGCCATGATTCCGAATAACAGGATTGTGAAACTGCAATACCAGCTATCTCACATGGAAACTGTTAGAACGTGGCCTGCACATAGAACCGAACATCCCGACCCGGAAGCGGCGCGACGTCCTTAATGAAAGACGTGTGCGGACGGGCCGAAGAGTCCGTCAGGTTCTGCCCTTGGACCACGAAACGCACGCCATCCAACGCGGCCGGCTGATACGCTAACTGCGCATTCAGGAAAGTATAGGCCCCGGTTGAAGTTTCGAGCAGCGCCGTACGGCTTTGTCCGACCGAACCTTCGATCTCTATGCGGCCTGACCACTCGCGCCATGCGGCATCCACGCCGAGCAGATATTCCAGCGGCGGGATACGCGGCAACGGCTGACCCGAGCCTGTGTCCGTCGCACGCACGTAGTCGAGCACGCCGTCTATGCTAAGCGCAAAGTCTTGCCGTGCGAGGATTTGCCAACTGGCTTCCAGTTCGAACCCTGTGAACTTCGCTTCGGATGCTCGATACTGGAAAATAGGCAACTCATCCTCTTCCGCACCGGTCGCAAGAGAGTAAATGTAGTTGTCGTACCAGGTGGCATAGACGCCAACCGATCCCGAGAACGGCCCGCTACGGTGGCGCAGACTAGCCTCGACCGACACCGCTTCTTCGATACCGAGCGACGGGTCACCCACTTCGAACTGGTTTGTAGCCAGATGCGGCCCGTTGGAGAAAAGCTCTTCCGCCGTGGGTGGACGCTCGGTCCAGGCCACAGAAACGCCGGCCCGCGTGCCTTCAGTAAATCCAAACGAGGCTGCGCCGGAAAGTGCATAGGTCGTGAAGGACTCGGAGGCAGCGGCGCTGGGCACACGAATACGCGTATGCTCAATACGCGCGCCCCCCTCGAAGCGCCAGGGCCCGATCTCCGCACCTTCTACCAGAAAGCCCGCCAGTTGGTCTGAGTCCGTCGGCGGTACGAAGGCTTCCTCGCCGACTGCGGAGAACTTCCGGTCCCGGTACTGCATACCGAAAGCGCCGGTCAGCACACCAAGCGGCGCATGGATAAGCTCAAGCCGCCCTTCCCAACCTTCGTTAGAGAAGACCGTGCCGATTTCGTCGCCTTCGAGTTCGGTGTGCTCGTAGTCGGCGTAGGAGAACCGCACCTTGGCGCCCGAAATAAACCCACTTAGTTGCGTCAGTTCACCTTTGGCGTCCACGCGCGTTTGCTTCAGGTCAATTCTGACCGCTTCGCCTTCCTCGTCGTGATGCTCTTCTTCCTCCTCGTCGCCTTCATGTTCTTCTTCATGGTGATGCCCGTGCGGGGCCGGACTGCCGTAAAGGGAGTCGAAGCGGCTCACAGATGCGCCGAACAGGCCGCGATCCCAGATGTAAGAAAAGCCGCCGGTAACATCGCTCGTTTCACCGCCGGAGTTGGCTACGATGCCCTCCACTTGCTCTTCTTCGTGCTCATGTTCATGCGCCTCTTCGCCCTCGTGTTCCTCGTCCTCATGATCGTGTTCATCCTCGCCGGGTGCACTGGCAAAGCCCTTGATTCGATAATCTTGGCTTTTGCGCCAGCCGCCATCGGCGTGGACGACGAAGTTATCGCCGATAGCAATGTCGGCCGAACCGTTTACAAAGCCTTCACGGGCGTTGGTCGCATAGCCCGCCGTGGCCGACCCGGCGTATCCGTTGTCGGGAACCTCACTCGGAATCCGCCCGTCGATAATGTTTACAACGCCGCCGACTGCCGAAGAGCCGTAAAGCAAAGTTGAAGGGCCGCGCAGAACCTCAATGCGCTCTGCTGTCGCCCCGTCGCCGCCCACTTGATGATCGGGGCTGACCGACGACGCGTCGATGCTGCCGATGCCGTCAAACAATATGCGAATGCGGTCGCCGTCGAACCCCCGAATGATGGGGCGGCTGGAAAATGGGCCGAAAAATGTCGAGGTTATACCCGGCTGCTTTGCCAGCGTTTCACCGAGCGACCCTTTCAAGGCATCAGCTAAATCAGAGCCGGACAAAACACTAGTGCCCTGAACGATATCAAAGCGGTTTTGATTTATTGGCGAGGCTGAAACGATGATCTCATCGATTTGCACACTCGTCTGATCTGCCGCGAAGGTTGCGCTGCTAATAATTAAAGAGATCGGCGCAGCCCATAGGCTGCATTTGTAACGAAACATGAAAGTCTCCGTAGACTTGAGAATTGCACAGCGACGCGCACAGCCAGGCCGCACGAAAACGCTAGGATTAATGTATTAGACGGAGACGGTGTATGGAGGGGCGCGAGAGTGAAACCCCGCAGGAGACTTTCGCAGGCCAAGCAATACGTGAGAGCCGGGAGCCAGCGTTCCAAGGTCAATCCCGATAGGCATGATGACGGCGTTTGCCGGCGGCCCGTCAGACAGCGCTGAAGAAAACTGACACGCCGTACAGTCATCCGCGATGGCGGCGATGTCAGGGTGAAGGCGATGCTCAAGTTGGTGAACTGCAAGACCGATTTGCGCGGTCAGCAATACCGCTGCAATCGCCGCCCATATGCATGAGCGGCGTAAGGTCTTTAGGCTGAATATGTTCGCCTCAGCGTTCATGGACTGCAGTTCCAGACAAGCAAGCAGTAAGATTGTCAACGAGACCGCGCATTAAGTCAAAATAGAATGTTGGCCCTGGACGCAATGCGGCTCCTTCGGGGTCAAGAGTTCCGCGCTTTAAGTGCGTCCCGTCCATGAGCGTTTCGACAAGATCCGGCCCAAACGACGGTTCGGTAAAAATACAAACCGGGCGATGCTCCGCAATTTCCGCTGTAAGAGCCGCAACGTGCTTGGCGCCGCTCATCTGTTCCGGGGTAACGACGACAAACCCGACAGCGTTCAAATGAAAGCGGGTTTCAAGATAGTGTAACGCATCATGAAACGTAATGAACGGCACCGCCCTCACCGGAGCGAGCCTACGCTCCAAATCTGCATCCAGCTTTTCCAGAGCGAGAATTGTTTTCGCGGCATTGCTCGCATAAAGGTCCGCGTTCGCCGCATCGGCGCGCCGCAAGGTTTGCGCAATGGCGCGCACCATAACGATTGCGTTCGCGGGATCGAGCCAGACGTGCCCGTCGCGCGCGGATGATTTCCCGCCGTCGATAGTTCGCCCTGGCAAAAGGCGAGCGCCCGACTGCTCCATCCACGCAACGCGCACGGCCTTGGACGCCAAGGAGTCCAACGGTTTCTGCAGGAAGGTTTCAAATTCCGGGCCGATCCAAAACACGACATCAGCGCGTCCCAGCGCGCGGGCTTCGGACGGACGAAGGGCATGAGAATGCGGCGAGCCGGTGCCGCCGACGAGCAAATCTGGGACGCCGGCGCCATCCATCACCGCCGCGACCAGGGCGTGAACCGGCTTGATAGAAGCGGCCACACGGGGAGCCTCGGCCCAGGACGGTCCTGGAATTAATATAAATATCAGTAGGTTAAAGGCCCAGCTCCGGGCGGTCATGAGAAGTTCTCTACTCTGGCGCAGCACATCATAATAATGTTATGTTATAACATATTTTCATACAGAGCCAGCGGTAAGAAACCCGATGCCCACGCCCAAAATTCCAGCAAAATCAGCTTTCCCGGACCCTGAACACGACCATGGGCCGTGCGCGATGGCTGCGCTTATGAAAGCCGAAGTTTTATGCCGCGCAACCGGGAAAAAACTAACAAATATACGACGCAAGGTGCTTGAAGCGGTTTGGGACAGTCACGCCCCCATCGGCGCCTACGACATTCTTGCCAAACTCAACTATGGCGGCGGACGCACTGCACCGATCATGGTGTACCGCGCGCTCGATTTTCTGATGGTCAACGGATTGGTCCACCGCATCGCCAGCCTCAACGCATTTGTCGGGTGTGCGCATCCCGGCGACGAGCATGCCGCCGGGTTTCTGATTTGCCGGGAGTGCGGTAGCACCGCCGAGATGGACAGCGAAACCTTGAACGAGGCGCTCGACACCGCCGTTGCGGCGCGGGGGTTTGTTGTGGACAGTCAGGTTGTGGAACTGCGCGGACTTTGCCCGCATTGCAATGAAGTGCTGGGCAAACTAGCGCCGGGCGGCAAAGGACACACTCATGCCCGATAACCATACGCACGCGGTTTCCGCACCTGTCGTTACGGCGAACACACTTGTAAGCGTCGAAAACGCCGTATTATCGAAAGGCGGGCGGAATATCCTGGAAAACGTCAGCATATCGGTGGGGCGCGGCGAGATCGTCACGCTGATCGGCCCGAACGGTGCGGGCAAATCCATGATGATCCGCGTCGCCCTTGGCCTTGAAAAATTAAACAGCGGATATGTGCGCCGCGCTGCAGGACTGAAAATTGGGTATCAGCCGCAAAAAGTGACGCTGGATGAAACTTTGCCGATTTCAGTGCGGCGCTTTCTGACCCTCACCCAACCACAATCCGTTGAGGCGCTGGAGAAAAGTTTGGCCGATGTGCAAATTCCGCACCTTCTAAACGCGAGCATTCACACCCTGTCCGGCGGAGAATTTCAACGGGTGATGCTGGCGCGCGCCATGCTGCGCCGCCCCGATCTTCTGGTGCTGGACGAGCCCGAACAAAATGTCGACACCGCCGGGGCGGTCGAGATTTACCAGCTCATTGCGCGTCTGCGTGAAGACACCGGCTGCGGCATCTTACTTGTCTCGCACGACCTCAATGTGGTCATGGCCGCAACCGACCGGGTGTATTGCCTGCACGGACATATCTGCTGCTCGGGTACGCCCGACGAGATCAGCGGCCATGCAGAGTTCATGCGCCTGTTCGGCCCATCAGCGGCGCAGACCCTCGCGGTATACCCGCACCACCACGACCACGATCATGCGCCCGATGGGTCCGTGACTCATACTCATTAAGTTTGGACGGCGACCATCATGTTCGACGACTTCATCATTCGAGCCGCCGTGGCCGGAATCGGCGTAGCGCTGATCGCCGGACCGCTGGGCTGTTTTGTGGTCTGGCGGCGCATGGCCTATTTCGGCGACACCCTGGCGCACGCGGGGCTGACCGGTGTCGCCCTTGGCCTGATCCTCGGCACCGATCCGACCATCGGCATCGTCATAACCGGCGTTGTCATCGGCTTGCTGTTGCTGGCACTGCAACGGCAACAGCGGGTGCCGACCGACACCTTACTCGGCATTCTATCTCACAGCGCACTGGCCATCGGCCTTATTGTCATCAGCTTCATGACCACAATGCGCGTCGATCTAATGGGCTATCTGTTTGGTGATATTCTATCCGTGACAGGCAAAGATATTGTCTGGATCTACGGCGGTGCGGCGGCGCTGCTCGCGGCTCTGGCCCGGATCTGGAAACCATTGATCGCGGTGACGGTCAGTGAGGATATGGCAGAGGCCGAGGGCGTGAACAGTCTTCGCATCCAACTCATCTTCACCCTTTTGATTGCCCTTACCGTAGCACTGGCCATGAAAGTTGTCGGCGTCTTGCTGGTGACGGCGCTTTTGATTATTCCGGCAGCAGCAGCGCGGCGCTTTGCCCTCACTCCCGAGGGTATGGCGATCGGCGCGATAATCATCGGCGTGCTCGCGGTTCTGACTGGTCTGTTCGCCTCGCTGCAATGGGACACGCCCTCCGGCCCCTCTGTGGTTGCCGCCGCAGCAGGTTTATTCGCTCTTTCGCTGGCCGTGGGGGCAACCCTTAAGGATTCGGGCCGTTAGATAAGCAGTCTCAACGTTTCACCCGCGCGATGAACCGTTCATAATGCGCGACACGAGGCCTTAACGAAAACGAGATTGCAGGGGTTTATGGACTCTCACGCACTGGCGCCGACCCCAAGAAAGACCCTGCCGCATTTACTTGCGGTCGCAAGCCCGACAACGGAACTTGGGCAGTTCGCGCGCGAGGCGCTGTGGATGGCGAATGAGCGCGACCTGGATTTAGTCCTGGCCGTGCGCGAAGTCCCGCGCCTGCACGCTAAGCTTTCAGGTATAGAAACAAACGACGACATCGCCGAGTTTGCTAAGCGCTGGAACATTACCCTGGTGCCGTGGCGCAGTGCGAAAGATTTAGAGGCCATTGTAAATGGCTGGACCACACGCCGTCCCGCACGAGTATTGCTGGGACCACGCGGCATACGGTTTGTCAAACCAGGTTTAACGCCTTCTCTGCACGCCAAGCTGCTCACCGCAGCTCGCAATCAGGGCATTGACGTCTCTGTCGATACATCCTCGGCGATTACAAACGCACCAACGTTTGGATTTACCTGGCGCACGGATCGAAAAGGCCCTTGGTACCACGCCTATGTTCTCTCGGCGCTGGCAGTGAGTCTCGCCGCGGTGTTGGTGAACTGGCTGGACGGCATCATTTCGGCCGAGACCTTGGGCATGACTTTTCTGACAGCCGTGGTGTACAGCGCCGTGACCTACGGCATGGCGGCAGCAATTTTCACGGTTGCTCTCAGCCTCGCCCCTTACAATTACTTTTTTATTGAGCCGAAGTTTGTCCTCGACCTATCCACGCCCGAGGACGTGCTGACGATTATCATTTTTCTGGTGGTCGCCGGGATCACCAGCAATCTGTCCGGTAATCTGCGCAGGCAAGCCGACCGCGCGAAACGTCAAGCGCAGGAATCACGCGCCTTATTTCAGCTGACCCGTGACATGGCGATTGCAGAAAATACCGAGGCGATTTTCCGCGCAATCGTCGAGCAATGCAACGATGTGTTCGAATGTGATGCAGTGCTGCTCACGCCGTTTACCGGCGGCGGACAAAGCGCACTCGCGATGGCGTCCGTACAAGCACGTACTGCCGCGCTGCAAACGGTGTACCCACCAGCGGCCTCGCTGACCCGGCAAGAAATTGAAGCCGCGCGCTGGTGTTACGCCAATGGCGAACCTGCCGGATTGGGCGCGGCGCAGTTCGCAGACATGCACTTTTTTATGCAGCCCATGCACACGTCGGACGGCGTGGTCGCGGTGCTGGCGCTTAAAAATATTCCGGCCGAAATCGTAAGCCAGATCGGTTTCAGCCGCCTTATCAGTTCGATCTGCCGTCTTGCCGCGATTGCGGTTGAGCGCACGCTGCGTATGCAGGAACTGGAAAACGCCCGGGTGGTTTCGCAGACCGAAGGCCTGCGCTCGGCCTTGCTTTCGGCAATTTCCCACGACTTCGGCACACCCCTGGCATCGATCATCGGATCGGCCTCCAGCATGCTGTCCTACGGTGCGACGTATTCGCAGGAAGTGAACCAAGATTTACTTGAGACTATTTTGGAAGAAGCCGAACGGCTGAGCCGTTTCGTCAAAAACGTTTTACAGATGACCCGGCTGGAAGCCGGCGCCCTGGTACCGCGCCTGCAATGGGCCGACGTTGAAGACCTCGTATCGACCTCGCTGGACTCAGCCCACCGGCGGCTGAACAACTACGAAATCTACGCCGATATCACCGACAAACTGCCGCTGGTGCACGTGGACTTCGTGCTGATGGAAAGCGTTATGGTGAACATATTGGATAACGCCGCCAAATACGCAGCCGAAGGTTCGCCCATTCAGATAACCGCAAAGCGCCTGGGGGACGATGTCATTATCGATATTACGGATCAGGGCAGAGGCATTGCCGGAGAAGACCTGGGCGCTGTGTTTGATAAATTTTACCGCGCCCGCGCGCGCGACCGTACCATTGCCGGCACCGGATTGGGGCTCGCCATTTGCAAGGGAATCATAGAGGCTCACGATGGCTCCATCGAAGCGTTGAGCGAAGGGCTAGACCACGGCACCACCATTCGCATTCGCCTGCCGGTGAAAACACCGCCAGAGATTGACGTGGCCGAAGTGTAAGGAAACGAGCAGACGTATGACCACCGGGCCAAAAGTCTTAATTGTTGATGACGAGCCGCAAATCCGCCGCTTCCTGCGCGCAAGTTTGCAGAGCCATGACTACGACCTGCTGGAAGCCGAAAACGGCAAGGAAGCAGTGAAGGCCTGTACCGTTCAAAAGCCCGACTTGATGATTCTGGATTTGGGCCTACCGGACATGGACGGCCTTGACGTTATTAAATCGGTCCGCGAGTGGAGCGCCGTGCCGATTATTGTCCTTTCGATCCGCTCGGACGATGCCGACAAAATCGAGGCTTTGGACCGGGGCGCAAACGACTACGTCACCAAGCCCTTCAGCATGGGAGAATTGCTGGCGCGGATGCGCGCCGCCCTGCGGCAAGGTCACGGCGCAAACGGCGAAGCCGAGCCGGTGCTAAACGCGGGTGACCTTTCCATCGACATGAGCAAAAGGTTGGTGAGTCGCTCTGGAACGCCCGTGAAACTGTCGCGCAAGGAATATGATCTCCTGAAAATTCTCGCGACCCACCCGGACAAGGTGATTACCCATCAGCAGCTTTTGAAAGAAGTATGGGGGCCGGGCTATGTGGAAGAAACGCAGTACCTGCGCGTATACATCGGACAACTGCGTCAGAAACTGGAACGCGACCCGGCCGAGCCCGCGCACCTGATCACCGAACCGGGCGTGGGATACCGGTTGAGGGTGGGGTGAAAAAGTCTCTCTGAAAAAACACCTGCGCCATCAGCGATACACAATTAAGCACACAATCTTTGGTGCAGTGCAGCCTGCCGCAATTTAGCCATCGTTACGCGTTGGAATGCATAAGCTATATGGCCGTCGCGAACCCGAAGTGATTGGGTTGAACGGAAAAACCGCGGCCTACATTGCTATAGCTTTTTTACCTCTTGCAGGGAGGCATTGATGCGCACCCTCACCCGTACATTCACCGTCGCGCTTTTTGTAAGCGCACTGACTACGGTCGCGACCGGCACGACCGGATCGGTCGTCGGTTCGGCAGCCTATGCGGCCAGCAGCAACGCGCCAGCGCCAGAATTGCAGGCGTATCCGGGCGTAGTCGCCCTGTCCGAAGACAAGCCAGGCGAATGGACTTATAAGAAATTTCCCGGCAATGGGCGTCTGTATGTTTCCGACCGCGACCCCCCGGGCAAATCACTATGTGTAGACGACTGTGCCCTCGCCTGGCCGCCGCTTCTGGCGGATGAAACCGACGAGCCTATTGGTCATTGGACGGTCATCGAGAGAGACAGCGGAACGCGGCAATGGGCATATAAGGGTAAGCCTGCCTACACGAGGTTCCATAATTCGCCGGCCCAGCCCAGCGGCAACGACACTGGCGGATTCAGGTTTTTGGAACCCTAGCTTAGAGTTCGCGCCGAGCACCGTGCCGGAGATTGCCGCACGCCTACGGCGGCGCGGGCGGCGCAGCTGTGTGTGCAGATGATAAAGCTGCCGAGAGCTTGTTCTTAAAACCTTCGACGTTATCGACCAGCCGGAGCGAAACCGGCGACCCCCCGGTGCCGATAAGTTCGAGAGTACCGTAGCCAAGCACGCGGCCAATTAACCCCTGCTGAAGTTTTATATTTTCGATTTTTCCGAGTAGCTGCTCGTGAGTATTGCGAACGATAAGTCCGGTTTTATAGATCACGCGGCGATTGGTGATGACCATCTCGGTGGTTCTGAGGCGTATCCAATCCCATATTAGCGCAATCATGACGACCAGGCAGAGCGCCCCGGGAAGGATGATGCCGACAGCACTGCCGAAGACAGCCAACAAAACGGTGATGAGCAGAATAAGGGGCACTACATTGAAGAAGGTGATCCAGTGCAGCTGACCGGCGTGAACAATCTCCTCGCCGGGATTAAGCTGTGAACTGGCGTAGCCGTTTCGCATAGTACTCCCTTATTTTTTGCGCAGGTACGTTCGCCCGGCGCCTTTGCCCCCATTGCCCAAGGGGGGCGCCTCTTCGTACGCGCCTAGCGGCGCATCACAACGTGAAGTGACGGGCGGCGCATCACGCTGCGGCATCGAGCGAGTCTAGATCGTCAATCGCCGTGCACATGCGTTCGATCATCGCCAGCGACGTCTCGTCCGTTTGCATGGCGGGGAGATGCCCGGTGGGACACAAAGTCGGCGTCCAGTTCATAAGGCCATGCAACACCTGCTGGCGATACAGGGTCCAGCTATCCTCGGCGCCAAACGTCTGACCTGAGATGCTTTGAAGCTGATCGAGATACCCGGCGAGCAAATCACGCTCCCACGCTCGGCGATCCTCAACGCGAAGCGCCGTAGACAAGGTATAAGACACGTCACGCGCCCAGTGTCCGCGAGCGGCACATTGCCAATCGCACAATCCCATGCGCCCTGCGTTTGTTTTGTACCAGTTGCCGATATGCACATCGGAATGCAGGAATGTATGCGGCCGCTCATCGTGCACTTTGAGAGCGGCGATGGTCGCGGGCCAAATGTCTTTGCGACGAGCAATTAAGCGAGACGGTATAACGTCGGCGGCGCGGTCCAGAGTGTTTTTCGTAGACAACTCGACATTCAGCTTAGCGTTGCCGCCCAGGAACCACTTTGTATATGGCACCACCCATTTGTATTCGCCGGTAAAACGCGGGTCGTCATAAAAATGGCCGTGCACACCGGCAAGCAGGCTGAGCATACTCTCGGCCTCGGCGCGCGTGATCGACGTTCTGAAATCGCAAAACGACGCGCCCTTGGTAGCGACCAAGTCTTCGAGCAGATGTAAACCAGCGTAGGTCTCGGTATCAAAAACCGTGTGGTAACTGTGCGGAATTTCCAAATCTAGCTGGGGGCGCAGCTGGGTATAGAAATTGCCCTCGGTGCGCACGTGCATGGTTGTGCCCGAAATCATGCGGATCTCGACCGTAGGCAATGATTTGGTGAACAAAGTAGCAGGCAACCCTGCCCGAACGCCCACGTCATTATAGGTCAGGTGCAAACGGTGACGGGCGTGAGTCCCGGAACTGATGTGTTCGATGGTGAAATCAGTAACCACCGCACCCTGGTGGTCCGCGCACACAACGTCTGTGAGCCATTCGGGCGTCAGCGCTTCTATATTGGACGGCACATCTCCCGCGCGCAGAGCCTTCGCGCCCGATTGCATGGCCTGATCAATATGGCGTGCGATTTGCTCTGCCTTAGTGTTTGTAAACTCGGTTCCCTCGGTCATTCGGCCCCTCCCCATGGCACGGTCTGGCGATGCTTTATGTACGAGGTAATACACCCCCAGCTCGGATTGGCCAAAACAACGCTTATGTCACATTCCGTTACCAAAAAGTTGGGCGAAATGAGGTGTTTTTCACCCCTGGAGCAGTTGAATTCAGCAATAAAATCATTATGTTCTGCCATGTTCGCCGCTGCGATATTGCGGTGCGATGGTTTTTATTGCACTGCGATATATCTGCATATATTATGCGCATTATGGGGGAGCGAGTGAACTTCCCGGTCCAGCGCTCGGACCAAATTTACAGGAGTAATTTGATGAAAACCGTTCCGATGATTGCGACCCTTTTTGCAGCTGTAGTGGCCGTTTCCGTACCCAGCCTCGCGGCAGCTTCCAACTACAAAGACATCTGCCGCAGCACGCGCCTGAGCGCAACCGAGCGTAAAGAATGCCGCGCTTACATGAAAGCAGCAGAGAACGATGCCCAAGAAGCCGGCATCTTCCGTTATTTCGATCACAAGATCGCAGGCCTTGAAGCCGACCCCGCGTTGCTTCCGGGCGGCGCGGCTGTGCAAGCGGCTAAAGACGCCAAATAATCAGCCTATAGATTTATTTACGATCTAGATAAGCGCCGGTGGTTCATGCCACCGGCGCTTTTCGTTTGAGAGACCGATGCCTACGCTTTCGCCGGATCTCGCATGAAAAATGCCCCGCAGCGGTTTTCCGCTGCGGGGCAAGTTCCACAGGCCTGCCGTTGGGGGGATGGGAGATGCAGACCCGTGGTATTGAGGGATATAAAAATATCCGCGAATACGTTGTCCTAGAAACTTTCCGGCAAGTGGCGTTCGTTTCGAGGCTGCAGCCCTAGGCTGCGGCCATTCCGCTCGCGTCCATCCCAAGCGCCGTCCGCAGATGAGCGCGTCCACGGCACAGACGGGACTTAACAGTTCCGACCGGCTCGCCTCGCGATTTCGCAAGGCTTTGCTGCGAGCCATCATACAATCCAAGAACCGTAATGGCCTGCCGTTCGCTCTTGGATAGCGTGCTCATTGCCGCAACGGTTTCCTTGAGAAAGATTGTATTGAGCTGGCCAGCCCGCTGCACATGAGACTGATCGCCGTCCATCATTGCCATTGAACGGCGGTCCAAAGCCTCTCGGCGTTTACCGCTGATGAAGATATTGCGCATCAACGTGAACAACCACGACTTGAGACTGGTCCCGGCTTGAAACAGCGCCTTCTTGCGCAGTGCGCGCTCGACACAATCCTGAACCAGATCGTGAGCATCATCTTCGTTCCGCGTCAGCGACCGAGCGAAGCGGGTCAAATCGGGGATCAGGTCTTGAAGATCGGTCTGAAAGGTGCTCATCGGAACCTCCTCTAAATTTCGGGACGCGGCGGGAGAACCGGGTATTGGCGGGGGGTTGCCTGGGACGCCGACCCTCCCGTCGCGTTTTCCGAGAAGAAGAATGGGCCGAAGGCGCGTAAAGGCGCGATGTGGAAAAGCCGCCGAACGCATAAAGAAAACATCAAGATTTCTGCGGCGGAAATGGGGCAAGAACACCCACGATTGACACGGAATCAGCAGCTATATGATTGAAATATATGCTGTTTGGCAAAAATTAGGACGGGGTGCGTGGCCTTTTCAGCTTTGGATGCCGACGCATAAAAGCTTTGTAAGCAAATGGAGAACGGCCGACCTGGGAAAGCGTTTTAACGGTCCGCTTTTAGCGGCGACGGGCGCATTCCCTCCCCATAACGAGGCCTGCAAGGCCGCCAACCGCAAACAACACAGCCGTCATGTCTAGAATCAGGCGGGCAAACTGCCCCGCATTCGGGTTCGCGGCATAAAGATCGAGGAGAACAGCGCCGATAATGGCGAGATAACAGATGTATTTAAACTGCGGCATGACACGACGACCCCTACCCCTAGGTTTCGGTTGGTGTTCTTTCATTTTGGTGTTCGGCTTCTTATCGCGAGCCGAATAAGAAACGCTGCGAACCTCGCCAGGGTTGCAGGACCGTGGCGAAAATGTGGCGCTGGGGCGCGAAATAGTCCCGCCGGCAGACGTTTTACCCGTTATTTCACTCAGGTAGATGCCGCCGCCTGCTTACGTTTTTCCCGTCCGCGTTTGGTCTGACGGCGAAACAACTCGTTCGGCCACAGCCGGGCAAGGCGCAGATACAGCAACGAGGCGGACTCGGCGACGACGATCTCGCGGCGGCGCTTGGCCAGCCCCTCAACCACTTTCGGGATGACGGCTTCCAACTGCAAACCGGATTGCATCAAGTTGTCGGCTTTTCCGTAAGGGGTGCCGTCGCCGGTCAAAGCGTTCTTGGACACATCAGTTTGAATGGCGCCGAAAATCAGGGTAGTCACGTCGATATTGTGACCGAATATTTCGATCCGCAAAGAATCGAAAAAGCCATGAACGGCGTGTTTGGCCGCGCAATACGCTGTGCGATTCCAGACCCCGTAGCGGCCGGAGACAGATGACGTAACCACAATATATCCGGATCGCTGTTCGATCATGGACGGCAAAACAATCTTCGTCAGAGCAACGGCCGCAAAGTAGTTCACCTCCATAACCTGACGGTCCACGGACAACGCCGTGTCCTTGCCGAGAGAGCGCTGACTGACACCAGCGTTATTGATGAGAACATCGACGCGACCGAACTTGGCCATGATCTGACCGAACGCCGCAGCGCGCGCAGTCTCGTTGGTCACATCAAAGGGAACGCTCAGAGTATCGCCCGGCCCGGCAGCGGCACAGGCGGCTTTAACCCGCTCCAATTCGTCGGCGCGGCGCGCGGACACCACGAGGTGTGCGCCTTCGGCGGCCAGAGCCATCGCAAGGCCCTCGCCAATCCCGGCGGATGCCCCTGTGATCCAGATAACTTGGTCCTTAAACCGCATCGCGCATCTCCGCTTCTGTCAAATGCCCGCACGAGCATAACAGCTTTTGCAGCAAGGAGGATGCCGGGCGACTAAGCCACCCCGGCTGCCGGCGATGCTTTAGAGGGGGCCGGGCCTGCACCCTGCGATTTCGCAGCCGGCTTCTTATCCTTATCGCCGGAAGCAACGGGGACCGGTGGAAACTTCAACGTGACGCGCAAACCGGGCGTGTTGTCTTCGAGCTTAAGGCCAAGAGCATGAGACTTTGCCACGGCCGCAACAAGACTGAGGCCAAGTCCGCTGCCGGGCGATGTGCGGCTTTCTTCCATGCGAAAGAGACGCTCGAGTACTTTGTCCTTGAAGCCGTCGGGAATCCCGGGCCCCGTGTCGGCGACAATAAATACAGGGCATCCGTCTTGCCGGGTCAGGACCGCGGTGACCGACCCCTTGTCCGTATACTTCACGGCATTGTCGATCAGGTTCGCCAGAGCCTGAGCGATCAGGTTAGGATCGCCGCGCGCGCTAAGGCCGGGCTCGAAGCGCGTGACAAAATTCACGTCCTTCTCCTCGGCAAGCGGGCCATAGAGGTCGGCAACATCCTCGGCGATTGCGTGCAGATCGACTTCCACGAAATTGCTTTTAGCCCCGGCTTCGGCCCGAGCGACCCGAAGTAGAGCAGCAAAAGTTGCGAGCAGGCTGTCGGCATCCGCGAGCGCGGCTTCGATGAACTCCCGTTCAGATACGTCGGTGCTACGGCGCAGCGCGCTCTCCAGGCGTGAACGCAGCCGGGTCAGCGGCGTACGCAAATCATGCGCGACAGATTCGGAGACTTGCCGCATGCCTTTCATCAGACGTTCTATCTGATCAAGCATCGCGTTAATGCTGTCGGCCAGTTCTCCCATCTCGTCGTTATGACGACGGACGGGAACGCGCTGAGCAAGATCCCCCGACATGATCCGTCTGCAGGTACGGGTAATGGACTCAACACGTCCCATCACAGTCCGACTGAAAATAAACCCGCCGAAAACACCGAGAGCGAGCGTGGCAGCCAGACCTATGTTGAGTGAGTCCAGAAGCAGTTTGCGAAAGTCGCGGGCTTCACGCACATCGCGCCCCACAAGCAGGCGGATGCCCGTTTGCGGATCGAGCAACTGACGGGCACGCACGTCGGCCAAGGCGGGCTCTGCTCCGCGCAGATCGTTGATAGAGAAATTGATCCACAAATCGTCGGTTTCGACCGGTTGCGGCCAATTGCGCAGATTCCCGGCGAGGGGCGTTCCAAGCGAGTCCACCAGCAAGTAAATGCCGTCACGGTTCACATTGGGACTGGCCCGGCGATTAACGGCCAGGATCAAAGAGGACAGCCCACCGCTGCCGTAACTCTCACCGAGACTGGTAATCTCGGCGTTGATAGTTGCCTCCACCTGGCGCTCGGCAAACCCTGACGTCGTCCAGAACACAAAATAGAACAGGCCGCCGACGGACGCGCCAAAGACCAGCGTATAGGTCAGCGCAAGACGAAAGGTGAAACTACCGAAAATGCGCGCAAGGCGTTTCATGGGCGGACTAACTTAAAGGGGCGCGACAATCACGCACCGGCAGCAGGCTCCAGCTTGTAGCCTGCACCGCGAACAGTCTGCAAAATGGGCGCGTCGAACGGTTTGTCTATTTTCTGACGCAAGCGACTGATGTGCACATCAATCACGTTGGTCTGCGGATCGAAATGATACTCCCATACATTTTCGAGCAGCATCGTGCGCGTCACAACCTGGCCCGCATGGCGCATGAGATACTCCAGCAGGCGGAACTCGCGCGGGTGCAGATACACGCGCTTGCCCTGACGGACGACCTTGCGCGCAAGAAGGTCCATTTCGAGATCCCCGACGCTCAAGTACGTGTTCTCTTGTGCGCCGCCCGAGCGGCGCAACAACGCCTCGATGCGCGCAAGCAATTCGGAGAATGAAAACGGTTTGACGAGATAATCGTCGCCTCCAGCCTTAAGGCCGGCGACTCGGTCATCCACCTCGCCAAGGGCGCTCAGAAACAGAACCGGCGTTGCGATATTGGATTTACGCACGGACTCAACAATTGATAACCCGTCGGGGCCCGGCAGCATGCGGTCCACGACCATGACGTCGTAGGATTCCGATAGAGCGAGGAACAAGCCATCGCGACCATCGGCAGCGTGATCGACCGTGTAACCGCTCTCCCTCAACCCTTTAATCAGGTACTCAGCGGCTTCCTTGTCGTCCTCTATAATGAGCACGCGCATGGCTGTGTCTGTCCGTTCCGACTGGTGTTGAGACGCAGCCCCAGTAGCAGGGACCGACATATCTGTCATCGTGAGGGTCATTATAACGAACCTATTGAAATGCTGATGAAAAAATTAAGCGGCAAGACCGCCTTCGTTCACCACATACTGTCTCTAAACCGCGTTAAATCTCTGTTGCCGCCACATTACAAGACTGTCAGGGCAAATTCGGCGATCACGCCGGTCTCTCTCCGCGTGATTGGCCTATAGGGCCTTGTGACTTATACTTGCGGAGAAACATGAACGCGGCGAAGGGAGTCTCTCCATGAGGAGACGAGTCCGGACAGGTTTAAACCACCCCCCTCTTGGGGCGGCGATAGCTGCCGCGATGCTCCTCTGCACACACCTTGCCTCGACGCCAGCGGCGGCAGGCGGTATCACGACATCAGTTCAATTGAGCAAGACCGAGAGTTCAGCAGTCCCCGTCAGCCATGGGGCGGCCCAGATCGATCCGTGGGGCCATCACAGCGGACGGTACGACTGGAATCACTATTGGACCCTTATGCCGCCGGCAATTTATTCCCCGCCTCGCCCGTGGAGGTGGACGCCCTTTACGATGCCGTTGCGACGGTTCCCTCACGCCGTACCGTTTCACCACATGGCCGGAATGTTCGGCGGCTGGAGTTATGACTATCGTGCCAATCCCACAATCCTCATTAACTTATTCCCGGATTACGTGATCCGCCGCGTCACGGAAAAAAATCGTGCCCTTCATTTTACGGCCTATAAAAAGGCATTGAATGCAGAGATCGGCGATACGATTACCTGGGAGTCGGGCAACGTTAGGGGCGCGGTTACCACCACCCGTGTAGGGTGGTCGGGTCGACGCTATTGCCGAGAGTTCAGGCAAGACATCTTTATCGACGACCGGCCGCAACAAACGATCGGCACCGTGTGCCAGGAACGGGGCGGCGAGTGGCAGATTGCGCCAAATCAATAAGTCTCCAAATGGCGTTACCGTTTGAATCAGAATCTTTTTTCAAATTTTGGGCGCAAAGAGACTGAATCTTGGGCGATCACACCACTATACTGACCCGAATATAAAAGATTAGGGAACGGGATGGCACGCCGACACTTCAGCAGGGCATATCGATCGAGCTTGGCTTTCAAGCTATGCCTCGCATGCGCTATGGCCGTAGCCGTATCCGGCTGCGGCCTCGTGCCTGCGGTCGTCCAAAAAACAACGCAAGTAGCAATGTTACCGGCGAGAACGGTCGCCAGCGCAGTAAGCCGCGATGTGCGCCTTATGACCCGCACGTTCGAATACGGCGCCGCCCGGGTTGGGCGCGGCCTCGAAGTCGGCTCGTCCAGCCTCAGCCGCAGCGCCCGGACCCTATCTTATAACACCCAACGCGTCACAACCCCGCCGGTGCAGGTTCATACCAGCGCTGCCGCACGGCGGGCACCAAACCGCACAACTCACGCAGCTCATACACAGGCTGCGGGTGCCCTAAGACCCGACGCCTCCCCCAATCCGGCGGAAACCGAGGTTCCTCCCCCCCCGCAAGTAGACGTGCTGCCCAGCACCGTCTTAGCCGAGCTCACCGAAGATCAGGCCGGACTGCAACGGGCGGCGCAAGCAGAAGCCTTTAGCGCTCCGGTCGGAGAAGAAATTTACTGGGAAGTGGACGGGCGCACGGGTAGCGCCGTCGCGGAAAGCGAAAACGCCATGGGCAGCTTTACATGCCGTACGTTTGTGCAAACACTCACCATGGAAGACGATACTTTGGTCGAAGGCGAAACCATGATGTGCCGCACCGAGGGCGGCGCATGGTCGGCATCATTTTAGTTACAGAAAGACGGCTGGAGCACACGCATGAGCGACTTCGGCAGCGCCGCCGACCACGATCAGGTACAAGACGGCAAGAGCGCCAACATTCGTGGCAAACGCGGCGAGATTCTCGCGCGCGTTGCCTTTGAAAAAGAAAAGGTGATCTTCCGCGAAGGGCAAGACGGCACCGATGCCTACGTGCTGGAATCCGGCCGCATCGGCGTCTTCAAAACGGTAGAAGGAAAAAACATTCGCCTCGCCGTTCTAGAACCCGGTGCCATGTTTGGCGAAATGGCGGCCATCACCGGTGAACGCCGCGCAGCGACAACCATGGCAATAGAGCCATGTGTTGTTGTCCGCATTCCCAAGAGCACGATGCAAAACAAGATGGCGGCCTGCGATCCGTTTATCCGGGCCCTTTTGAATATTCTCATCAATAATCTGCGGCGGGTTAATGAACGCTACGTCACCACCGCCCAGACCGCAGAGAAACTGCTGGGTGACCTTAAAATCGCAACTGTTGAAAAAGCGGAAGCCAAAAAGTCGGCTTCCATGACATCCGCCCCCGTGAACGCAACCGAGGGTAACGCCGGCCCTCGCGGTGCCGACGGCAGCGCGCCGATTCCTAAACAACCCGCCTAAAACTCGCGCGCACTCAACTAAAAGAAGCGCGAAAAGTACCCGTAAAAGAGGCGCGAAAATCGCGCGCGTGAATATCGCGGCCCTTTTCATATGCCGGAACAAACGCACAACGTGCACGTTACCTACCAGCTTGAGTGATATTTTCAGAAAAGGAAGTCGCTATGAACTGGGATCAAGTAGAAGGGAATTGGAAGCAAGTAAAAGGTAAGGTCCGCGAGCAATGGGGCGATCTGACCGACGACGATTTGGATCGCATTGCTGGCAAACGCGACCAGTTAATCGGCAAGGTGCAAGAACGCTACGGCGTCGAAAAAGAAATTGCGGAAAAACAAGTCAAGGACTGGGAAAAACGGTTCTAGCAACCCTTGATTCTCGCCGACCAGAATGCGGGCGCGGCCAGGCACCTCTTGCCGCCCCGCATTTTGTCCGTGAGAGCACTCAACCCATGCCATCGGCTATAATCCCATGCCCTCCATTGTAAAAAGTGTTAATGCGGCGCTCTGGATCGCCGCTGGGGTTCTAGCCATACTCATTTGGGTCGCCAGCGATGTGGTGATCCTATTCCTACTCGGGTTCATTTTCGCATATTTGCTTGATCCCATCGTGAGCGTTGCTAGTCGTCGCAAAATCTCGCGAGCTTGGGCCGCCTTTATGGTGACCGGCGGCGTAGTCGTGTTGCTCTCCGCGACAGTAGCGGCCCTCAGCCCGACTCTTATCGAACAGCTTCAAGGCATGTTGTCGGTGTTGCAGGAGATATTTAAAGACCTTCTTGCGTACATTCGTCAGCTGCTTTTGCCTTATGAACCGACGCTCAACGAAGTCGGCCTGAGCGGCATTGTCGAAGAGCCGCAAGTGAAAGAGGCAGCAAAAGAAGTTGCCATTCCCCTTGCGGCCTCGGTCCTTACGGGCGGCATGGCTTTCGCCAAGTTGCTCGGCTTCGCCTTCCTGTTGCCGGTCATCACATTCTATTTGCTGAAGGACTGGCCGCGCATGTGGCTATGGCTGTTCACCATAGTTCCCCCCCGGAAGAAAGAACGGCTTCTGGTTCTAGGACGTGAAACAGATCAAGTTTTGACCGCCTTTCTGCGCGGGCAGGCCTGGGTCTGCCTGTTCATGATGGGGGTCTACTCCGCCGGGTTGTTCGCCGCCGGACTCAATTACGCCCTGCTGGTCGGGATCGTCTCCGGAGCGTTGAAATTTCTACCCTATGTGGGGACGGCCATCGCCGTTGTCATTGCGACGGGGGTGGCCGTTGGACAAGGTGGAGATGCCTGGCTTTACGGCGGAATTTTTCTCACGTTTGCCGTCGGAGAGGTTATCGAGAGCGCGATCTTATCTCCCAAAATTATCGGCGAGCGCGTACAACTTCAGCCGGTACTGGTCATTCTCGCCGTCCTTGTCGGCAGCCAGGTTCTAGGCATTATCGGCGTCTTTCTCGCCATCCCCGCCTTCGCAGTAGGCCGTGTCTTTATTCAGACGTGGCTCAAGGAACGGGAGGAACTTCACCAGCCCCGAAAACCGCGACCAGCCCCTCCCACCGCCGGATAGTATCTCGTGCGAACAAGTCGCGCAGAATGCCCGTGATGCCGACCGTTTATTGTCCAGTGATGAAATGAAGGCGCTAGAGACGGTGCTACAGAAGGTGCTAGAGACGGTGCTAGTCGCAGCTTAGGGCCGCTACTTTCGCGCCATGCCCGCCATCAAAAACGTATTTACGCCCGCCACCTGGGCCCGATCTTTCCGTAGTTGCGTATAGGATTGATCATTCCAAAGGACTGTCGCCGAGGGCTGCGTGGGGCAGGCAATAATGGAAATGCAAAAGCTGATGAGATCGCCTTCAAGGCGTTCGACATGCCTCTCGTCCGCCTGTGCGATATAATACATATCGCGGCCTTTAATTTTCTCGGCCTCGGCCTTGGCGAATGCCGCGTAGGCAGCAGCATCGAATGGGCGATAAATACTGATAAGAAAAGCCGGCTGTCCGTCCGGCGGCTCACGGTTTTCACCCTTTAAGGAAAAGACCTGGAACACGCCACCGCCTTTGCGCAATTCCCGAACCTTCGCGTATTCCGGCGAGTGCCAGAACTTTTCAACATCCTCCGATGATGGAAAACGAGCGAGGATGATAGAATGATCGAACCAAGCGCCTTCCAAAAGCTCGGTGCCTCGACCCGGCCCGCCAATGCCCGCATAGGTTCCGCCATACTGTTTGTAAACGGCAGACACTGCTGCGGAGTAGCGGCCCATTTTCTCCATATCGAGGGAATGGCCGAGAAACAGCAGATATCCGGGCTGCGACATGGAAGAGTGTCCCCTTGAGTAGACGGTCGTGACAAATACCGAAGGTATTTCGTGTGCGCTAGTGGTGCGATTCTAACATTCGTATCCCAGTTCGGCGAGCCGTTTTGCGAATGTTAGAATCAAAGGCCCGCCGGCAACTATATGAATCTAGTGGAGCTTTGGGTTATTACATTCGCGCCCCAATCCAGCGCCAAGATCAAAGGCGAATGTCAAATCCGGTCCACTAGCGACTAAATTTTGTCAATAACTGCCGGGCCTCTGCTGTACTCTGGGCGGGATGTAGAACGGTTGACCCCAACCGCAATTGACCATACGCACAGCCGCGTAAGGTGCCCGCACGGCGCTGATGCGTGCAATATAGATAAAGAATGGACTGAAGGATCGTCATGCTGTTCGCCCTGCTCTCCCCCGCCAAGCGGCTGGACTTTGCACCGCCGCCGGATTTTGTAAAATCAACACAGCCTGCACTGATGGAAGATGCCGCCGCCCTGGCCGCGCGCGCGAAGAAATATAGCCGGCGCGACTTGCAGAAACTCATGGGAATCAGCGAAAAACTAGCTGAGTTGAATTTCGAACGGTTTCAAGCTTTCGACCCCGCCAACAAAAGCGACACCAAACCGGCGATGTTTACTTTTGCCGGCGATGTGTACATCGGCCTCGATGCCATGACCCTTGGCAAGGACGATGTAGCGTTCGCGCAAAAACATATCGGGATGCTATCAGGGCTCTACGGCCTGCTGCGCCCGCTGGACGCCATCCAGCCCTATCGCCTGGAAATGGGCTCGGCGGTGAAGACCGAACGTGGACGTGATCTATATGCGTTCTGGCAAGAATCGCTGACCACACATATCAATGCCGTGACCGCAAAGATGAAAAATCCAACCCTCGTTAACTTAGCCTCGAATGAATATTGGGGCGCGGTGGATACAGCCCGGCTGAAGGCACCCGTCATCCAGTGTTCATTCAAGGAAGTGAAGGACGGAAAAGCTAGAATTCTGAGCTTTTTCGCCAAAAAAGCACGGGGGCTCATGGCCCGAGCTATCATCGACAACCGCTGGACACAGCCCGACGACCTGAAAGCGTTTAAGTCCGACGGCTACCGCTTTGATCCGAAGACCTCAACTGAGGACGTCTGGATCTTCAGCCGCAAAGCCAAACCACCTATGACCAAAGCATAACAGGCCGCAAATGATCGGCCCCACATGATAGAGCCTCGCGTGAATACCGACGCTGAGATCAAACGGCAGCTCGGCATATTACGCCGCCGCGATGAAAACGTTGCGCGCGCGCTAAAGTCAGCGGGAATGCCCGGCGCGCGCGTCATGAAACCCGGATTCGCAACGCTGATCCGCATCATTGTCGATCAGCAAGTCTCCGTAGCCGCGGGCGCCGCCATCTGGGCGAAGTTAAGCCGCGCTGCGGGCGGGTCCGTCACCGCACCACGCTTGCTCGCGCTGGGCGAGACCGGTCTGCGCGCTGCCGGACTCAGCGGCCAGAAAGCCCGCTATGCCCTGGGGCTGGCCGAAGGCGTTGCTGCCCGGCGGCTCAATTTTGCATCCCTCGGGCGCGCCCGCGACGAGGACGTCCGCGAAACACTTATCGCTTACAAAGGTATCGGCCTGTGGACTGCGGATATTTACCTCATGTTTGGCATGGGCCGCCCCGATATCTGGCCGGTCGGCGACCTCGCCCTTCAAATCGGTGCGCAACTTCTGCACGGCCTAAAAGCAAAGCCCACGCCCAAGGAGATGGAACTCATAGCCGAACCCTGGCGCCCTTACCGCTCCAGCGCCTCAATTCTGCTATGGCGATACTACGCGGCCGAGCGCGAAAAAGCGAAAATGGCCATGAAATCCGCCAAAAAATAGCCCCAGCCCCGCCTGTGGCCGGGTATGCAAAACACCCTTTGCCTTTGGCGGTCTGCGCCCTATGCTCCCGGCGCGCTCCGGGCCGCTTTATCCCGGATCTGTTGAATTCGCATTGACCGAGGATGAGCCCACCGTGACCGAAGACACGCCCCAAACCGACAATCAAAACCAGCAGAACCAGCAAACCCCGCCCCTGTTCTATACAGCGCCGGAGCCCCTAGTCCGGGGTGGGCACAAAGATTTGAAAATCCGCCCTGAGTGGGATTTCTCCTTTGCCGCCAAAACCAACACCATTCCAATTACTGCCCCCGAATTCTCGCTGGCCGCCCGTCATTACCCCATTATCATGTTGGGTAAGGACTTGGTGCCGGTGATCGCCGTCGGGCTAAACTCGCAAAAAAACCTATTTGTCGGTGACGACGGTATGTGGGAGCCCGGCAGCTACATCCCGGCGTATGCGCGCCGCTATCCGTTTATTCTGATCGGACAACAAACTGACGAGCGTTTGCAAATGGGCGTCGATAGCAAAGCCCATTCGGACAAAGAGAACGCACGTCCTCTGTTTGAAAACGAGGAAGAAACCGAGACCGTCAAAAAAGCCTTAACAATGGCTGAGCAGTTCCACCAAGCTTACATGTTCACGTCCGAGTTCGCGAAAGCGATCAACGAGGCTGGAATTGTCGAAGAGCGCGCGATTGAAGTGGAAGCCCAGAACGGCGAGAAAACCAACCTCGGGTCTTTCAAGGCAATCAACGAAGAGAAATTTAAGGAAGTTCCCGACGAAACCTTCCTTGATTGGCGCAAGAAGGGCTTCTTGCACAGCATCTACTTCCATCTGCAGTCCCTCAACAACTGGGACAATCTGATTGGCCGCGGGGCGATCAAGTCCGGCGCAAATGGCCAAGGCACCGTAAACTTCTAATCTACCTGCAACACCAGGGGAGCCATGTCTCCCCTGGTCCGCCGCCCTCAAGGCTTGCGCCCACCCCCCACGGCACTACACTAGCGACCAACAACCACTACACAGACGGTGTAGGGATCATTCGATTGTTGGGGAAATATGCGGGCAATCACCCACATTGAGGTGTATGCCGCCAAGGGCGGGCGCTGGGCGCTGCACAGCCGCGTGCTGGAAAATGAGCGCGGCCTGGCGATGGACACAGCCAGAGAGCTGAGCAACGACACCGATACCCCGACCCTAGTTCTCGAAGAACGCCTCGAGATGGAAACCGGCAATGTGCAGGTGGAAATCATCTACCGGAGCGCTGGCGCCACATCCGATATACTAGGCCCGGCGTCCGGCATGGACGTAACTTCCCGCGTTATTATGGTCGCGCTCAATGCCTTCGGGATCGGAGCCATTGTGGCCGTGGTATCCGCCGTTTTATTTTCGGCCGCCCAATCATCGTCCAGTTACGGATTTTTTCTACTTCTCGTTTTCGGCGTCGCCACGCTTGGGTCGGGGCTTTTGTTGTTCAAATACTATGTCCCCATGGACTTCATTCTATGGCGGCGCAAAACACCGGACTCCCAGCAGCGCACCTTGCAGGCTCTTCAGCACGGCGTAGAAAACCCAACGGCAGAGTCTCCTCACTCCTACCGCAAGTCTGCTTATAAAAATGAACCGCGGCCTGCGCCGCCGCCGCGCAGCACAGAGTCAAACATGGAGCAGACCTCGTTTCATATCGGCGAGTCCCCGCAAGACGACGATGCACCGCCTGAACTTGACAACTCTGACGCCGCTGAAAGCACGGAAGGCACCGTCGCTGACGATGCGGCTGCGATCGAAGACGACCGGCTCAAAGAGCCGCGCGATCGCCTTACGGCATTTGCGACAAACTCTTTTGCCGAAGTTCTGACTGCTCGACCCGAAATGCAGGCCTTCGAACGTTACGGTGTCAATTTGTATATCGCGGGAGCTGCGATACCACTGGCAGGACACTACCGCCTTGATGAGCCGGCAAAAATAAAGCTTCTGCAGCATGCGCTGGAGCAAGCCGGAACGAATTCTGAGGCAGCTAAATCATTTTGTGAACGGTTGGATAGCGCCGTACAACGACCTCGCTACCGCAAACTTATGGATGCCGGGCAAGCAGCCATGACCGCCTTGCTGAATGGAACCAAATCACGCCAAGCCCCGCTGCCAGAATTGATTCAACAGTGGGCCGAACGAACAGAGCAAACGACCGACACAAAACCCGTTACCTTCTTACTCACCGACATTGTCGGATCGACGGCGATGACCAGCAAACTTGGAAACTCCGGCGCACAAAAAGTGGTGCGAGCCCACAACACGCTCGTTCGGGCGGCAACAAAACGGCATAAAGGCACCGAGGTGAAGCACACTGGCGATGGCTTGCTGGTAACTTTTCCAAATCCAGTCGCGGCCGTGCGCGCCGCAAGCGAAATTCAGCAGGAAGCCCTGGCCTACACACTCGACAACCCTGACGCACCGCTTGAACTGCGGGTAGGCTTAAATGCAGGCAGCGCCGGGTTTGAAGACGGCGAATACTTCGGCGAGCCGGTTTTGCTGTTGGGCGGCATTTGCGATGCGGCCAAAACCGGCCACATCGCTTGCTCTGTGCATATTCAATCGAAATGCGGTGGGGCGGGGTTTCACTTCACCGACCTCGGAGAAGTCGCCGTCAAGGGCACTCCACAGCCACAACATTTGTTCGATGTGGAATGGAAGCCGAAACCTCGCGCGCCGAAAGACGAACTCGAGTACCGGCAGATCGGAACGCAAAACCCACCGGCGAGTTGAACCTTATTGAGACTCTAGAATCTCATACGCAACCCGCCCGCAACAACGCGCGGCAAGCCGACCGATACTAAACCGTCGGCACTAAGCCCGGCTTCAATCGTGCGATCAAAAACGTTCTCTGCACTTATAAACAAAGTGGCATAGTCGGTGACCGCCATGTCCGCATAGAGATCAAGCACAGCGTAGCCGGACAAACGACGGACGTTTTGATCGTCGTCGAATTGACTGCTAACGCCCCGGCCTTCCACCTTAAGAGTCCAGCGGTCATCGGGCCGCCAGACTGCCGAGACCGTGCCTTGATGGCTAGCGACCTGGGCGAGCCGATTGCCGACCAGCGCCGGTTCATCGGTGCTGCGTTTCACTTTCGGATCAGTGTACAGATACCGCAAAGCCATCTCGAACTGACTGGACAGCGCCCATACGGCTTCCGCTTCGACACCGTTCACCTCTATGCGGTCCAAGTTGCGGCGATGGCGCAACGACCCGCCGCCGGGAACAAAGACTCCCAATTCAGCGTTAAATCCAGGCGTCGTGGTAATCGTGATATTACTCACAGCATCGTTGAGCCAAACATGGAAAAACGTCGCGTCCAGCTTCAGAACGGCTGACGGCGACCATTCAGCGCCGCCTTCCACGCCCCAAAGACGCTCAGGGTTCAGGTTAGGATTGGCTTCGGTAATGTCGTTCCCGACGCGAAACGGTCTGTAAAGTTCATTGATGGTGGGGACGCGATACCCGCTGTACGCAACTGCTTTTACGGCCAAGTCGTCCGCGACCGCGATGTGCGCTCCCGCTCGGAAATTGCCGACGGTACCGTCGCGCACAGGAAACGCATCGTTGCGCAACGAAGATCCATCTGCGATCTCAGTTTCCACGCGCGAGCCATTGGACTGACGCCAGTAGTCGACACGCCCTCCCGCCGTAAGGGTCACCCCCGGCAACGCCTCCCAGTTTAACTCGGCGAACGCACCGGTAATAAGCTGCTCGCCCCCCGCGCTACGATTGCGAGAGAATTTGTCGTTAACGACAAAGAACCTTTCGTTGGCAGAGCCTTCGACATGGCGCAAGTCGGCCCCCATCTCGACGGAGATCGTCTCGGTCAGCGGCACTCGTACGATTCCGTTTGCCCCGACAGCTGTCGAGGGAACGCTGTACTGGTCCAGAGCCGGGCTTGCGGTTGTGCGCGCATTGTCGATAGACGCGAATAATGTGCTGAACTTCTGATCGCGGAGATAGACATTGGCTTCCCAGGAAACCTGATCATCGCCGAGGTAGTGAACAAGACTGGCGCTGCCGTTCGCAATTTGGGTCTGCGATGCCTGCACATCGATACCGTTGATATATCGGTCGTCCGAATATCCGGCACTGACGGTCAAGAGCGTGCCGTTGCTAAGGTCGATGCGCGTCCCACCCTGGAACCACCCGCCGCGATTATTCGCCGGTCGGTCAATTGGTCCACGCTGGTCTTCGCGTAGAAGATATGGACCGTCACTGTCGTGGCCGTTTACCGTTCCAAAAAACTGCGCACGTCCCACGGTGAACTGACCGGAGACCGTGCCTTCCATGCTGTTCAGGCTATCGCCGCGAATTTCGCCCCAAAGTGTGTTCTCGTCATCTGCACGGGTGCGAACGCGTATAACACCGGCCAGCGCAGAATTGCCCCAAGACCCGGCACCTCCGCCGCGGGTCACAATCGTGCTGTCCACGGCTGCAGCCTGCATGCGGCTCCAATCAATCCAGCCGCCAAACGGGTCGTTCTGCGGAATCCCATCCAAAAGAAGAAGCGTGCGTCCTGCACCGCTGGGGCCAAGGCCTCTAAGGGTAATGCCCTGAGTGGTCGGATGTGCCGCACGACTTGACTGGCGGCGAAACAGGCCGAATCCAGGAACCGTTTGCAGCACTCCATCAAGGCGAGATTCACCCGAAGTATCGAGTTCTAATCGACCTATGGTAGTGGTGGCGTATATCTGCTCGCTGGGAGAGGGTGGCAAGTGGCGGGCGGTGACTTCGATCTCTTCGAGCGTCGGCACATTGCTCTGTGCCATGGCTCCTGACGAAACGATGCCGGCGGCCAAAACACTCGCGCCCCAAATCCATTTCCGACCCGTCATAGTCCCTCCCGAGAACAAAATATAAGGTGTTGAAGCGCCTACCCTTATCAAAAAAGCATCTGAGGCAACAAGATAACCCTACTTCTTGCGGTTCGATGCTGGTATTCGCGCCGTGATCAGTTGATTATACTGAGTAAAACAGTGTTGGGGCGCATACTCGTGTGTAACAAAGCGTGTCGATTGGCCTCATTGGTGGTGGGGCTGCTTTCTTTTAGTGAGCCAGGGTACGCAGGCAACATTAGTGCCGCGATCGTGCAGAACGACGGCACGCCCATTCAAAGTGCGGTCATCAGTGTAAGGGGCAAGGGGCAAGCTCCGGCAACCGCGGCGGCCGGCACACGAGCCACCATGACACAGAGCGGGCAGCAGTTCAGCCCTTACGTGCTTCCAGTCCAGGCCGGAACCACGGTTGAGTTTCCGAACCGAGACCCCTTTCGCCACCACGTCTATTCATTTGCGGCCGCAAAAGTCTTCGAGCTTAAACTTTATGACTCCTCCGAAGCCGAAACGATGCTCTTCGATAAAGAAGGCGTTATCCCGCTCGGGTGCAATATTCACGACAACATGCTCGCGTACATCTATGTCGTGAGCACGCCGCATTTCGGACGGACGGATAAAAACGGCAAAGCTGCCATCGAGGGGCTGCCCGCCGGCGATTACACAGTCGAAGCTTGGCATCCGGATCAGCGTTCAAGTCCGGAAACGGCAGAGATAACGGTCACCACCGATGGAACGGTCTCCGTTCAATTTGAGATGGACCTCAAGCGGTCGCGGCGGCAGGAAAAGCCCGGCGCATTCGACGACACCGAATACTAAATCGGAGCCCCCAGGTGTTTCAGACCTTTCAAACGCGACTGGTTCTGTTTTTCGGACTGCTGTTCTTGGTTGTCGGCATCGCGACGCTGTTGCTGGTGCGCAACGCCATCCAAAACAACATCTTCGATCAAGCGCGCGCGCAATTGGTGACCACGAACGATATTTTCAATATTCAGGTCAAAACTACGGCTGAATCGCTCGAAGACGGCTCTGCCGTTGTCGCGCAGGACTTTGGATTCCGTCAGGCAGTTGCAACGGATGACCGCCCCACCATTTTGTCCGCGCTCAACAATCTTGCGGCACGCATCAACGCCGACCGTGCTTTTCTGGTGTCCCTGGACAACATCGTTTTAGCCGACACCGCCATGGATGCCGACGCCGTCAACTCATCCGCGGCCGCCTTTGCGTTTCCAGACATGATCGAAACCGCCGACATCGAGGGCAGTACCACGGCCGCGGCCGTCTTGGATGAAGAAATTTATCAGCTGGTGGTCGTTCCGGTGCTCGCGCCGGTGCCCATTGCCTGGATTGTGGTCGGCGTGGAAATCGATGACGCATTCGCCATGAGCCTGCAGCAAGCGTCGACCGTGCCCGCCGAGGTCACGTTTGCCTATGAGAGCGGTCAGCATGGATGGCGAACTCCTGCGTCCACATTGAACACGGACTTACGGGCAATTCTTGCCGGCGCCCTTACAAACGATACGCGCTTCATGGGCGAGCCGGGAACTCTTGCCATGGGCACCAGCGACTACGTGACGCTGGTCGAACCCTTGTCGGAGTCCGGCGAGGGTTCGCATGTAAATATCGTGCTTCAGTACTCACTGGATGTCGCCCTGCAGCCATATCAGCCCCTATTCTTCTCGCTGCTGATCCTCGCCGCAGCGGCGCTGACGCTGACGCTGGTTGCCGCGGCTGTCATCGCCAACAGCATCGCGAAACCGATCCGCCAGCTCGACACGGCGGCACGGCGTATTCAAGACGGTCGCTACGACGAAAAAATCACTATTTCGCAGAAAGATGAATTGGGCCGACTGTCAGAAACCTTCAATCAGATGATGGACGGCATCGCCGAGCGCGAAGAACGGATAGCTTATCAAGCCCGCCACGACTCTCCGTCCGGTCTGCCCAACAGAATGTCGTTTGAAGGCCACGTGGCCGACATGATCGTAGCGCGCCAAGCCGGACCCAGCGTCTTCAGTGTTCTGCTTTTACAAATCGGCCGTTTCTCAGAAATCAACAGTACGCTCGGCCATGAGACCGGCGAGCAACTGGTCCGTAGGATCGGCAAAAGTTTGCAGGAAATCGTACCGGGTTCCGGCACTGTCGCGCGTCACTCGAACAGCATCCTCGCCGTAGCGCTTGATGAACATGATACATCAAAAGTGAAAGCAATCGTTGATCGCATTTTACACTTTTTCGAAGATGCCATCAGCATTGGCGGCTTGAACATTGACGTCACCATAACCATTGGGGGAGCGCGCTATCCAGATCATGGCACGACCAGCCGCGTGCTGCTGCAACACGCCGACACCGCGATCTATGAAGCGAAACGCGCCGGCAGCACGTACATGGTCTATGATCCGGATCTAGACCCTCACAAGCCCGAACGACTTTCGATGATGGGCGAATTGCGCCGCGGCCTCGATGAAGGGCAATTCAAATTTTACTATCAGCCCAAAGTGGACATCGCCACCGGCACAGTGACAGCCGTGGAAGCCTTGATCCGCTGGATTCACCCCGAGCGCGGGTTTATGCCGCCTGACTTATTCATTCCGATGGCCGAGCAGACCGGCAACATCAAGAAATTGACAAACTGGGCTCTAGATAACGTTGTGAAACAATCTCGGGCGTGGAGCGACAAGGGCATTCATGTAAAAATCGGCGTGAATTTATCGGCCCACGACCTTACCAATCGGCATCTTCCCGCGCAGATCGGCAAACTGCTCGCGGATCACAATGTCCGGGCTGAAAGCCTCATTCTCGAAATTACCGAAAGCGCGGTTATGGAGGATCCCACTCGCGCGATGGAAGTGCTCAAAGAACTCAACGCCATGGATCTGACGCTGTCCATTGACGACTACGGGACCGGATATTCCTCCATGGCCTATCTGAAAAGCCTGCCGGTGCAAGAGATCAAAATCGACAAGTCCTTTGTTCTAAATCTGGCGGAGAATGCCGGTGATGAGATTTTGGTCCGCTCGACCATTGAATTGGGGCATAATCTGGGGCTGAAGGTCACTGCCGAGGGTATCGAAGACCAGGGATCTTTGGATATTCTAAAACGATACGGCTGCGAAACAGGCCAAGGGTATTTCATCAGCAAGCCCGTCCCGGTCCAGGACTTTGAGGAGTTCTATGCCACATCCCGTTGGTCGCCCAACCGAACCTCACAAGAGCCGGCTTAAACCGCTGCCCGTTAAAACGGCATACATGGGCGCGGCAACCGGTGTCCTTTTTCTCATTGCTTGTACCGCCGGGAGCTTATCCGGCGCCCATGCGCAAGACTCCGGCCTATTTCCGGACGGCATCGATATTGACGTGAAAGGTTATATTGAAGGCCGCGCCGTCGCCACGGGGCAAACCCGGAGCTGGGAAGACGGCGGCCTTGGAAAACTTCGCTTCGGAAGTTCACTCGGCGGAAACCACCGTGCAATGGTCCGTCTGGAAGGAGCTGCCGTCGCCCGTGTCATGCTTGGCTTC
>JAUIGX010000201.1 GCA_030432435.1 Alphaproteobacteria bacterium
CGATTGGCGGGTGCCGCCACTTCCGGCGTCCCCTGCGCTTTCTTTCTGGACCCAGGACTCTACTTAAAAACATGAGCCGATATACCGGCGAGCGCAGAGGCGGGTGGATACGCATGAGCGTAAACCTAGCCATCTGCAATACTTCGCCCGGCACCACCATAAAATCGGCTGGTAAAATAAAATTTATGACCTGCGCACTATCTAATTCCGGAAGTTCTGAAACCACCGGCCCCTGACGTGTGAGGGGCCGGTGTATCGGGCGATCAGGGTTTCAGAACAAACTCTTGGCCAATCAGCCGCGAAGAGTCGGCATTGGCTTTCGGTACGAATTTTTGAACGCGGTTATTCCAGGCATCGGCAATAAATAAATTGCCGTGCTCGTCCACATCGAAGTTATGCATGTTGTCGAAAGCGCCAGGCTCTTTGCCGCTCACACCCCAGTAGGTTTGAAGCACGCCGTTTAGATCGAACTTTGCCATTCTGTTATAGTCGGCGTCCGACATCCACAGCGACTGGTCCTCGGTAATCACGAGGCGGGTCGGGCTGCCGACATTTTTCCATTCCTCCAGAAAGTTTCCGTCTTTGTCGAAAACCTGGATGCGATGATTCCGGCGGTCGGCAGCATAGATCCGGCCCTGGGCATCAATCGTGATGGAATGCACAAGGTCGAATTGCCCGGGACCCGATCCCTTCGAGCCGAACTCGGAAATGTAATTGCCATCCTGGTCGTATTTGGCGATCCGGCCGTTCACGTATCCGTCCGCGACTAGGAACGAGCCGTCTGGAAGGAAGGCGAGGGACGAAGGCATGTTGAAGCGGTTTTCGCTCCAGCCGCTTACGCCTTTCTCGCCAAGTTTCATCACCAATTCTTTGCCGTCGTTGGTGAACTTGAATATCTGATGTCCTAAATCCACCAGCCAAAGATGCCGCTCGGGGTCATAGGGGTTGATGAACAGATTGTGCGGCAGAACGAACTGATCGTCCCACTGACTCCAATCCTCGATCACTTCGCCGTTGCTGTTCACCACCAGAATTTGGTGTGCGTGCGTTTTCTCTGACTCCGGCTTGGTCGACGTGGTGCTCAATTCCTCCAGCACTGTTCCATCGGCACTGAACATCAATGAATCGGGTTGCGTTCTCAGCTGATCAGAGACAGCCAGAAAAATGCGATTTGGATTATCTACGACTACGGCCGTGATTGGCTGGTCCCAGCGGTCGATTCCGCTTTTGAACCAACCCTCTACCACGTCATAGGGTCCGGTCTGATCTAGACCGCCTTTTTCCACCGGTGCGGACGGCTTCGGGGCGGTTTGCTCTGCTTGGGAGCAGGCCGACAGTCCGCCCGCCAACACACAGGCGATCATCACAGGGCCGATCGCCAGATCGCGCAAACTTTTAACTTTTCTTTCGCCAATTCTCATCGTGTCCTCCCAATGCTCAATTGGTACCAATTTGTGGAAAATTTATCTTTATGTCCATGAAACAAATCTTCGCCGCCTAAATAGCCTAGGGCTGGTTGCCTCCCGGCACTATGGTGAGTGCATACTCAATTCTCTTGGAGATATTCCCATGTCAGATACGCCGCCCAATTCACCGCCCGGCTATACCCCACCGAAGATTTGGACCAACAAGACAAGCGGCGGCAAATTTGCTTCTATCAACCGGCCCGTTTCTGGCCCGACGCACGAGAAAGAACTTCCGGTCGGTCGTCATCCGTTCCAACTGTACTCCCTGGCCACGCCCAACGGCGTTAAGGTGACGGTGATGCTGGAAGAGTTGCTCGCGCTTGGGCACACCGATGCCGAGTACGATGCTTGGCTGATCAGAATTCAAGATGGAGATCAATTCGGCAGCGGCTTTGTCGGCGTTAATCCCAACTCCAAAATTCCGGCGTTGATGGACCGCAGCGGCGCCGCGCCCGTTCGCATTTTTGAATCGGGCGCTATCCTTATGCACCTTGCTGAAAAGTTCGACGCCTTCCTGCCGACTGATGCAACGCGCGCTGAATGTTTGTCGTGGTTATTCTGGCAGATGGGCAGCGCGCCGTACCTTGGCGGCGGTTTCGGGCACTTCTATGCCTATGCGCCGTTTAAAATCGAGTACGCAATCGACCGCTTTGCCATGGAAGTCAAACGCCAGCTCGACGTACTCGATAAACAATTGGCCGAGACCGAGTATCTGGCCGGCCCCGACTACACCATAGCCGACATGGCGGTGTGTCCCTGGTATGGAAGTCTCGCAAAAGGCAGGCTCTACGAAGCGGGCGAATTTTTGCAAGTTCAGGACTATAAAAATGTGCTGCGCTGGGCCGATGCCATTGAATCGCGCCCTGCCTACAAACGCGGCCGCATGGTCAACGCCACTTGGGGCGAGCCGTCCGAGCAACTGCACGAGCGCCACGACGCCTCGGACTTCGAGACTAAAACGCAGGATAAGATCGGCGAGACGCCAGAGAAAAATTAGCGAAGCGGGAGAGGGGCTGCGTGGAGACTATAATAGTCCGCGCATCATCTCATCGACTGGTACCAGCGCCTCGGCCACCGCACAGTCGATCAGGTGCAGTGGGAAGGCAAAACCTACCGCAGCGTCATAATGAGTAAAACTCTGCAATAAAAAGCAGTGATTTGGACTTCAGCTCAGTTCACTTCCGGCGTGGCCGGGCGGTAGGTGAAATCAAATCCGCTCGTCCAGGTTTCGCCCTGGTCCTGTGACATTTCGCCGAACTGACGTACCGTGCCGTCGCCGGCTTTGGTATAGGTCATGCGAACCAGCGCGTCCTCGCCCGGTCCCAGCACATTGCTCCACAATCCTTCCAGAACCATGGCGCGCCCGGTCCAGCCGCCTTTGAACTCGACGCGCGCGCCCTGAGAATCAATCCATGTTTGCCGCCACGCATCTTCCCGCGGAACGTAAATGTTCAAACTACCGCCGTCGGCGCCGGACAGAGGCATCCAGTTCTCGCGTACACCGCAACCGCCATAAACGCTTTCGATCAAACTATGGGCGATGAGCTTGTCTTGTCCGGTTGGGTACACATCCCATCGTCCCACCCAGAAATCGAACTGCCGGTATTCAGATGATGCGCACGGGGCAGGCTTCTCTATCGCGGGCTGTGCAGAGGCGCGAGACGGGAAACTCGTGGCCAGGACTCCCGTAAGAACGAGAACGAGTTCTAACCCTTTATGCTTCCAAAAACCGCGCCGCATGGGGGTCTCCACAAGATCAGAGGAAGAATAGTCGTCGCATAGTATAATCTGCGCGATGTGTGCGGCCAAATATGGCGTGTTGCGCCGCATCCGGAGTATATTCGCGAAGGGTCACAGCCGCGACACGGGGAACGTGGCAGTAGAGGGAGGGAACCATGCAAGAACTCGAATTTGTAAGCTGGCTCGGGGTGTTTCTGGCGGCTCTGTCGGCCTTTGTGCTCGGGGGGGTGTGGTACGCGCCGTTTCTGTTCGGCAAGCCTTGGATGAGGGCGGCAAAACTCACCGACGCCGATCTGAGCACCGGCAACAAGGCGCTGACGTTCGGCGGCTCGTTCGTCCTCGCCTTCATTGCGGCTTTTGTATTTGCTTTGTTCATAGGGCCGCAGCCCGGCATTCCGTTTGCCGTCGGTGCGGGCTTTGCCGCAGGTCTGTTCTGGGTGATGACCTCGTTCGGTATCAACTATCTGTTCGAGAAAAAAAGCCTGACTCTATTTTTCGTCAATGGCGGATATCACACGGTTCAATTCACGCTCTACGGTCTGATTCTTGGTGCATTGCAATAATCGTCGCATTTACGCATAAATCTTCCTTTCTTGCCCGTGGACAGCCGCGCCGGTTTTGTCCACTCTGCCGCCAACAAGCCGCGAGAGGCGCCACGCCCTGCCGCGTGCGAAATCTGGGAGGAATTCTATGAACACGAATAAGGGGCTACACGGCCTTTCGTTGAAAACGATAATGATCGCCGGCTTTGTCGCCGTAGGTCTTGGAGCATGCGGTCAAGAAGAATCCGCCGCACCGACCGCGCCTGCGCCGGGCTTGAAGCCGCTCTCTATGGAAAAAGGCGGCATGGACCAGACCGGTCCGTATGAATTGGTCGAAGGCTGGTTCAAGCCGGGCATCGACGGTTGGGACTATCCGCCGACAGCTGTGGTGGTCGATAACCCGGATCGCATTTTCGTCGCCTTCGCAGGTCAACACATGACCCAGCCGCACTCGCTCATGCACACCGCCGACGGCAAGGTGATGGAAGACCGCAGCACAACATCCGAGCTGCCGCGCGAGGAAAAACAGCAACTCCATCAAATCGTCGTGCTCAACGGAAACGGCGAGATCATCGAAGACTGGAGCCAGTGGAACGATGTGTTCGGCATGCCGCATTCGCTGGCCATCAATCCGTACGATCCCGAACGTCACCTCTGGGTGGTGGACACGGGCCACCAGGTATTCAAGTTCACCAATGACGGCAAAGAGATGGTAATGCACCTGGGCGAGAAGGGCGTGACCGGCTGGAGCGAAAATCGCTTTAACATGCCGTCGTCGATTGCCTTTCTGCCGGATGGCACGTTCCTGCTGGCCGACGGCTATGTGAACGGACGTATTGCGCGCTTCGCAGCCGACGGCACTTACATGTCCGAGTTCGGCTCCAAGGGGTCGGGACCGGGCCAGTTTGATCTCGTGCACGCCATCACCATGGACGACCAGGGCCGCATTTACGCAGCCGACCGCCGCAACCATCGCATCCAGGTGTTCGACAAGGACGGCACGTTCATCGAGGAATGGCCGAACCTCGGCAGCCCGACGAAGGTGCGCGTTACCGAAGATCAGAAGCTATGGGTCACCGATGCGCAATACACCCGCTTTGCCAAGTACGACCTCGACGGCCATCTGCTGACCTACTGGGGCGTGAAGGGCGACGGCGCCGGCGAGTTCGACAATCTGCACAGCTTCGATGTGGACGCCAACGGCAACCTCTATGTCGGCGACGCTTGGAACAACCGGGTGCAAAAGTTTGTGCCCAAAGCCGATGCCGATCCTGACCGTCTGATCGGGCAGCAATACTTTTTGCCCAGCCCGTAAATACTCTGCCGATAAGCGGTCCGGTCAGGAGCCGGGCCGCTTGTTGACGCTCTGTAGTGGTATCGGGCAACACGATGTTGCACGGGTCTAGGCGTTATGTGGACTAACTCGCTTGGGCGCTCAACTGTTCAATTCCTTGCGCCATATCTTCAGTAAGCATGGCAAGTTCGGCTTGATTCGTCCCGCGATGCAGCTCTATCCGAATTGCGGTGATGCAGGATTGGTAGCGCCGGGCAAGCCGGCCGGAATCGGCATCTGCCGGAAGTTCTCCAGCTGCCTTTGCGCGGTCGAAGGCCGCGGCAATCTCCATCATTAATTGATCTAGATAGTTGCGCGCGTCATCCGCCATCGACTCTTCAAGCGCTGTTGCGCCCAGAAGAGTTTTGACAAGCATGCAGGCATGGCACTGCGGGTGCTGCGTCTCGTTGTCGGCGATCGCACGCAGGTAATTGGCTAGCCCTTTGAGCGGAGAGTCCGCTCTTTCAAATGCAGTCTTCAGTGTAGTCTTAGAAGTTTGAAAATAGCGCTCAAGCGCGGCACGGAAGAGGGCCTCCTTGCTTGAAAAGGCGGCGTAAATGCTTCCGGGCTTCATGTTTAACGCGCCCTCGATGTCTTTGAGCGAGGTGGCGAAATACCCTTTCGTCCAGAACAGAGTCACCGCCGCATCAAGTGCGGCCTCACGGTCATATGGGGCTGCGCGTTTCATGGCCAATCCGCAGAATTAAAATTCTAGTTCTATTTCACCGAGTTAGCCTCATTTGTCAACTTTTATTGAGTGATCGCTCAAATAAACATTGAGTGATCACTCAAAGTGATTTAGAGATGCCTCTCTCGCGTACAGAAAGCCTTTTATTTCCGAAACAGGAGCTAGCGATGACCAAATTTGAATTTCACACCGAAGCGACAGCACCCGAGGCCAGCAAACCCTTCCTCGCGAAATCACAGAAAGCATATGGCCGGATACCGGGTCTTCACGCGGTGATGGCCGAAGCGCCGGGTCTGCTGGAGGGGTACAACACGCTGCACCAGCTTTTTGTGAACTCAAGTTTTGATAAAGACGAACTCACGGTGGTCTGGCAGTCGGTGAATGTAGAACACGCCTGCCACTACTGCGTCCCCGCCCATACCGGCATTGCCAAATCCATGGGCGTCAGCGACGAAATTTCAAATGCGTTGCGCGATGAAACACCGCTGCCCAATGCCCGCCTAGAAGCCTTACGCACGTTTACCCTGAAGATGGTGCGCGAGCGCGGCAACGTGGATGACAGCGCGGTCCAGGCATTCTTGGATGCTGGTTTCACCAAACG
>JAUIGX010000202.1 GCA_030432435.1 Alphaproteobacteria bacterium
TGTGCACGCCGCCACTGCTACCCTCAGTGATGCGCATTGAAATTCCAGGTTAAATAAGCATCCGTGCAGTGTTCCGAAAAATTCCGGCTATCGGGACTTAGCTATATTCGCCATTTTGCGGCCATATCCGCATTCATTTAAGTATAAGTTTGGGGGAACGATGGCCGATGCGGCAAAGCCGTGGATGCTGGGCTCTAAAACAGCTTTAGCCTCTGCAGTGCGTAAGCTGATCAAAGAGGGAAACGACGACACCGCCTTAATTGCGATCATTGCCGAAGCGGCCGGCGGTCGCTTCAAAAATCTGGCGTCCATATTTGCGATACTTTCGGATGTCCGCGAAGATGGTGTGCAACTATTGTTGACCGAATCGGTATCCAACTCGCCGGCTATGGAGTATGTGTACGCGGCGAGCGGACTGCCAGAGCGCTACTTTCCTCTGTTCGCGTCCATTGTTGATTTCGCGCGAGAGGTTGCCGTGCTCAAAGGCCAGGCCATGGGACCAAAGACGCAGGCGTTTCTCATAGAGAAGGCCCTCACCGTACCGGCGGTACAACGATCAAACTTGCCGGCACACTTTATCGAGCGCCTTCGCAAGAGCTTTGCGCCTGCGTCGACAGAGATACAACCACCCGGCCTTCTATCGGGCGAGACTGAACTAGCCACGGCACCCGCTATCCAGCAGATACTGGAGCCAGAGACCAACGCACCTCCGGACGAAGTGTTGCCGAACGCGTAAACGCTAAAAGGGAATTGGAATGTCGGCACAAGATAAACAGATTTGCGAACGCATCCTCAAACTCAGCAAGTTGAATGGGGTCGAACCCCTGCCTGTCGTCGCTCTATTGTCGCTTCATGCGTTGGCGGATATGGACTTGAACTTGTTGCGAGTCTGGGTGCGCACAGCCGATACCATCAGAAATATGGTTGAATCACCCGATTGGGCGCTCGCCTAGCGATACCGTTTGGGCTAGCGTAACCCTTCTTATTTTCAAGCCGAAGGGCATTGTATGACATCTTTCTTCAGACTTCTGGGTGTTTGCACCCTGCTGGCCCTTGTCGCGCTCACTCAAACCGGCACGTCAACGCAAGCCGCGCAAGAGCCTGCCGAGTTTCCCGAAGAAAAGATTGAAGCCTTCGTGAACGCAGCTATAGATGTCGCTATCATTAACACAGCAGCTAAGGATGCTTTTGACAAAGCAGTGAATGCACAGGAACAGAACTCCATTCTCGCGGCTGCGCGAAGCGAAATGGACTCGTCCATCGAAAATGCACCCGACATCACCATGGAGGAATACATTGCAATTTCTTCCAAGGCCGCAGCCAACCCTGCTTTCGCCGAGATGCTCAACCAGCGCGCCATGGCAAAATTCAAGATGCTCGACGACGCTCACGGCGACGTAAAATCCACCGACGAAGACAATTAAAAGCTTGCACCGAGCGCTGCTGCCGGCCGTCGCTGCGCAAACTATTTCCTTTGGTCAAATGTTCCGCGCTACTCTCCGCATATGTGTGGACGATTCACCAACAAAATGTCATCAAATGACATTCAAAAAATACACAGTGTCTTCTCGAACATTGTTACGGAGCAGGCCGCTGACGGTGTGTGGACGGGTAAAATAAATATCGCGCCCACCACGAATATTCCGGTCATATTTCTAAACGACAACGCTGGCAGCACGGACCGCAAGATTGCACTTATGCGCTGGGGGTTAATTCCCTCGTGGTCGAAAGAGATCGGCAAGTTCGCCACCTTCAATGCGCGCGCGGAAGGGCTAGACGAAAAACCCGCCTACAAAAACGCTTGGAAAGCGAACCGTCGCTGCCTTATTCCCGCCGACTCATTTTTTGAGTGGCGCAAGTCGGACAAACAACCTTTTGCTATAGGCCTCGGCAACAAAGGTCCGATGGCCTTTGCCGGACTTTGGGACATCTGGACGCCACAGGGCCAGCCCCCCCTCTATTCCTGTACGGTCATTACCACCGAGGCCAATGCATTGATGTCAGGCATCCACCCGCGCATGCCGGTAATTTTAGACGAAGAACATTGGCCCGCGTGGCTTGGAGAAGTTCCAACGACGCAGAACGAACTCAAAGCTTTAATGACCCCGTTCCCCGCCGAACGCATGACCGCTTGGCCGGTTTCCAAAGACGTGGGAAATGTACGGAATCAAGGAGCCGAGTTGACCGATGAGATCGCGGTCTCTACCCCAATCTCGCTTTTTTGATCATGCTCAAGTTTGCCTCGGACATCAATGGCTCGAGTTGTTTTCTGTGAAGAACAATACAACAGAATTAACCAACCATCCGCACTTAACTTAGACGCTCGCCGTTGCAACTTCTAGCCACGCACGCGTCCCATCATCCACCAATGGGTTCAATGTTTCACGCACCGTCGTGTGGTACTCGTTTAACCACGCCTTTTCTCCAGTGCTGAGCATTCCCGTGTCCACCAAGTTCAGGTCTATCGGCGCTAGGGTAATGGTCTCGAATCGCAATAGCGGCCGTTCCGCGCCATCGGGCGCTTTGGCCTCAACCACCGCGACTAGATTCTCGATGCGAATGCCGTATTCGTCGGTTTTGTAATAGCCGGGCTCGTTTGAAATCACCATGCCGGGCTCTAGCGCAACGCCCCCGGCTCGCTTGCTGATGCTTTGCGGACCTTCATGCACACCCAGATACGTTCCCACGCCGTGGCCTGTGCCATGGTCGAAGTCCAGCCCTTCCTCCCACAACGGCGCGCGCGCCAGCGCGTCAAGCTGACTCCCCGCAGTACCGACGACGAACCTCGCCCGCGCCAAAGCAATGTGCCCTTTCAGAACGAGGGTAAATCGTTGCTTTTGTTCGAGCGTCGGCGTGCCAATCGCGACTGTGCGGGTCACATCGGTTGTGCCGTCCAGGTACTGGCCACCGGAATCGAGCAAAAAAAGCGTGTCGGGCTTAATCGTAGCCGTCGTGTCGGACATAGCGCGATAATGCACGACCGCTCCATTCGCACCCGCGCCGGCAATGGTTGGAAAACTTGGCCCTAGGAACAGGTTACTTTCGGCACGGAAAGATTCCAGCCGGTCGGACGCGTCTATCTCGGTCAGTTCGCCCTTCGGACCTTCCACAGCGAGCCACGCCAAGAACCGCGTTAGCGCCGCCCCGTCTCGAATATGCGCTTGCCGCACACCTTCTAGCTCCGCCGGGTGTTTGCGCGCTTTTAGAGCTGTGCATGGATCGGCGGACGGCTTCGCCGTACGTTTAGCCTCGGTGATGAGATCAACCGCCCAGCGCGAGGCCGTACCTTGGTCGACGCCGATCACGTCCACTTTCGAACCCAACCCACGCAACGCATCGCTCAGCCCCTCATAAGGCGCGAGCGTCACTTCATCACCTAGGTGCGCACGTACGGTGCTCGAAATTTTGGCCTTATCGATGAACAGCGTCGCCGTGCCATCGGCAAACAACAGAGCATAAGCATAACTGAGCGGCGAATAGGCGACGTCCGCGCCGCGAATATTAAAAAGCCATGCGATAGAATCCAGCGCCGAGACCAGAAAGGCATCCATACCCTCGGCTTCGAGCACCTTGGCCACCAGACTGCGTTTTTCTTCGCTGCTGCGCCCGGCGAAGGCAACAGGGTAGATGCTGACCGGGGCCGCAGGGCGTTCGGGCTGATCACGCCACACCTTATCGATAAGATTTTCAGCGATCGGCACCAGTTTTGCGCCCACCCGCGCCGTCGCATCTTCCAAACGCGAGAGGCCTGCCGGCGTATGCAAACGTGGATCGAACCCCAGTGTCGCGCCTCTTGGTAATTTTCGTTCCAGCCACTTGCCCGGCGGATCATCGGCCAAATGCGCGTACTCATACAGGGCCCCATCTACCTGCGTTTTGACCTGAAGGGTGTACCGCCCATCGACAAAAATCACCGCACGGTCGGTCAGAACAATCGATAGTCCGGCCGAGCCAGTAAACCCGGTCAGCCATTTCAATCGCTCGGCATAAGGCGCGTTGAACTCGCCCTGATGCTCGTCGCCGTGGGGCACCAGATAGCCATCAATGCCGATCTTGCTCATGGCGCCGCGCAATGCGGAAAGCCGCTGATCGGAGGTTTCGGAAACGACGTGGTCGCTTGGGGGAATATGTGTGTCCATACGCTAAAAGGTATGTCCGGGACGCGCGCGATTCAATCGCCGCGTTTCAGCGGCCACGCCGCATAACGAGAGTGCTCCAGGGTGTTAGGCGATAGCGCCTCACTAGCCGCAAACCTTGGCCGCGATAGGCATTGCCCACCATGCTCTCATGCGCCTCCATAAGGCCCGCCAGAACGATATATCCCCCTGGCATAAGCAGGTTCGACAAGGACTTCGCCATGCTCACCAGAGGCCGCGCTAGAATGTTCGCCGTAATAACAGCGTACGGAGCGTGTTTTTTGATCAAAGTATCACCCGGGCCGTCGCTTAAACGCGCCTGAACGGTGCTGAAAACACCATTTGTGCGCGCATTGTACCGTGCAACACGTACCGCTTCCGGGTCTATGTCCGCCGCAAGAACCCGCCGATTCCATGCTTTTGCTGCCGCGATGGCGAGAATACCCGTCCCGCAACCCATATCTAGCACTGCGGTTTTATCCCGCGGTACAGCACGAAGCGCCCTCGGTCCACACTTTCGCAGCGCATCCAGGGCCAGCAAACATCCACGCGTCGATCCGTGCTCGCCAGTACCAAAAGCCGTCGCCGCATTTACTTTCAGCCTCAGGGCTCCCGGCGGGAACGGACCCTTGATGTGGTCACCGTGCACATAAAACCGCCCCGCCGTTAGCGGCGGAAACGCGGCCACATTGGCAGTCAGCCAATCCTTAGCAGGCACCTTTTCCAGCGTAACGCTCGGCTCCGGAACGCCTACAGATGCGGCCAAGACTGCAGCTCGGGCCGCAATATCCTCGGCAACCGGCGGCGCTGAAAAGAACCCCTCAATCCGCCACATCATCACGCCCGGCTCTGCCTCACCGCATTCGAACAGGCTTTCTACAGCGCCAAGGCCGCTAAAAAGCGGGGAAAAGTCGTCTAACTGTGAAGCTGGGACGGTAATAAAAGCCCGCCACGAGGCACCAATTTCACGAGAAGAAACAGAATCTGACATGGGTGTGATCTACATCCAGCTAAAGGTTTGTGCCAGTACGAAAATCTAATCGTGCCGCAATTTCAGAATAGGTCAGCTATGCAGACATATCCTATCAGGAATGCAGAAGTTGCAGTGGTTTATGACGGTAAAACCTCATAGATAAGCGCCATACTTTGTGGGACACCGATAGATATCGTTCCCGAGAGAACCGTCGGCCCACAAAGACCCGGAAAACTGATACCCTCCCCCCCCTCCTCAGTTCACGGGCTTCTTCGGCGGCAGCGCACCCCTCCCCCCAATATCGCGCTGCCGCCGCAATTTTTTCTGCGGCGGCAGCGGGCCTCCTCGTTTTGGGACAAGGAGGTCTGAGGGTTCGAAAATCTCCAGAAACTTTAGTTTTGACGGATATTCCCGCTGCCACGTACCGATCGGCTAATACGCGCAGGGTCGCCGACATATTCGATGTCTCCGGACCCATTGATTGTGGCGTCTAGATTTCCGCTGACTCGCACCAAAACATCGCCTGAACCGTTGATGGTAACCTCCGCATCCGTGACCTCAAGATCCGGCATATTGACGTCTCCCGAGCCATTGATGGTCAGGTCCAAAAAATCCAACTTTCCGTCCGCCTCTATATCTCCAGAGCCAGCTATGACCAGCGATGTCTTACCGCCGTTGAGTTCTTTGACTTCGATGTCGCCGCTTCCCGCCAACATCGCTTCTTCCAACTTTGGCATGCGCACATGTGCCGTCAGCGCGCCGTAATCCTTTCTGCCGAAAAAAGACCAATCGCTTTCGCGCTTGATCAGCAGCCGACCGCCCTTCACCGTTGTTTCGACGTCCTCAAGAAGACGCGGATCACCTTCCAAGATTACGGAGTGGTCCCCGCCTACGGTGATTTTCAGGATGCCCGAGCCGCCTAAGACGACAGAGTCAAAGGCTGCAACATCTCGGATCTGATCTTCGGCCCTCAGCTGGCCACTTGCCACCGACAGGCACACAATAGCGGTGAACGTGATTAAGGCGTGGCCTGTTAGCGCGCGCAAAACAAAGGTCATGACGAAACTCCCCTAAATAGTTTGTTATGCCTCCATAAAAGCAAACCGCGTGCCAACCCGCGCACGCGCCCTCTTTCCTTAAAAGTCATAGGGTTAGACGAAGTGGCCCTA
>JAUIGX010000203.1 GCA_030432435.1 Alphaproteobacteria bacterium
CCCTTGATACGTCCCGCTATCGGCGCGGCGGCCATCTTAGTGTTCGTTGACTCAATGAAGGAACTGCCCGCGACGCTACTCCTACGGCCGCTCAATTTCGAGACGCTTGCCACAATGCTTTACGGTGAAGCTGCACGCGGAACCTATGAAGATGGGGCAATTGCGGCTTTGATGATCGTTCTTGCGGGGCTCGTGCCCGTGATCGTGTTAGCTAAGATGAGCCGGTCCGTAGATCAAAGCACAGCATCCTCGCACGTCTACGATATTCCAAAGGAGAGCCGTGCCTCTAGTTTATAACCGACTTCTTCGGCTGTTTTGATGTTCGGTAATGGTGGAAACGCTCCTCTGCTACCATCCTATTATTGAGTGATATAACCAGCTGGCGGTTTATTCGGGCAGCGGGTGTCTAAAAGGCGCACGCTCAATTCTTGCCATCCGGACAAAAGAAAACGGCCCCCGCTGCGAAGCGAGGGCCGTTTTGATTTAAGTGTTGCCGTCTTAGCGTGCGTCGGCTTGCGCTGTGCGGGTTACGCTGGGTTCAGTCGGCGCCGCATCAGCCACTGTCTGGTCGGGATGTTCGATGTAGACCTGAGCCATGTCGAGCGTGATGGCGCTGGAAATCGCCGTCATCCTGCCGCTTTCATCGGGAAAGGCGTCCGCGTTCTTGCGGATTTGCCAATAGAACTCCGGCGCTTCCAACTGGCCGTAGGACAGATGGTGCGACGACCAGCCCGTCAACCACTTGTAGAGCGACTCCACATCGTAATAGCCGCCGATCAGCCCGTTGGCAGAAGTCGGTGTCAGTGCCATGCTGAAGCGCATGTCACGTACCTGTAGCGAGTAAGGTGCGCTGGGGAAAATTTGCCATGGCCATTTTCCGTCCTGGGCTTCAGTCGTCAACACGCCGTCGGTAATTTTGCCTTTGAACGTCTGGATGATTCTCTGCCCATAGTGCATGTCCACGCGCTGGGTGCCGCCGGGAGCGACAGTCTCGCCCGAAGCATCAAGCAGCAGGGGGTCGCGACCGCGGTAGATCGTTACGGTCACGTCCGGGTCGTTGGCGAGATCGTCCACTTCGGTGATTTCGAGCAAGATGCGGAGATAACCAAAACTGGGAATCTGCTTGTTGGCGAAAAGCTGAAGTTGGCCTTCGGGGCCGCGGAACTGCGAGTTGCAGCCCGTGACGCGAAAGAAGGCATTGTCGATGCCTTCCTCGCCCGTGGGGCTGGTGAAGTCGTCTGCGTCTACCTTGCCATCGAGATTAAGCCCGTTCGCAATGTTGCCGCTTACATTGATGTACTCAAACTGATTGTCGCCTAGATCCTCGGGATACATCTTGAGCGCTTCCCGCGCCAACTGAGTCTCGCCGACGGGGCCCAGGTCCGGATACAGCGTCTTGAAGATCTCACGCGGGCCATTGGGGGATAGACCCCGCGGGCACTCTTCCTTGCCGCCCGGCGTCTGGTACATGGTCCAGTGCAACTGGGTGGTTACGTAACCGATCCGGCGATCCTTGATGATGGACTCGCCCTCGGCGGCTTGCGCCCCGAATGCGAAACCGGCGGCGAACGTGCCAACCAGCGCCGCACCGCAGATTTTCTTGGATAGAGACGTCATGTGTTCCTCCACAATGAACCTTAATAGAGACGCTGCGTTAGCCGCGGCGCCCAAATTCCTCCCGGACGTAGAAGGCACGGAAACCGTTCCGCTTACCTTGCCATTCGCCGATAGCGTTGCCTTCAATGTCGCCCGTCTCCTTGTCACCTGCATAGGTGTAGAGCGGACGACCCATATACGCCCATACACGCAAAGCCCCCTCTTGGCCGGCATCCGCGCTGCGGCCGGTCTGGGGATCCACGTAGACGACGCTCCATAGCGCACTCGGGCTTTCTGCGTTCGCCGAAGCTTGCACATAAGGCCACATCTTCAGGGCGCGGTCCCAGTCTCCACCGCCCGCGATGGCGATGCGATAGACCTGCGGGCTGTCCATAGTATCGCAGGCCAGCTGGTCTAAAGAGTCGTCGCCACAGGTGTAGTAGTAGATGGTGTTGCCGTCAGAGTCTGCCAGCACATCGCCAACATCCGACATTTGTACGGTAAGTTCTTCCGGATGCTTCGGCGCTCGCTGAGTATATACATTGTTCCAGCCAGGTACGTCGCCGCCGGCAAGGCTCGCGCGGGAAGTGTCATCCGAATAAGTGTAGACAGGTTTCTCGCGGAAGGCCCATTGGCGAACGCCTGGCGCACGGTCTATGACCGTCCAATCGCCCTGGGGCTGCGCCGCCGCCGGGGCGGCCACCGGAATCCAGGTGCGGGCGCAATCACCGATGCAGTTGGACTTGTTGGGCGCATCGTTATCCCAGGAATAGACCGAATAACCTTCTTCATTGACCACCAAGCGGCCCGTTATAGTCGTAATGACATTGAGTCCCGGTGGAACATTGGGCGGCGGACCAACAGGTAAGCGCGCCGGGGCCGTGCCGCTGCCGCCGTCCGCACGCGTGGCAGAGCCGCCGTTGGTCTCTGCTGGCGCGTGGTCGAGTATGGAGGTGTAAACAGGCTGTTCGTCGTAGGCCCACTGCTTGTTGCCGTCCGAACGAGTGATTATCGTCCACCGGCCCACAGGTTCGGCGTCTTCTGACGCAAGTTGCGGGGGCCACGTCTCTGCGCAGGACAGTCGTTTATCAAGCTCGGGAAGGTCCATGCCCGGTGGCCACGGACTCATCATGCCTGCGGTCTTGGTGGTAATTTCGTCGCCGCAGACGGATTTGCCTTTTGAATCACCTGCAAAGCCTACGCGCATAGCTTTCTGCGGCCAGACGTAAAGGGTTTTGCCTTGCTCATTGGCAAATACCGGACCATCCAACTCGGTACTTATAACCTGGATTCCAGGCGGCATCGGCACGTCGCTGTGGTTTTCGAAAACTCTCTGCTCGGCGGCTCCTACGGACCCGCATATTCCGACGAGAGAAACGCCCGCTATTAAGAGCGCCTTAAAAGGCTGTTTCATGACTTGTGTCCTTTGGTCACGTGTCCGTTGATCCCGCGTTCTTTAAACGCGGAATACATCAGACGACGATCTCGCCGATTTCCTTGTTGGTCTGGTTGCTCTGGTTACCCCAGTGCGGCACGTCCATTCCGAGGGCCTGCATCATGGTGTAGCCCAGGCGGCAGCCGGTGGTGCCATTGCCGTCGATATGCAAACCAGTTTTGATCCTGCCGCCAGCACGTCCTGCCGAGAACATAGGCAGGCCGTCGATGGAGTGAATCTTCGCGAATGACTGGTCGGTCGAGGCGTAGATCATCATGTTGTCGAGGAGGGTGCCGTCGCCTTCCTTCACCTTGGCGAATGCATCGACGAAGTAGGCCCAGTTCTCGAACGCACGGCGCAGGAACCACGACACCATCGGTTGATAGCCCAACTCCTCGTCAACGCCTTCTTCATGGCTGGCCGTGTGATGCGGTTTCTCGTAGCCGACCTTGGTCGTGGAAGCGAACGACTTCGAGTAGAGCATGTTGAACACACGGGTCTGATCGCAGGCAATCGCCATGACCAGAAGATCGGTCATCAGTTGATGACGGCGTCCAAGGAGTACTGAATCAATACCGGTGGGAAGATCATCGGTGAGGGCGCCTGGCGCCACACACGCTTCACGCGGCTCAGGTTTGGTGAGTTGACGCTCGAACTGGGTCTCCAGATCGCGCAGGCTGGTAAAGTACTGGTCCAGGCGCTGCTTATCTTCCGCGCCCACCATAGAGGAGAGCTTCTTGGTGTTGTCCATCACGCTTGAAATGACGCTCTGACGGACCATGATCTTGGGGTTCGGCTTAAATTCCGCAGCGTTCGGGTTCTGAAAGTCTGGGCCGAAGATGGTGGTGTACAGACCAAGCGCCGAGCCTTCTGCGGTGTTGATCGAACTCGCGCTTTCGTAGGACTGCGTGTCGCGCGGATCGCCGGTCGCGGTCATGGTGAGGTGGGCGAACGGGGTGACGTTGCCGATCTGCTTTGCCACGGTTACGTCGATGGTTTCGCCCGGACGGTCGTTGTTGTTCATCGGGGCGGCTCCCGAGCGCAAAATCATCCAGCCGGTGGTGTGGCAGAGGTTAGGAGCGGCATCGCGGAAGCCATTAAAGTTGGTGTAAAGATTGATGTGTTTTTGAACATCCTTCAGAGATGCAATCTCCTCGGGGAGTTCCCAATTTGCGCCGGTCTGCTTGGGCGTGAAGATTTTTTCGCTCATACCCAGGCCCCAGCCCCAGGTGCCGAAGCGCACCGGCAATGGAGAGCCATTAGCAAGGGCGTCGCCGTTTCCGTTCAGGAACACGTTCAAAAGCGGAAGGCCGACGGTAATCGCGGAGCCGCCCATCATGCCGCGCAGGACGCGGCGACGGCTAAGGGATTTCAGGAAAGATTGCATAAGGTCCTCCTCTGGAACTAGTGAGCCGCAACGGTCGGCGTGACTGCAGCCGTCGTCGTGGTGGATTGGGTTTCGGAAATTTGTGCGAATGCACCGCTGGTTGCGATGGCGCGCATCAAATCGGGAACGCGGTAGCCGTTCTGTTCAAACACTTTAGTAAATATCCCGGCTTGTTCTTCGCTGGCCCGGTCAAGCGGACCGCCGATGCCATAGCTGTAGATGCGCCGCACGAGGCACCCCGGCAATCCCGGGTGGTTGCGCAGAGCTTGCGACATTCCTGTCACATCATCGAAGGTCGTGCCGTCCAGTACACCGCTGGCGTCGATCGGCTCTCCGCCTTCGACCGTCCGATATTGTCCGCCACCATCGAAATTCTCGAGCGCAAGGCCCATCGGATCGGTGATCTTGTGACAGCCGGCACAGACAGGATTCTGCAGATGAAAATCCACACGCTCGCGCGCAGTCTTCAAAACTGAAGTCGGGTCTTCAAGCGCCGAAAAGTCGACGTTCGGTGGCGGCGGCGGAACCCGTTGGCAAAGTAGCAACTCGCGTAAGGCTTTGCCGCGCAAGGTGGCTGAGCTACGTCCGGGGTGGGAGTGAACCGTGAGAAAGCTGACGTGAGTCAGAATACCTGCCCTCGGGCTGTCCGCGGGAAATTCATAAGGAGTCCAGCCGGGACGTGTCGGCACCTTATAAATTGCGGCGAGCGCCGGCGACATAAAGGTGTGTTTGGTCGTGAAGATATCGCGGTAATCGCCGTCCCGTGTGATGAGGTGATCGGCGATGGTGCGAAGAGTTTGCTCACGAGAGTCATTGAGCGCCGTGCCGGTTACGATCGGATAAACGGTGGCGTCCTTCGACAGGTTGTTGAAATCGTCGAAGGCGAACATGTCGTCGAAGAAACCTTTCACGCCATCTTCAAGCCGTGGGCTCGCCATCATTAGATCGACAAGTTTGGCGCGTCCCTCGGGTGTCATGATCTCGCCGCTCTCGGCAAACTTAAGGACCATGTCGTCGGGCACTGTATTCCATAGGAAGAACGACAGCCGTGACGCAAGACTGTAGGCGTCGAGGCGCATCTGGCCTGGATTGTCGGGGTCGGGCTCGGAAATGTCGCTGATCATCAAGACCATGGGGTCGATGAGCATACCTTCAAGCACACCAGAGAGCCCGGCGTAAAAATCCTCATTGTTCTCTGCCGCGGTATGCGCCTTGGCCACATACTCTTGGAGAAGGGACTCTGGCAGTGGTTTGCGATACAGCAGACGACCCGTCGATTTAATGAACTTGGTTGCGCAGGCGTCGTCCGGGCCTTTGATGTTTTCGGGTTTGCACGGCACCAGCGAGTTGCGATGCGATGGGATTTCGCGCTCAAGATCGCCGTTGTCCACGACTTGCGCAGCAACGGTGGCCGCGGCGCGCTGAAGTCTCTGCATGTCTCCAGAGGTGACGCCAACACTTTCGGCAGTATTCGCCAGTAGGCCGTCGGTGCGGCGGAACGGCGCCATTGGCTTTCCGGGTTTGATATCAGCGCCGAAAACATCGGCGATCATGTTCGCGTATTGTGTACCTGTCATAAGGCGCACGCGCGCAGGCGTTCCTTGGTCAGGCAATACGGCTTCCGGGGCGGCACTGACGGCGGCAACGCCCTGATCCGAACTTGGTGGCGAGCATGCAGCGAGGGTTAAGGCCGCGACGCCGACGGCACCCGACAGCAAAAATGAACGCGGCGATACGTGAGTAAACAAACGCACTTCTAACACCTCCTGTCGCGGCGTCCCGATATGACCAGAACTAGGCC
>JAUIGX010000204.1 GCA_030432435.1 Alphaproteobacteria bacterium
CGGCCATGCGGCGCCATTCAGGGTGCGCGCGTATGCTGCGCTACGATAAAATGCGGACGCCCAATATGCGCACATTTCTAAAGCAGGCCTCTATCTATGCCGAGGCTCTCTCATTCGACACATTCTGTTCTTTATCTAAACCTTCAACGTGGACTCAAAGTGACGGTTCTTCGTTCGGGGGTGCAAAATGATCCCCATCCTTACCGCGATAGCCAGCACCACCTTGTTCGCCGGGACCGTGGGGGTTCTCATTGCGGTCGCCGGGTTCGGCGTACTGCGTATGGGGGAAGGCATGCTGGAGGCTATTGGTGTCTTGCCTCTGCGATGGGGTGAAGAAAACATTCTCTTGATGATGACAATCTCGGGAACTCTTGCCGTACCGGTTATCGTTTGGTTCGCGTGGTGGTTCTACCGCCAAGCGTTGAAAGGAGAGCGCGCGCTTGTCGGCTACAGATACAGCCCGCCTCAATCAGATTCGGATAAATGAGGTTGCGTCATTTTCTAACATCGTGATTGCCGCCGGGCTGTGGTGGTAAAGTCTGAAATAAAATTCTATCTGCTCGGGCAAAAAAACACCCCCCGTGTTTAAAACACGGGGGGTGAACTTGTAGTTATGAATGGTGTTGTGCAACGGGTTTAGTGTCGCGCTGTTATGGGGTGTGCGGCGGCGGCACACGTTTCTTGGTCGCCTGTTCGAAGGCGTAAGCAATCCCAATGATCTTCGGATCCTGACAATGCCCGCCTACGAAACTAAATCCGTAGGGCCGTGTCTTTTCCTCCGATCCGTTCGCCCCCGGCGCATCATTGATCACCATGCCAAAGGGAACAACTACGACCGGATAGCCGGCCCGGGCGGATATGTTGGACCCTGAAGTTCCGGGAAACACCAACGCATCCAGATTGTGTTCAGTCAGCGCCGCATCAAGACCTTCGGCGCGCGCCAGTTGAAGGTCTTCAGCGCGATTGAGTTCGTAGCGCGCTTTGTCTTTTTCCAGATCAACGGCATCGGCCGCATCAAGCCGGCCTTGACCATATCTGATAGCGCCATCAGCCTCGTGCTCGCTATTCCACGCTCGTAATTCGGTGAGCGTTTTGACCGGCGCCGAGTCTCCAAGACTGTCCAGCCACAGATTGAAGTCGCGCTTCATGCCGTAGCGAAGCACGTTTGAGCATAGATCGTCCGGAGCTTCACCGTCGGGTGCCAACTGACAGATGTTGCGTGTCATGATGTTATCCGCCGGATCGGTTGCGGTCATGCTGGGCAGGTCGGCGGGGTCCACGATTTCGGCACCCGCGGCTTTCATTGCCGCGATCGCTTCTTCCATGGATGCGGCTTCATCGGCCTCCAAACCGGAGAATGGTTCCGCACGGCCCGGAAATTCGTAAGGCTCGTAAAGGCCAGCGCGCGGTATACCAATGCGCACACCCTTCAGGGCGTCGGCCTTTAAGAAGGGAGTGTAATCGTGATTGGGCGGCGCCTCGCATTCAGTTGTGCGGGGATCGTTGGGGTCGGGGTCGCCTTCCATAACGCCGAGCATGATTGCCGCACCCGCTACGGTCTTGGTCATAGGACCGGCGGTATCCTGGTCGAGTGTCAACGGGATGATGCCGTGGCGACTAATCCGCCCGGTGGAGGGACGAATGCCGACAAGCATGTTGGCGTTCGAAGGCCCTTCGATGGACCCGGCTGTGCTGGTGCCGACGTTCCCGGCCCACATATCGGCGGCGACGCCAATTCCCGAGCTGGACCCGGCAACGGCTAGCACGGGCGTCCCATTGTCGTTGGCGCGCGGGTCGTAAGGATTATAGCTCTGGCCGGCTGCTGCATTGTATCCGCCGGGGCGGAAGTCGCTGCCGAACCAGCCGGCGAGTTCGCTCAAGGTTGATTTGGCGATGATGATGGCGCCGGCGTCTTTGAGTTTGGTTGTCAAAGTTGCGTCATACGGCGCCATGTAATGCTTGAAGGCGAGCATGCCGCCAGAAGTGGGCATGTCGTCCTTGGTCATGATGTTGTCTTTCAAGGCGACCGGGATGCCGTGCAAGGGGCCCCGGATATTTCCCGCGGCGCGCTCTTTGTCGAGGGCATCGGCTTGCGCGAGGGCATTGGCGTTGATCGAGTTCGCGCCATTGAGCTTGTCCTCATAAAGGCCGATGCGGGTGAGATATTGCTCCGTAATCTCGCGCGAAGTGGTTCGCCCTTCGGCCATTGCCGTTTGCATGTCGGGTATAGACGCGCCGACAATGTTGAAGGACGCGGTGTTGTTCGGCACAGACGCGTCACACGCGGTAAGGGCGACCAGGGCGGTCGCTGTGACGAGGAGGCGCATGGTCTTTGTCGTCATTTTTCATTCTCCATAGATACCAAAAGAAAAGGGCCCAATCCGGTGTACCGAATTGGGCCCTTCGTCTCGTTTAGCGCGACATCAATTACATTCTAAATTTGACGCCTGCGCGGAAGACACGGCCGAGCACGTCAAATGCGCCGCCCGAAGGTGTGGGCGCGAAGTCCCAGCTGGAACCGCCCGGACCGCGTACGGCGATCGAAGGATCGGCATTCGCGAGGTTGCGGATGTTCAGGAACAGTTCCGTCTCGGCGGTTTCACCAACTTGGATGGTGTAGGCCGCGTTGAAGTCAACATACAGCGCAGAAGCGACGCTGTTGTCGTCAGTGGTGATCGCTGCGCCCGAAGGAGCGGGGCAGTTTGTTTGGCATTCAATCCACTGGGCGTTGTTTATACCTGCCGAAATCCAACGGAAAGTAAGGCCCAGATCCAAGGGGTCGAGAGCGTATTGCAGCGAGGCATTGATTTTCCAGTTCGGAATACCTGTGCCGCCGCCGCCAAGGCCCGCACCGCCGCCAGTCACGCCAGCATACTCAATCACAGCATCACCAGGGATACCGCTGAAGGTCTCGTAGCTGAGGAAGTGAGTGGCCAAGACGCGCATACCGAGCGTGCCGTTGAACGAATTGGATACCATCTCGAGGGGCAGCGTGTAGCTGGCTTCGATATCGATACCTTCCGCTTTTTCGGTCGCGAAGTTCTGCGGTCCGGTGGTGATGTTGAGCTGTTCGCCCGCAGTGCCGGCACCAACGCGTTGGATCTGGCTACATGCGGTTTGGTTGCCCTGGAAGCAGAAATTGATCAGATCTTGCGAGCCGACCAAGTTCACCGCGTCTTTGATTTTGATGCGGTAGTAGTCAACCGAGACGTTGAAGCCGTCGAACCATTCCGGCTGATAGACAACGCCGAAGCCGATATCGTTCGACTTTTCCGGACCCAAGTTCGGGTTGCCCGAAGTTGTGATCTGGCTGTTGATGACCGCATTGTTGTTGAACGGATCGGTCGATGAGCTGCGCGACGTTGAACCGGCTTGGAACAAGTCAACCAGGGTCGGGCTACGAATGTTGCGCGACTGAGTGAGGCGGAAGCGCACTTCGTCGGTCGGGGCATATGTACCGCCAACCTTGTAAGTCACGACCGAGCCATAGGTCGAGTAATCCGTTCCGCGGATCGCACCGTTGATATCCAACGATTCTGCCCAGGGCTGATTGGTGGCGAGCGGCACCACGGCTTCGGCATAGATGTCATGTACGGTGAACGAACCGGTGTAGGGCTGACCCGCAGCCTGGAACCAGATCGTCGGGTTTGCCTGCTCTTCCGGATCCGAGATTTGGCGCATTTTTTCGTTACGATATTCGTAACCAAAAGCCACGGAAACCGGGCCGGCCCATGTGGAGAACGGCTCGCCCGCAAAGTTAACGGCAGCAACCTTCTGAATCAGGCGCTGGACGTTCCAGCCGTAGCGGCCTTGGAGGTAATCGACTGCGGCTGCGCTGTTCACACCTGTGCCGAACGGATTGTAAGGTACGCACAACGGATCATCGTTCGTGGTATCGGCGTCGGCATTTACGCTACAGACCGGAGCGCCATTTACGAGAACCGAATTCACGGCTTTCGGATAGCGGGTGCGGTCGATCGCGCCTTTGGACTTCAGCGTACCGAACATCTTGCCGTAGCTGGCATGAGCGTCCCAGTCCCAGTTTGTGCCTGCGAAATCGATATCGCCTTCAGCGCCGACCAGGAAGCGCTGGACACGCCGGTCATAAACGGCGCGGAAGTTGTCCAGATCTTCGTTCAAAGTGCCGAACCTAAAGCTGGTGCTGCCATCAGCTTCCAGGGCCGCACGCATGTCTGCCGGCAGATAGGCGTTGTTAGTTTGCAGGGTCAGGTTGCCCGGGAAGAAGTTGGGGGCGCCCGACGAGTAGGAACCGAGATGTCCCCATGCCGCTTGGGCATAGACATTTACGTTGTCGTTGATGTCGTAGCTAAGACGCGTGAATACGTCCTGGCGATTCTGGCGCGGCTGCGCTGCAGCGCCGCGTGTGCCGATGACATCCTGTGCTTTCCAGCTGCCGCCGCGCAGAAGTGCGCCCGGGGGAAGGTCGCCCGGAGAAACTTGGTAGGGGACGCCGCCGGGACCGAACGCGGTGTAAGCGAGCGGGCCGCCAACGAACATACCGCCCCAGGCGGCGTTGCCGATGCCGGTCTGCGATGTACGGATGACCGACGGTTGGCCGTTGCCTGGCGCAAATGCCGGGTTGTTGACATAGCTGTGACCTTCGAGAGCCCATGGGCGGTCATAGACCAAAAGACCTTCGTCCCACACGTGCTCGCCGTAAGCGAGGAAGTGGCCGCGGCCGCCGGCAAATTCGGTGCCGTAGGTGGCGTTGATTTTGTAGTTGGGCACGTCGCCGTAGGTGGTCAGACCGCCCGACACTTCGCCTTTGAAGCCTACAAAGTCTGTATCGAGAACAAAGTTGACCACGCCGGAAAGGGCGTCAGAGCCGTAGGCCGCCGAGGCGCCGCCGGTCACAACGTCAACGCGTTCGATCAGACCTTGCGGCAGTTCGCTGATGTCGACCGCGCCGGTCAGGTTCGAACCTACGGTCCGCTGGCCGTTGAGCAGTACGAGGGTACGCGAGATACCCAGGCCACGCAGGGAGAGAGCGTTGATGGCCGACTGCCCAGAAGTTGTGTTCACGGATGAGGATTGCGGTGTTGCGCTGTTAACAATCGCGGGAAGCTGGTTGATAGAATCCGCGAGGTTGGATGTCGCAACATTGTCCAGTTGTTCGATGCCGATGACGGACACCGGTGTCGGGGCTTGATAGCCATCGCGTACAACGCGTGAACCGGTTACGACGATCTGCTCAAGTTCCGTAGCCTGCGCCGACTGTTGTGCTTGTGCGAAAGCAACAGAGCTCAAGCATGTAGACCCCAAACATGCCACCGTTAACAAGGCGACGGATAGTCTGTCCCTTTGCTTGGTGTTTTGATTAATCAACTTCATATGTGATTCTCCCTATGTGATGGCGCCAATGCCCAAACAAAGGCGCTGGGCGGGTTCATCGTGAGTAAATAGTCCCGCGATGAACGCAGTTCAGTTAAACAAATTATCTCAAACGTCCAGTTGTAGTTCGTTGAGGGTGAGGCCGGCGCTTATCAATTCGCATTCGAGATTGAGTGCGCCGTGTACAAATCCTTGGTTACCGTTCCGTGTATACTGACGGACAAAACCCAACGGATTCGAACTCTGGATTCCCCCCTATAATAGCAACGTGCCCGCGCGAACTAACGGCAGACACGTATACAGAAATAGACTGTACGGTCGGTCGATTATTGGTCGGAGGATTTTAGTGGTCAAGCATAAATGCCCTGCAATAGAGCCATAAATCGACGATCTTTTACAAGTGTGGCAAATAAGTTGTGTGACGCAGAGAGGTGTAGGTCACACTAAAATATGCTGCACCGCACATAAGAATTGCCGGGCGCCGTCACAGAAAAAAGTCGTGTTCATGCGCAGAAGAATGGCTATCACACCCTATGACATTTCTGGTTTCAGCGGCGCTGGATGGGGAAAATGCATCCATCCCGTGATGATATATTTTTTGCCAGTCTTAACGATGCCCCCTGCGTGGGTGTGAGTCCATTCGGCGGGCCAAAGAAGCGTTTTGCTGCGCTGCGGTATAATTTCCAGGCCATAATTGTGAAACGTTGTTTCACCGCCGCTTTCGACATCATTGAGATAGGTCATCCAAGCTAGAACTCGGTGCATGTATCCGAACGCGCTTCGCTCGGCGTG
>JAUIGX010000205.1 GCA_030432435.1 Alphaproteobacteria bacterium
TAGCCTGCCCAATTCTTGGAGCGTAATACCCAAGTTGTAGTGGGCTTCGGCATAGTCTGGCTTCAGCGCTACAGCTCGTCTGTAGCTTGCTTCAGCTTCATCCAATCTGCCCAGGTCTTGCTGTATGACACCCAGGTTGTTGTGGGCTTCGGCATAGTCTGGTTTCAACGCTATTGCTTGCTTATAGCTCGCTTCAGCTTCTTCCAACCTGCCCAGTTCTTTCCGCGTGTTGCCCAAGTTGCAATGGGCTTCGGCAAAGTCAGGTTTTAATGCGGTCGCTTGCTTGCAGCTGGCTTCAGCCTCTTCTAGCCTGCCCAGTTCTTGCAGCGCGATACCCATGTTGTAACGGGCTTCGGCATCATGGGGCGCTAATTTCACGGCGTTCCGGCTGGCTACTAGTGACTCAGATGTCCGGCCCGTTTGCTTGAGCACTGCTCCAAGCAATTTCCAGCTGAATTGATAGTCGGGAAACTGCCGAGTAAGCGATACGGCCAACTTCTCAGCTCTACCATACCGTCCGTATTGGTAGTCTTCGATCAGGCTGTTGATCTGCGATTGGGAGGGTGCCGCGCCGTTGTTTCCTGACATTAGTTGTCGGTCCAGTACATCAAGCTTATCTCTAGCTACGTTTTTCTTCTCCCCGTCGGCTAGAACGGGCTTCCCAGGGTCAAATCCCTTTTCTTGATGGGCGCTTCCACGCAACTAATTCAACACGGGTCTCTGTTCGGATTGGCTTCGAGGGTGGTGTTAAATAGCGACAATGCTGCGTTATCAGAGCATTTGGCCCATCATGCATGGCATTTTAGGCGGTGGGTTTGCGGTGTTGCAAGCGCCGTGGGGTGTATGGATGCATAAGGTGCCGTGTGGGCTTGATTGCGACGTCACGACCGCAGATAATTTTCGCTGACGTTCTTCAAGGGCGTTCATCAAGGAAATGTGTTCATGTCCGCGCCTCTCCATTTCGGCTTTATTCTATTCCCGAATCTGACGCAGCTTGATCTGACCGGCCCTGCGGAAGTGTTCGGGATGGTGCCGGACGCGGTGGTGCATTTGATCTGGAAAACACCGGAGTCGGTTGCGACGCTAACGGGCTGGAAATTTCTTCCCACGACAACGTTCGCGGCGTGCCCGCAGCTTGATGTCGTTTGCGTCCCCGGCGGCCCCGGCCAAATCGATCTTATGGACGATGTGGAGGTGCTCGACTTTCTTCGCCGCCAAGCAGAGGCCGCCCAATATGTCACGTCCGTTTGTACCGGCTCGCTTGTTTTGGGCGCGGCGGGCCTGCTGCACGGATATCGTGCGGCCTGTCACTGGATGTCTCGTGATCAGTTGGCGCTGCTCGGCGCGATCCCAGATGAAGGGCGCGTGGTGCGGGATCGCAATCGTATCACCGGCGGCGGCGTTACCGCCGGAATTGATTTCGGTTTGACTGTGATCGCCGAGATGTGCGGTGAGGAAGCGGCAAAAGCGATTCAGCTGGGTGTGGAATACAATCCACACCCGCCTTTTGACGCCGGATCGCCGTCCGGTGCCGGGCCAGCTCTTGTCGAACACCTGGTCTCGGCTGCCTCCGCGAGGCAATCGAGGCGCCTGGAAGCGACACGCAAGGCGGCCGCTAAGCTTGAAGCGAAGAGCCCTTAGCTCATTCCGCCGTAGCTTTCACCATAGATGAAAGCATTGCGGTCTTTTAAGTCCTGCTCAAGTTCACCGTTGTAGACTGCATAAATGTCACGCACCGAGACCATGCCGACGACCTTGCCGTTGTCAACCACCGGCAGGTGACGGTAGCCGCGATTTTTCATCATGCGAATGGCATCAGCAGCCGTGTCATGTGGTGACAGCGTGTCGGGGTCGGCGGTCATGACATCGACAATCTCTGTGCTGTCCGGATTGAGGCCCGCAGCTATCACGCGTGCGGTCATATCCCGTTCGGTAATGATTCCCACCAAGCGGTCAGCGTTCATCACTAGAAGGGCGGCGATTTTGTTGTCGCGCATCACCTTAGCTGCGCTACGTGCTGTATCTTTAGGACTGACTTTGTGAAGGACTTGATCGTTTATAACGTCGGGCACAATCTTCCGTATCATGGCGCGCTCCTTTTCAAAGGCGTCATTGATGTGCGGAGCTTAACCCCGACGGAAGACCGGCACCTGAAACCCGGCCTTGAGCGGGGTCTAAAACCCCCTCGTGGCCTTGAGTGTGGCTGGCATAGAAGAACCGGTCAAGATAAAGCCGTTAGATTAACGGCTATGCAGGCAATGCCGGGGGCTGCGGGGCGTCGTCCTCGTCGTCCGACGGCGGCGGCGTTACACGTATCAGCGTCAATTGGTTGCGGTTGCGGCGCAGCACCTGAAAACGAAAACTGTGAAACAGGAATTCCTGGCCTATATCCGGAATTTTCCGCGCTTCGTGAAGAACAAGACCCGCCACGGTCGAGGCTTTGTCGTCGGGCAGTTGCCAGTCGAGCTCACGGCTGAGGTCGCGCAGGGTGACACTGCCGTCAACCAGATACGAGCCGCCTTTATCCGGGCGTACACCGGCGACGGGAATGTCGGTTTCATCGCCAATGTCGCCGACAATCTCTTCTAGAATATCCTCGAGAGTTACAACACCCACCAGAGTTCCGTACTCGTCCACGACCAGCGCGAAATGTTCGCGCCGCTCGCGGAATGCATTGAGCTGATCAAGCAGGGTCGTGGTGTCCGGGATAAACCAGGGCTTGGCGGCAATAGACATGATGTCCAAGCTCTCTGTTTGTCCGTTCGCCGAGTGTATGGCGCGCAGCATCGCTTTGGCGTGAATCATGCCGACAATATTTTCAGGACGTTCGCGCCACAACGGAATACGCGTATAGGGGCTGTCGGCAACTTGTTCCATGATCTCTGCGATGGGCAGGTCGGCGTTGACGGACACCACCTTGCGCCGGTGAACGGCGACCTCTTCCACAGTAACATCGGCTAGGTCGAGTACGCTGCGCAACATGGCGCGTTCGTGCTTCACTTCATCCTTGATGCTGCCGAAGCCCATTTGCAAGTCGATCACGCCGCGCAGTTCCGCCAGCACCTGTGTCGCGCTTCCGGCATTCTTCGTATTGACGCCCATCAACACCAAAAAGACACGGACGATTTTTTGAATCACAAAGCTGATCGGCGTCAGCAAAAACACGAGCACGCTCATGATTGGCGCTACCGTACGCGCCATGGTCATTGAATGGGTGAGGGCGTAGGTTTTGGGAAGTATCTCCGCGAATATAAGGACCAGAAGAGTCATGATGCCGGTCGCGATCGCAACGCCTGATTCGCCGAATAATTCGATCATGAGGCTGGTGGCCAGGGCCGACGCGCCGATGTTCACGAGGTTGTTGCCAATGAGGATCGTGCCGATGAGCTTTTCGCGGTGTGCGAGTAGGCGGTTTACGATCGCCGCGCGGTTGTCACCATCTTGCTCCAGCTGATGCATGAGCGCGCGTGAAGTGGCGGTCAGCGCTGTTTCGGACCCGGAGAAAAACGCCGAGCCAAAAATCATAAGCAGGATGATAATAAATGTAACTTCCATGTCGGTCTCTCAGGGTTGCGAAATGCGGCGCGCTAGGCCGCTAGGGCAGAGTTTAAAGTCTCGCGGAGATGATCGGGCGGGACGTCGGCGGTTAGAAACGCCTTGCCGATGCCTTTGGTCAGAACGAACGTGATTGCGCCGTCTTTAACTTTTTTATCTTGGGCCATGTGGCTTAATAATTTTTCGGCAGTCAGGGCCGCGCTGCGTCCGGTCTTGGGTAAAGTCGTCGGCAATCCGGTTGCCGTAAAGTGAGTGCGGATACGCTCTAGATCGGCGGCAGGACAAATGCCCATGCGGACCGACAGATCAAAGGCCATAGTCATGCCGATGGCTACCCCTTCGCCATGGAGAAGGTCGCCGTCATACCCGAATTCCGCTTCGAAAGCGTGACCGAACGTGTGGCCGAGATTAAGCAATGCGCGTGCGCCGCTTTCTTTCTCGTCCGCGGCCACGATGTTAGCCTTGGCTTTGCAGCTGGTTAGGATGCATTGGCGCAGGGCGGCGTGCCCGGCCTCGGTGCCGCTTGTCGCCGCAGCGCCGTTCTCCTCGAGCCACGACCAGAAGTCTGCATCGCCGAGGAGCGCGTATTTGACCACTTCGGCGTACCCTGCAAGCAACTCGCGCTTTGGCAAGGTGACCAGGGTATCCGTGTCGGCCAGTACAAGGCGCGGTTGATGAAATGTGCCCACGAGGTTTTTGCCGGCGCTTGTATTGATGCCGGTTTTACCGCCGACGGAACTGTCCACTTGCGCGAGCAATGTGGTCGGGACTTGGATAAAATTTGTGCCGCGCAAAAGGATAGATGCCGCGAACCCGGCAAGATCACCGACAACGCCCCCGCCAAGGGCGACAATCATTGTCGAGCGCTCGCACTTTGCGGCCAACATAGCATCTAGGACGCGGGCCAGCTGATCGAAGTCCTTGCTGGATTCGCCTGCGGGTACGACTACGTGGCCGACTTGAATGCCCGCCGCTTGCAGACTTTCGGACAAGGGATTGAGGTAGAGCAGGGCCACGTTGCTGTCGGTGACGATGAAGACGCGCCGTTGTTTTAAAACCGGCGCGAACAGGTCTGCGGCGCGCGCTAGCAGGCCACGTCCGACATGAATGCCGTAGGCGCGCTGGCCGAGAGCGACCGTAATGTCGGCGACTGTCACAGCTCGGTCGCCGTGAGCGGCGCTCCCAGGTGTTGCTCGAGAGCCTCTAAAACCCGGCGGCAGGTCATGTTGGGTCCGTCAATTCCAGTATCGATCGTAAGGTCGGCCTGGGCGTAGACTGGATACCGCTCGTTGATGAGAGTTTGAAGAGTGGCGCGCGCGTCCCCTGAATTGAGAAGCGGGCGATGAGTGCGCCCCTTGGTGCGTGTGCACAAGGTTTCTAGGTCGGCACGTAACCATATAGAAATCGCCTGGTTTCGGATCAGCTCGCGCGTTTCAGTGTTCATGAAGGCGCCCCCTCCGGCCGCGAGTATGCCGGGCGCCTCGCTTAGAAGGCGGGCCATGACGCGGCGCTCTCCGTCGCGAAAATAGGGTTCACCAAATTGTTCAAATATCTCGGCTATCGAACAGCCTGCGGCGTCCTCGATCTCTGCGTCGGCATCGACAAAGCTGACGCCGAGGCGCTGTGCTAGCCGGCGGCCAATGCAACTTTTGCCCGCGCCCATCAGGCCGACCAGGACTATCGGACGGTCGAGGGGCCGCGCGCCTTCCGCGCCTTCCTTCTTAGTGTGTGCCGCCGCGCTCATGTCGCGTTCGTACCTCTTCAACCATTCACAACTTTAAACACAACCTAAACGTCCAGCCAACTCATTGGCCGAATGGACATTATCACAGCCCTTGCGTAGTGTCGTCGCGGGAGGCGGAACGCCTCTTCGCCACTTTATAAAGACAGATTGACGGGCATTAAAGCATGGCAAAGTTTCTTATTCTCCTAGTTGTTGCGGTTGTTGCCGGCGGGGTCGTTTTCTTGGCGACCTCCGATATGCCGCCGCCGACCGCCAAAATGGAAAAAGTAATTCCCAATGACCGCTTCAATTAGCGGCTGGAGGCAGCGGTCGCGCGCTGTCGCCCTGCTTGCCGCGGCGACGCTATGGGCCGTGCCCGCGCAAAGTCAGGATGCCCCTGAGCAAGAGCCGCCGCCGCCCCCCCGGCCATTGCAATTGCTGCCGGATCTGCTGACAGCGCCGGCCAAAGCGCCTGACACCTCAACGGGTATTGCTGTCGGCACCCTTGCGGCCCCGAACCGGGACCGGATCGGCCTTGTGGATGCGCAAAATGGCGGGTTTTTGACGACCCTCTGGCAGGGCTCTGACCTTGAAACCCTGCGCAAGATATTGCCGCAGCTGCCGACGCGGATGGTTTCCCCCGCTCAGCGCCGTCTTGCGGAAAACCTATTGCTGTCGCCGGGAGTATTGCCCGCAGCCGACGGCTCGTCCGAGACGTCGGCGTGGCTTCTGGAAACGCGTATTGCTCGGCTCGCGGCCATGGGCGCATGGGATGATGCCCTGGCCATGATCGAGCTGGTTCCGTTTGCAGACGTGACGGAGAGCATTCGCCGCTTGCGCGCCGATGCGTATCTCATTGTCGG
>JAUIGX010000206.1 GCA_030432435.1 Alphaproteobacteria bacterium
TGTAGAGTTCGTGCAGACCCACATTATACATCCTCCGCAAAAAGTGGCGGAACGCGATAATGATGTACAACAGCGGAAGACCGTCTCGGCAACGACCTCTCCGGACACGCTGCAGGCTGACGCCACGAGATAAACGCGAGCCAGCGTGCTCGTCGAGCATATTTGAAATTTGTATCGCAACTATAAATAAAAAATCAGCCGGCTCTGTTTTGAGCCGGCTGATTTCTTGCGTGTACGTTAAACCGCAAGAACTATCCCGCCAGTACCTTTTCGACTTCGTCTAGAATCTCACCAGACTTAACGAGAGCCTGCATACTGTTGTGATCCGGATAAAGCGGACGGTCCACATCCAGATGGGCGACATACCGCCGAATGACGTCTCGCGCCTTCTGGGTTCCTCGGCCGACAGTGAAAGACCGGAAATCCAGAGCCTGGGCGGCCGCCATAAACTCGATACCCAGGACACCGTAAGCGTTCTCAAGAATTTGGCCATTCTTGAGAGCCGTGTTCATCCCCATTGATACGAAGTCTTCCTGATCGGCCGCTGCCGGGATGGACTGAACTGACGCGGGGGCGGACAGAATTCGCTGTTCGACTATGAGGTGGTCGGCCGTGTACTGGCTCAACATCAGGCCAGAATAAAAGCCCGGCTCGTGTGCAAGAAAATCAGGCAGACCCTGAGATAATGCCGGGTTTGTGAGACGATTCATGCGGCGCTCCGAGAGCACGGAAACCATCGTAATCGAAATACCCGCCATATCCATCGGTAAGGACACGGGCGTTCCCTGGAAGTTCGCGCCAGTTAAAGTCAAATCGTCTTCGGGAATAAAGATAGGATTATCGGCCACTCCGTTTAATTCTATTTCCACCTGTGAACGTGCGTAGGCCACCGCATCACGCGCAGCACCGATCACTTGCGGGGTCGAGCGCATGGAATAGGCATCCTGCACTTTTGTTTTCATCTTTCCGGTCAGAAGATCTGATCCGTCGATAACCTTCAGAATATGGGCGGCAGATGCGATCGATCCGGAAAACCCACGAAGTTCATGGAGCTTTGGTCCGTAGGGCTTCATGTTACCCAGGAGCGCTTCGATACTCATCGCCGCGGCGATCTCCGCCTGCTTGAGCCAACGTTCCATGTCATAGATATGAAGTGCCGACATCCCGGTTAGGACGTTCGAGCCATTGATCGTCGCTAAACCATCACGGGCTTGAAGACCAGGAATCGGAATCCCGGCCCGCTTCATCGCTTCGGCGCCGGAGAGCCGCTCGCCTTTGTAAAAGGCCTCTCCCTCGCCCATCAGCAACAACGCCATCTGCGCCATAGGAGCCAAATCACCGCTGGCACCTACAGAACCCTTTTGGCAAATCACCGGGGTCACACCCCGATTCAACATCTCAACCAGGGTAAGTGTGATATCCGGTCGACATCCGGAATTTCCATGCGCATGCACATTTATTCGTCCGGCCATCGCCGCCCGCACATGTTCGATCGGCGCGGGTTCACCAATTCCCGCTGCGTGGTTGTAAATGAGGTATTTTTGGAAATTCGCGACCTGATCGTCCGTCAACTTTGTTTCGGAAAACTCACCAATGCCGGTGTTGATTCCGTACATGGTTTCCTTGTTGGCCAGTTTCTTTTCCAGCATCGCGCGGCAGATTTTAATCCGCTCAAGCGCCGCTGGCGCTAGTTCAACCTGTTCGCCAAGCCGAGCTATAGCGACGAGTTTTTCAATGGTTAGTGACGCACCATCAAGAATAATGGACATAGGTAGGGCCTCCCCAAGGTAGCCAACACGGGTTTAGTCTTCGAGTTATTATGTATAGATAAAATATTTATTGTCTAGACATAATTCCGAGAAGCCTCGCCGATGCCCGAAAATGTGCGCTCCCTCCATGGGTCGCTCGGACCATTGATTGTGGCCGCCATACACGGACCTCTAGTGCCGCACAGAAGCCCGGGCGAAAGGGTACCCTGGGCCTAAGCGCCGGTTGCAATACCCTGATACAGCTCTGAAACCGGTGCCGGTTTAAAACGCGCTTATGCCACGCGCCGCCCGCTCCTGTGTTCAAGTCTTCGAGTGAAACTCTTGCACGGCCATCCAATCCGAGGGGGTGTTCACATTGACAAGGCCCCCCGCCTCTGCCGCGGCAGCAGAGAGCGCGCTAGCATTTAAATTTCTTAGGATGTGCCATAGCGAAAGCCCCTTGGCACCGTCGAGAAGTTCCCGAACCCGCGATAGCCGCCGGATTCCCTCGTCATCCATACGAACCATTAGGGGCAGTGTTTCATCCGCATAGTGAGCGGCTAAAGTATCGCACTGGACAAGCCTACGCAGCATCGAGGGTGTTAGGAGCGGCATGTCCACAGGCACCACTAGCCACGGCCCGCAAAGATCGTGTTCCTGTACAAAATCGAGCAACGCGAAGAGGCCCGCCGCTGGCCCACAGCCCTGTATCGGGTCCACGAGCCCGCCGGGATGCCCGACGTTGAGAACTGGATTCGCCCCAGCAACGACGAGTAGTTTCTCCATATGCTCGATCAGCGGTCGTCCGCGATAAACAAGCGCCGCTTTATCCTCGCCCATCCGTACAGACTTCCCTCCAGCGAGAATAAGTCCACCGAAGGTCTGACCAAGATGCGCTGTATTGGAAATTGCCATAGACAAACCGGGCCTTCACTTTGATGAACCGGAGAACAAATCTACGGTCTTTTATATCCGGGCGCGGTGGAAATCTTCGGGAAAATATTTCAGCGCGCTAAGCACTGGATAAGGCACAAATCCACCCAGAGCACATAACGAGCCGAACTTCATAGTGCTGCATAAATCTTCGAGAAGAACGAGTTGTGCGTCCGTGTCTATGCCGCTTTTAACTCGATCAATGATCTCGACGCCACGTACCGACCCGATCCGGCATGGCGTACATTTACCGCAGGATTCAACACCGCAGAATTCCATGGCGAAACGTGCTTGATTGGCCATATCCACGGTGTCATCAAACACGACAATACCGCCATGGCCAATTAACCCATCCCGAGCGGCAAACGCCTCGTAGTCAAACGGCGTGTCAAAAAGCGACGGCGGAAAATAGGCGCCCAATGGGCCGCCGACTTGCACCGCACGAACCGGACGCCCAGACGCGGTACCACCGCCGATCTCCAGGACCAACTCGCCTAAAGTCGTGCCGAATGCAATCTCATATAGACCGCCATATTTAACGTTCCCAGCGAGTTGTATCGGCATGGTACCGCGAGATTTTCCAACGCCAAAGTCACGGTAGTAAGCGGCGCCCTTTGACAAAATAGCTGGAATGGTGGCCAACGATATAACGTTGTTGACGACAGTCGGGCACTTGAACAATCCTTCATGCGCCGGCAGAGGCGGCTTCGCGCGAACCTGGCCACGACGACCTTCCAAGCTTTCAAGCAAGGCTGTTTCTTCGCCGCAAACATAGGCGCCTGCACCAACCCTCACCTCGATTTCAAAACTATAAGATGAGTCGAGTACACGAGGCCCGAGCAGTTTTTCGGTACGTGCCTGCCCTATGGCCGCCAAAAGCATCGCGATCGCATCAGGATATTCCGAGCGTACATAGATGAAACCTTTGCTCGCCCCGGTGGCTATCCCAGCAATCACCATGCCCTCGATTAACGCAAAGGGATCGCCTTCCATAATCATGCGATCGGAAAAAGTTCCTGAATCCCCTTCGTCAGCATTACATACGATGTATTTTATCGGCCCGTCCGCGCCACTCACAGTGCGCCATTTAATTCCTGTCGGAAAACCCGCACCGCCCCGTCCACGAAGGCCGGACTGTGTAACTTCTTCGATTGTCTGCGCGGGGCCCAACTGAAGAGCACGCTCGAGACCCGAAAGCCCACCGTGCACCTTGTAGTCCAAGATAGACGTCGGATCTATGCGACCGCAGCGCTCAAAGGTAAGCCGCGACTGTTTTTTAAGAAAAGACAGATCCTCGGGCACGCCCATCATAAGTGGATGCGTCCGTCCCTCGAGAAACCCAGCCTCAAAAAGAGATTCAACATCGCCGACAGCTACCGGTCCGTAGGCAATTCGACCGGTCGCCGTTTCCACCTCGACCATCGGCTCTAGCCAATACAATCCGCGCGAGCCCGTGCGCGTGATGCTTGCGGAAAGGCCAAGCCGCGCAGCCGTAGCAATTATCGCTTCAGAAACCTCATCGGCGCCTACCGCCTTAGCAGCTGAATCTAGCGGTATATAAATCTTGGGCGTCATTCGCCATCTCGTTCAATCGCGGCAATAAGACGCGTTTCGTCAAGACGTCCCATCACCTTGCCGTCGACCATCGCCGCTGGCGCACAGGCGCACAAACCGAGACAGAACACTGGCTCCAGCGTTACCATGCCGTTCGGCGTGGTTTCTCCCCACCCGATGTTCAAGTGTTCTTGCAAAGCTGCCGCCAACGCATCACCGCCCATGGATTGACATGCTTCCGCCCGACACAGCTTTACAACGTGTTTGCCGGGCGGTTGCCGTCGAAAATCGTGATAGAAGGTAACGATGCCGTGCACTTCAGCACGGGACAGGTTGAGGGACTCAGCAATCAACGGGATGGCTTGCTCGGGTACATACCCGAAGGCATCCTGTAGCCCATGAAAAATGGGCAGCAAGGCCCCATCCAAGGGCTGATGTGCGGAAATGATATCCTTTGCCCGCACCTCGCTCCATTGCTCACCAATACCCACCGGCCTCATTCCAAGTCTTTAAAGATTGCCTAGCAATGTACAGATTATGCTTGCTCAAATTGAAGTACAAGCAAGCTACATCGTCTCATTTGGGGCGCGAGGTGTCGTTAGAATAAAAGGCAACTCCCCGCGCCGGGTATCTACTTTAGAGGCGGACCACCTGTCGGGGTAAATTTCTGAACACGAAAATCCCCCGAAACAAACAAATTGCCTTCCGAATCAAATTTGAGTTCGTGGTTTCGGTCGAACTCGCCGCCGTAAGTGCCGTAGTGGCCAAAATGGCCAAGAACCTCACCGTCGGAGCGACGCACGAAGCGCACCCGGAAATTTCCCGGATCATTTATCGCCATAATGCTCTGCTCCGCATCCGGCCAAAAAGTTACGTTACCCACCGAGCCAGAGCCTAGAGTCTCTTTGTCGTAGATATGTTCCTGAACGAACGTCCCATCCCGCTCGAAAACCTGAAGTCGATCGTTCAATCGATCGCAGACGTAAACGAGACCGTCCTTGGAAATTCTGATGCAATGAACCAGACGAAATTGTTTGGAAGGCGGAGCCTCCGGGTCATAACTTGGAAGCTTTTCGTCGGTCGGCGGCTTACCATAGGCACCCCACTGACGCTTGAATTCTCCCGTATCTGCGTCAAACACGATAACCCGTTTATTGCCGTAGCCGTCGGCGATAAACACCTCGTTCATTTCAGGGTCGACGGCCATGTTGGCCGGACCAGACAACCGCGTCGTATCAAGACTACCTTTTGACGGACCGGGACTGCCAATTTGCATTAGGAACTCTCCCTCGGGAGAGAATTTAAGAACCATGCCGTCTTCCGGTACGCCGTCTTCCCCCGGCCGAGTGCGGCTGCCGCTAACCCAGACATTTCCTTTGTAATCGACATGGATGCCGTGCTCGCTTGATGGCCAATCATAGCCTTCACCGGGACCGCCCCACGCACGCACAACATTGCCTTCGCGGTCGAATTCGATGACCGGCGGAGCCGGAACACAGCACAGGCCACGCTTGGGCGTAGCCGCGGCTCCCGTGAGCCAATTCCCGAGCATGTGAGGATCATGATAAATCCACACGTGGCCGCGCGCATCTGTCTCGATACCCCCGATCCAACCGATCGCCCAGTTGTTTGGAATCGGAAGCTTGGGCCAAGTCATATCAAGTTTGTATTCCGGAACATCCGGTGTTTTTACGGTTTCTGCCGCCAGTGCTGTTCCGGGTACAGACCAGATCAGACTCAACGACAGTGCCGCAGCCCAGCGAGTGATGTTGTTCGACACAAGCGCGCTCCATATTTGACGTTTTTAAAGGTGCTCGCTGAAACGAGGCACCATAACTAGATGAAAATATTG
>JAUIGX010000207.1 GCA_030432435.1 Alphaproteobacteria bacterium
GTTCAGGACTACGTGGACAGTTCCATATCCAAGACCATCAATGTTCCGGAAGACTTCTCTTTCACCGCCTTCACCGACGTGTACATGAACGCCTACGACCTAGGCTGCAAGGGCTGCACGACCTATCGCCCAAGCCCGACCCGAGGCGCGGTTTTGGAAGTGAAAAAGAAGGCCGTGCCAGCTCGGGTTTCCACACCGGAAAACGGTGGAGCAGAACCACTGGCACGCCCGGAAACGCTACCGGGGCGCACATACAAGTTGCGGTGGCCGGAAAGCGACCACGCCATTTATATTACCGTCAACGACATCATGGAGACAGGCGAGAACGGCGCGGCGGCGCGGCGCCCATTTGAAGTCTTCATCAACTCCAAGAACATGGAGCACTACGCCTGGACCGTGGCGTTGACGCGGATGATCTCGGCCGTATTTCGCCGCGGCGGAGACGTCGCCTTTGTGGTGGAGGAACTCAAAGCCGTTTTCGATCCACGCGGCGGACAGTGGATGGGCGGGCGTTATGTACCGTCATTGCTCGCCGCCATTGGCGATGTGATAGAGCAGCACATGATCGACACCGGGTTTCTGCCGCAGAGCGGAATCAAACCTCCCCGCCCGCAAGACAGCGGTAATGTTGTTAATTTAAAAGACGCCGCACATAGAGATGTACGCTTACGCGCGTGCCCAAAGTGCGGAACCAACGCTCTTTTGCGGCAAGAAAACTGCGACAGCTGCACCAGTTGCGGCTACTCCAAATGCAGCTAGGCAGCTTCCATTGCGCGCATCAGCCCGTTGCGGATGCGCGCAGCATGCCTAAAAGCGATATGTTAACCCCGCGGTAACAGCGTGACGCTTCATCTTGCGATCAAAGTTGAATGTGACCAACGTTCCCTGACCCGCAAAACTGGGGGCTTCCGTAAAGGTATACGTGTAGCCAAGGTTGAGATCGGCCCGGCCGATGGGATACGCCAAACCTAACGAACCCCGATATCCCATTACCGTATCGGACCCGTTGATAATTGCGAACCGGCTCTCGGGGCCATCGTTCAGTGTTGCTCGCGTCCCGACATCAAGGTCGAGATCGACAAACCCGACGCCGATACCGGCATAGGGTCTGATTTGGCCGAGAGCCGGAAAGTCGAAATAAACAGATGCGAACCCCGCCAGGGAGTCGATGTCGCCATCAACCGTGGGATCGAGGCACGGATTACCGGAGAATTCGCCGCAAGGAACAAAGGCCTGAACATTCTGTTGGAATGTGCCGTTCATTTTGTTCGAGCTGTAACCAAGGTCAAACTCTAACCTGAACGTGTCGTAGAATCGGTATCCGACGGCACCGCTAACGGTCCATCCCGTACTGGAATTCAAATTCAAATCAGCCGTCGTGGACTCAGAGAAATTCATGCTGTCAACGAACGTTGGGCCGACATGCACAGAACCATATACTTTCGAACTCGAACCGGCTGCGAAAGCACTGGAACTCGCACCAACAAAAAACACTGCACTCATGAGCGCAAAGAGGTACGGAATTTTTTGAGTATTCATTTCATCCCCTTTCCATCTAGCCAAACCGTTTGGCGGCATGTGAATACGCAGATGCCTTTAACATACGAAGAATCGCTTGCATCCTTACAAGAGTGCATAACCGCTATTCGAGCGAACCAAGAATTAGCCGAAAATTGGGCTTATATTTGCCATGATTTTACCGGCGCTGATTACGACTGTGCATTGGGTTCCAGCGGCAGCGACGTCGAGTACTTGATTTCTTCCATGACGAATGTGGAGGCCACATCGCTGAGGGATACGCGTTTAATGAGGCGCTTGTAGAATGCGTCATAAGCATCCATGTCTTTCACGACGACACGCAGCAGATAATCGATATCTCCAGCCATACGCCATATGCCTGTGATTTCCTGAAAGTCCTTAATCGCCCGCGCGAATTTTTGCAGCCACACATCATCGTGCTGATTCGTGCGAATGATGACAAAAACCGTGAGGCCGAGATTGAGCTTCTTCGCGTCAAGCAATACCACGCGCGCTTTGATGATGCCCGCCTGCTCCATTTTCTGGATACGCTTCCAGCACGGTGTCTGAGACAAGCCAACTTTGGAAGCGATCTCCGCAATGGAGAGGCCGGCGTCTTGCTGCAAGAGGCCGAGTATTTTGCGATCAATAGGATCCATAACCATCACCTTGTTTTGGGCGTGCGCCGAAGCCATATGGTGGTTTGCCAAACCATCATGCCCACCCCCTTCTGAGGCCGTTATCCTGCCGGAGTCGAGAGAAACGCCGCATATGCCATCGCTATTAGTAGAATTTTCATCTCTATATGGCCTTCCTGTCCAGTCCATATAAATTATTTTTTCCCCCTTTCCGGGTTGAGTGCTACACGGCATGGGACTCGGAATTCGGCCGGCGCGCCCCGCAGGAGCCAATGAGCGGACGGGCATAACCGGTGCAGCGGAGAGGTTAAGATGTTTGAAGACTTAAGATCAGCCCTCGAGTCCATTAAGGCGCGCGACCCGGCCGCACGTTCTTTGTGGGAAATCGCCCTACTTTACCCCGGCGTTCGGGCCGTGGCGTTCCATCGCATGGCAAATGCTTTGTGGCGCAGTGGCTTTTTATTCCTCGGGCGTTTTGTATCTGAACTAGGTCGCTGGCTTTCCGGCATCGAAATTCATCCCGGCGCAACAATCGGCAAAAGATTATTCATTGATCATGGCCTTGGTGTTGTCATTGGCGAGACTGCCGTCATTGGTGATGACGTCACTTTATACCACGGCGTGACCCTTGGCGGGATTGCGCCCGCTGATCATCCTGGCGGAAAACGCCACCCGACCTTGGACAACGGCGCGATCATTGGGGCCGGCGCACAAGTTCTCGGCGGCATTACGGTCGGCAAAGACGCCCGTGTCGGCGCCAATGCCGTTGCCGTCAAAGACGTGCCGCCCGGCGTTACGGTTGTCGGCATTCCCGCGCAAGTAACCGGAGGGCGCGGCACGGCCAAGGCCGACGCCTTTGTTCCATACGGCTCGCCTTGCGATGACTTGCCGGATCCGACCTCCCGCGCGATTTGCGGTCTTTTAAATGAAGTCGAAACGCTGCGTCACCGCGTCGCCGAACTGGAATCCGTAGCAAGCACCACAGGTGCAGACAACGACCAACAACCGGCCCGCAAATCCGGGGAAGTTGGTAGTCGCGCCGGAGCCGACAGCTAACTAGCCATATCGACTCTTGATCGACGATCCCTAAGCCTGGTTTTGCCAAGCGCGGCCAGCCTATATATTAACCGCCGCACTGACCTCGAACGGCGGGGAAGGAATTTGTCATGAGTATCCTGACGCAAGCTGCCGTATTCTTCGCGGCTGCGGTTCTGGTCGTTCCCATTTTTCGCCGGTTTGGATTAGGCGCCGTCCTCGGCTATTTGGCTGCAGGCGCAGCAATCGGCCCCTTCGGCCTGAGCCTGATTAGCGATGTCACCGCCATTATGCATTTCGCGGAATTCGGCGTTGTGCTGCTTCTTTTTATTATCGGCCTCGAGTTACAGCCAAAACGGCTATGGGCCTTGCGCAGTACTGTTTTTGGTCTTGGCGGAGCGCAAGTCGCCTTGTCGGCCGCAGTGATCGGCATAGCAGCAGGATTTCTGGGCCTACCTCCTGCTCTGGCCGTGGTCGTTGGGTTCGGTCTTGCGTTGTCGTCCACAGCCTTTGTGCTGCAGACCCTGGCCGAGCGTGATGAGTTAAAAGATCGTCACGGCAGAGCGGCCTTCGCGATTTTGTTGTTCCAGGATATCGCGGCAATTCCCATTCTCGCCGTTATCCCCCTCCTTGCTGCGCATAACCTTGCGTCCGGTGACGCTTCCGTCGTTTTCTCGATCGTGAAAGTCGCCGCCGTTTTGACCGCGGTGATCGTTGGCGGACACTTTTTGCTACGGCCCATCTTAAAAATTGTCGCAGCGACACATACACGTGAATTGTTCACGGCCACCGCGCTTCTCATCGTTGCCGGTACGGCTCTCCTTATGGATTCCATCGGCATTTCCATGGCGCTCGGCGCTTTTATGGCTGGCGTATTGCTCGCGAATTCCGAATACCGTCACGCCCTGGAAGCAGATATTGAGCCGTTCAAAGGCCTGTTGCTTGGGCTGTTTTTTATATCTGTCGGCATGGGCCTTAACTTGGGATTGCTACGAGATAGCTTTGGAACAGTGGCGCTGCTTGTGGCCGGCGTCATGATTTCCAAGGGTCTAATTATATTCGCGCTTGGCCGCACCTGGGGGCTCAACACTTTTGCCGCAACGAAACTTGGCATGACCTTGCCGCAAGGCGGAGAGTTTGCCTTTGTCATTTTTGCCGCAGCGGTCAGCGCATCCGTTATGGATCGAGGGTTAGAGGAAATGCTTACTCTGGTGGTGAGTATGTCGATGGCCGCAACACCTATCATAAGCCTAGTGTATGATTGGATGACCCGAGGACTCGTCACAGAACATCAACCCGACTACGACGTCGCGCCGGAGGAAACCCAACCTATTATTATCGCGGGCTTTGGGAGATTTGGGCAAATTGTAGGGCGCGTACTGGCGGCACGGCGCATCCCGTTTACGGCCCTCGATATTAGCCCTGCGCAAGTGGACTTTGTACGGAAGTTCGGAAATCAGATTTTTTATGGAGATGCTTCTCGTGTAGATCTGCTCAGAGCGGCCAAAGCCGACGAAGCTACAGTTTTCGTCCTCGCGGTTGATGACGTCGAGGCATCCCTCCGGGTTGCCGAAACCGTCATTCAACATTTTCCGAATTTGAAAATATATGCACGGGCTCGCAATCGGCAACACGCCTACAGACTCATGGCACTCGGTATAACCATTCTGCAACGGGACACTTTTCTATCCTCCTTGGCCTTGGCTCAGGATGTCCTGGTCGGCATTGGGATGCGGACAGCCGAAGCGGAGAAAACCGTAGCCGCCTTTCGGGCGCACGATGAAAGACGCTTGCTCGAGCATCACACGCACTATACCGACGAGGAGAAAATGAGAGCGTTAGCGAAAGCGGCTGCAAAAGAGCTTGAGGAAATGTTTGATCGCGATGCTGCGGAACATGGTTCCGTAAATCCACCTAGTATACAAACAACACCCAAACCTAGCGATGCTCCGGAGGGCAGCGCGGCAAAAATGCAGCCAAGCTAGATATCGGGGCACCCAGATACACACGCAACCTCGCGGAGAATAGCTATTCATCACCGGTAGGAGCAGAAGAATAGGCCTTGCAATCGCCACGCACGCGGTTGTGGATGGCGCGAACATCGTGGTGGAGACCACAACCGTCGGCGCCCACCCCAAATCGTCCCACATCCTTTACTCTGCGGCGAACACCCGCGAATAACCGGTATTGCTGAACGCCTATACAGTAGACTAAGAAGAGCGTATTCGATTTCTACGGCTCTAGTCCCCATCGTCTAGAGGCCTAGGACACCGCCCTCTCACGGCGGCAACCGGGGTTCGAATCCCCGTGGGGACGCCACTCTTGGACCAAAGTGGGCACTCCGCCTTTCGTTGGTAAACCGCCAGCTACAGCGGCCATGAGTGCATCTGTTGAGCCCGTGACTCTCACTTCGTTCTCTAGTACGTCCACACGATCCACAAACAGCCGCAGATACGCTTTGCGGAACTGAATATCGCCGTTGCGCAGCATATCAGCCATACCCTTGGAGAACGCTTGCAGCTTCTTGGGCGTAATAACGGACTGAGGCAGCGCAGACCGGCGCTCTGCTTGCGCCTTCAGCCGTATTGCCTCGTCTCGCTCTGCCTTGGCTAAATTGAGGCGGCGGGTAAAGTCGCCGTCCATTTCCACAACCTTGTTTTCTAGAGCGTCATACAGCGTGTCTATCTTGGCTTGCGCCTCACGTTGTTTGCGCACCATTTCAGCTTGGTCGGTGGCTGAGGTTTTCTTTTCGCTGACCGTATCCGCGTGAACCTCTTTCAGCAGTTTGGTCATGCGCTCAGGTGTCATGACTTGCTCAAGTAGAGCATCCGTGACAACAGCATCTAGCTTCGGCATGGGGATGCTCGTGCCCTTGCAGCTTGAACT
>JAUIGX010000208.1 GCA_030432435.1 Alphaproteobacteria bacterium
CTGACGCTGGTCATCACGTACTGGGCCGCTCGGCGCAGTCATTCCACGAAGCAACTCTACGCGGCGGGCGGAAACATTACCGCAACGCAAAATGGCCTGGCCATTTCTGGAGACCTCGCATCAGCGGCCCTTTTCCTCGGCGGCATCGGCATGTTCTTCACATCCGGCTATGACGCCACCCTGTACTTCTTTCCAGCCATGGCCGGGTTCATCATCATGCTCGGGTTTATCGCCGGCCCCATGCGCAAGCTTGGACGCTTCACGTTCACGGATGCTGCAGCAGTAAGGCTTTCTCCGGTGCCCATTCGGGTTATCGCCGCACTCAGTGCTCTTGCTATAACGCTGATGTACCTCATCGCGCAGATGATTGGCGCAGGCGGTCTTATCCAAATTCTATTCGGCATTCCCTATTATGCCGCTGTGCTCATCGTCGGCGGACTCATGGTGATCTACGTCTCTTTCGGAGGCATGCTAGCCACCACTTGGGTACAAATCATCAAAGCCGCTCTTCTGTTCGGCGCGCTTCTTGTTATGTCGATCCTGGCTCTCGCTCAAACCGGATTTAGCCTGGACGAACTCTACGCACGCGCCGCCGCTGTGCACGAACTTGGCGCCGATCTGTTCCAGCCCGGAGGTCTCGGTCTATCCCAAGGTCAGATGATTTCACTGGCTCTTGCCATTGCCATCGGTATTCCCGGCATGCCCCACATCCTGATGCGCTTTTTTACCGTTCCCAGCCCCGTTGTTGCTCGCAAATCGCTCGTGGTCGGCATGGGCATGATGGGCATGTTCTACACCATGGTGTTTCTGGTTCTAGGCGCAGCAGGCGTTGCCTTCGTCACAGGCAACCCTGACTTTCTGATGGCCGATGGTTCGCCGCGCGGCGGCACGAACATGGTAGCGCTGCACCTCGCCGCCTTCCTTGGTGGAGATATCCTATTTGGCGCAGTCGCGGCCATCGCGTTTGCAACCATCTTGGCGGTTGTCGCCGGACTGACCGTGGCTGCAGCCTCGGCGCTGTCTCACGACCTTTACGCCAGCGTGATTGCCCGCGGAAAGGTTAGCGAACGGCAAGAGGTGATCGTCTTCCGCACATCAGCATTAGCAATCGGCGCTCTCGGCATTGGCCTTGGCATCGCATTTGAGGGGCAAAGCATCATCTATGTGGTGGGCATGCTTTACTCAATCGCTGCCAGCGCGACATTTCCAATTCTTGTCATGTCGATGTTCTGGAGCCGGCTGACCACCATTGGCGCCGTCGCAGGCGGATCGGTAGGGCTGATTCTATCTGTTGGCCTCATCATCGTTGGACCCAGCGTGTGGGTGCAGGTCTTGGGCAATCCAGAGGCATTGCTGCCGTTTGACCAACCGGCCATCGTGTCCGCACCGGCGGCCTTCGCGGTAATGATCATCGTCTCGTTGCTGACGCGGGAAAAGGGCTGGGACGCGCCAGCCGTGCAAGCCGCGGAATAACGGATCATGAGGCGGCGGCGGGCCAACGGGTCGCCGCCTCACCTTTTACGGCTGCCGAGTTAGGGCTATCGCATCGATGTACTGGCAGCGTGCGCACGCGCCGCTTCAAGAACACCCGTCGTTACATACACACATAGGCCGACAACGTTGGTATATGATCCGTTGATCGCGCTCACAAGACTGGCAGCACGGCCCTGGATGGCATAGCCGCCCGCCTTACCCTGCCACTCTCCACACGCTATATAGGCCTCTATATCCTGCGCGGTCAGGCGCTTGAATTTTACCATTGTGCTCACCCGCCGCCGCCATAACTTTCCGCCGGGCGCAATGATGGCGATTCCCCCGTGAACCTGATGACGCCGCCCGGACAGAAGTTCTAGGCAAGCCCTAGCCTCTTGTTCCGTTTCCGCCTTGGGAAGGGCCCTGCGGCCGCAAGCCACGACGGTATCCGCGCCCAGAATGATCGCATCTGGATTACCGAGCGCGACGGCCTCGGCCTTCTCCACAGCAAGGCGTACCGACAGATCGGTAGGCGGTTCGGCCGGCCTAGGCGATTCATCTATATCGGCAGGAACAACCAAATCCGGCGGGTGCCCTATTTGTTGCAACAGTGCAAGACGACGCGGCGACCCTGACGCAAGCACAAAGGGATATGTCATCAAATGTCTCCGACCGCCGCGCGGCGCCGTTAAAACTGAGGGTGCTCTGGAACTGGGAAGAGTTCTAGTATTTTGTGCTGAATTTGGTCTCGCGCCTGCCGGTAGGCGCCAAGGCGCGCCTCGCGTTTTCCCTCAACCAAAGTCGGGTCGAAAATGTCCCAGAAACGCGCATCACAATGCATATACTTTGTCAGATCCTCGGCGCAATGCTGCGCCTCCCGCGACAATGAGATGACGAAGTCGAAAGAATCATCAGTGAGGTTCTCGAAAGTCTTCGGCGTATGGCCAGACATATCCACGCCGATCTCTTTCATGACTTCGACCATAAATGAATCGAGCTTGCCCTCATAAGCGCCCGCTGAATCTACAAATATCCGGCTGCCGTGAAACCGCTTCATGATACCTTCCGCCATAGGCGAGCGGACCTCATTCATGGTGCAGCAAAACAAAACGGAAGACGGAAGAACTTGCATTGTAAGGCGCCCCTAGCCCCGCATATGAAGAACGCAAAGAAGTGTGAAGAACCGGCGCGACGTAGGTTGGTCTAGGTCAACCTCGGTTTCCAGCCGCTCCTTGAGCATTTGCGCACCTTCGTTGTGCAAACCGCGGCGACCCATATCAATGGCTTCAATCTGCGAGGGAGAGGATGTCTTAATAGCGTCGAAGTAGCTCTCACAAATCAGAAAGTAGTCTTTGATTACGGAGCGGAAAGGCTTGACCGGCATGGTGATTTCCCGCTGTGGAACATCTTCGGTATTACACAGATCAAACACTAAACGGTCTTCGGCCAGCTTAAGCTTTAAATGGTAAGGACCCGGCGAAGCGCCCTCGCCCTTAAGAACGAATTTGTTCTCTTCCAACAGGTCAAACAGCGCAACTTCTCGTTCGTGTTCGACTTCGGGCCGGCGGCGCAGAAAAGATTTCTCATCGAGTTGAATCTTAACAATAGAGCGCGGACGCTGGTCTTGATCCGTCGGCGTCATATCGTCGCCCGGACCGCTCATCACCCACGCCTGCTATTGAGTCTTAGGGAGATAGAATTCGCGTGAGCATCGAGTGATTCCGCGCGCGCCATGGCCAAGGCCCCCGGCCCAATCGCGCGGAGTCCCTCAGGGCCGCAGCCGATGAGCGAGGTACGTTTGAGAAAATCCAACACCCCGAGTCCCGAGGAAAACCGCGCGGCACCGGATGTCGGCAGCACATGGCTCGGTCCTGCGACATAATCGCCAAGCGCTTCGGGTGAGTGCCGCCCAAGGAAAATTGCGCCCGCGTGGCGGACGTGTCCCGCGAGCGTATCTGGATCTTCGATCGCAAGCTCCAAGTGTTCGGGAGCAATGTCATTGATTAGCGCAGCCGCTTCTGCAAGTTGACCCACGACGATAACAGCCCCATGGTTCTGCCAGCTTTTTGCGGCAGTCTCGCCGCGCGGAAGAGTCTTGAGCTGACTATCAACAGCCGCCATCACTTTGTCGGCAAACGCTTCATCGTCGGTAATCAGAATGGACTGTGACGAGGCATCGTGCTCTGCCTGTGCGAGCAGGTCGGCGGCGATACACTCAGGGTCGTTCCCACTATCCGCCACAACCGTCACCTCAGACGGCCCTGCGACCATATCGATGCCGACCGTGCCGAATACCTGCTTCTTGGCGGACGCCACGTAGGCATTGCCCGGCCCGACGATTTTATCGACGGGTGCAATTGTTTTTGTGCCATACGCCAACGCGCCAATAGCCTGCGCGCCGCCAATGCGATACACCTCGTCAACTCCTGCAATCGCGCAGGCTGCCAGCATCAATGGATTGGCTTGCCCCCCGGGGGTCGGCATTGTCACGACCAAGCGACCAACACCCGCCACCTTTGCCGGGATCGCGTTCATAAGAACTGAAGAAAATAGCGGAGCCGTGCCCCCCGGCACATAAAGCCCAGCGGAATCGACCGGAGTCCAGCGCCACCCGAGGCGCACACCCGATGCATCGGTATACGCTTCGTCCTTCGGCAATTGCCGTTCGTGGTAGTCGCGAATTCGTTGAGCCGCTGATTTGAGAGCCGTCAATGTCTCGGCATCGCAAAGCATGGCGGCGGCTTCAATTTCTGTTCTTGAAAAGACAATCGTCTCGGCAGTAAGGGTCAACCCGTCCCAGCGCGCCGTATATTCCAACACGGCTTCATCACCGCGCGCCCTGACGTTGGCCAGCACGTCGCCCACAACACCGTCAACGCTCAGCTTTTCTTCGCGCCCTTTCTGGACAAGCGCGGAGAATGCTGTGGCAAATCCTGAAGTTTTCGCCGAAAGTTTCTGAGCCATGGCCTCACGGCCCTTCAGTTGCGCTGCAGAATTTGTCGATCCACCCGCTAATTTCCTTCGGCCGCACCTTGAGTGCCGTGCGGTTAACGATAAGACGTGAAGTTATCTGCGCCAGCGTATCCACCTCGATCAGCCCATTGGCTTTCAGCGTATTCCCCGTGGACACCAAGTCAACAATGCGCGGACATAAGCCCAGCACCGGAGCGAGTTCCATGGCGCCATTCAACTTGACGCATTCCGCCTGAATGCCCCTGTCGGCGAACCAACGGCTAGTCGTGTGCGGATACTTCGTCGCGATTCGAACGTGACTCAGCCGCCCGAGGTCCAGGCCATCTGCAAGGTCTTTTGGCTGCGCAAGCGACAGGCGACATTTGCCGATTCCCAGATCGAGCGGCGCGTAAATCTCGGAATAATCAAATTCCACGAGCACGTCGTTGCCGGCTATGCCCAGCTGAGCACCGCCGAAAGCGACAAATGTCGCAACATCGAAAGACCGGACGCGAATCAGGCTGATATGCGGATGGTTCGTTGCAAACAAGAGCTTGCGCGAACTTTCATCCGAAAATGCGGGTTCCGGGTCGATGCCCGCCGCGCGAATAATCGGCAGGGCCTCTCCCAGTATCCGCCCTTTTGGGAGGGCGATGACGAGAGGGTCTTGGCTCATGGGGCGCTCAATATTTGCGCCCGTACAATAAACGGCGCGCTCGCTGGCCTTTTACACTATTTTTGAGGAGAGTCACCACCCCGAGACCGCCGGAATACGTACACGTTGGATATCAGGCACCCGGAATACGCTCAATTCGCGCTCCGCACGCGCCCAGCTTCTCTTCCAGCCGCTCATATCCCCGATCAAGATGATAGACGCGATTAACCAGGGTTTCGCCAGCCGCTGCCAATCCGGCCAGGATAAGCGAGGACGAGGCTCTGAGGTCCGTCGCCATGACCGGCGCGCCGGATAGTTTAGCGGCCCCCCGAATAATCGCGGACGCGCCGTGAACATTCACATCAACGCCAAAGCGGGTCAGTTCCGGCACATGCATGAAACGGTTCTCAAAGATCGTCTCGGTAATCATAGCGGCACCGGTTGCTGTGGCCATCAAGGCCATCCACTGGGCCTGCATGTCGGTGGGAAATCCGGGATAGGGCTCGGTCATCACATCAACACCCGTAAGTCCATTTTCCGCCGAGACCGTGAAGCCGTCGTCCGTCTGCTCGATATTCACGCCGGCTTGGCGCATCGCGTCCAAAACGGACTCAAGCAGATCGTATCTCGTTCCCTTGAGAGCAATACGACCACGGGTTATGGCAGCTGCGATAGCGTATGTTCCGGTCTCGATACGATCCGGAATAACGGCCACCCGGGCCCCGTGCAAAGATTTGACACCGCTAATTCGCAGCGTTCCCGACCCCATGCCGGTGATCTGCGCCCCCATGGCATTCAGGCACTCGGCGAGATTAGTAATTTCGGGCTCGCGCGCCGCGTTCTCCAACACCGTTTCTCCCTCGGCAAGCGCCGCG
>JAUIGX010000007.1 GCA_030432435.1 Alphaproteobacteria bacterium
AGTGTTGCCGTACGATAGCCTCGCGCACCTGTTGGGCTTCCTCTGACAATGCCTAGCAACGCGAACACTAGTAGGCTTAACTTCGCCAAAGTTACTAGCGCCCCGCCAACAGCTGAGCGTTCAAATCAGCCACCGGAAACACCTCGCCTGCTTTTACAATTGTGTGGATATCCGCGACACTTTCGATGTTGACGAGCGGGTTCGTGTTTAACGCGACAATGTCGGCCTGTTTGCCGATTTCAATGGATCCGAACCGGTTCTCCCACCCCAAGATTTTGGCTGCGTTGGTGGTTGCTGTGCGCAATGCATCCAGCGGCGTCATTCCACCTTTTACAAAAATTTGCAGTTCTTGGTGAAGAGATATCCCAGGAGCGTAGGGAAATATATCGGCGGAAAAGTCAGATCCAGCCCCAACTATGCCACCCATTTCGACAAATTTTGCCACCATGCGTGCCTGTGCATTTATGCTCTCTCCCCATTGCTTGGGATCGTATTGTGCAAAATCGAAACCGGCTGTGTGTTCTTCAACACCGTGGGACTCAGGCGCGGATAAAGCCTCTAAAATCTCGGGCTGGTAGTACCGAAAGAAGTCCGCGTTCTCACGCTCCATTTTTTCTCTATCAACAAAGATGTTCTGGACCGCTAAGGTTGGTATCAGCGGCGTTTGGTTTTCTACCAAGACCTCAAGGGTTTTGATGACCTTTTCCTCATTCACATCGGTCCAAAGGCGAAATCGCCGATAGTATCCAATGTCGGTCATCGAAATGCTTGTTTCGTAGTCAAGCGCATCTTGCACAATCGCGACAGTGTGTTCGAGGCTATCCACTCCAAGGCGGGATGCCTCGGCTGCGCCGAGCATCGCAAAGTGTCCCCAGACTTTGCGTCCATGGCTATGGGCTTCGTCAATGACCGCCTTCACTACCTCCTCGTCACCATAGTTATAGAACTTTATCCATTCGGCTCCTCGGTAGGCGTAGTCGCTCACGAGCTCTCGTGCCTCGATCGCATTGTCGACAATCTGTGTGCGAATTGCCCTTGGAAACCCGGGCGCTTGCTCAATCATTCCCGATGCGCTGACAATAATGTTCGGGCCATCCATTTCTCCAGTATCAATCGCAATCTTGTCCTTCAGCGAATCAAACATTGCTTCGGGGCGGCGTACTCCGCCATGTCTATCCAACACCCGAATCGTTGTTACGCCGCTTTTGAGAAGCAACCGGTATAAATGTTCCCGATCAATTTCCACATCCTGAAAGGTTTTCTGAGTATGAAGATGTAAATCGATAAGTCCTGGGATTAGGTACTTGCCGGAGACGTCGATGTGCTCTGCGTTTTCAGGAACTCTCTGCTCATTGTAGGGGAAATCAAAAAAGAGCCCTGTAATCTTGTCGGCCTCTATTACGATGCCAATATCCTCATATATTTCTCCGCGCACCACATCGACAAGGTGACCGCCCGTTAGATATATGGGGCGCTCTTGCGCGTTAGAGATGGGGGCAAAAAATATCGCTAAAGCCACAGCCGTTAAAAAGGTCTTCATGTTGGCTCCCTTCTTGAGAAATCGCTCGCTACACAGTCTTATCACAAATATTTGAGCAGTTCAGACACTTAAAGGTGCGATTCATTTCGATCAATCTGCGGGCCCAGAGGAATTCGGACCTCCGGCACCATTTAAAGAAAAGAGGCCTGGAGGCCTGAGGTTTCGCCCGCTTGCACAGCAGAGCGTCGGGGGTTGCAGGTTCCTGCAGACCAGTTAGTTTTCTTTTGACAATGCCGAGTCAGATGTCAATCTTCCCGCTCCAATGCCGCTTGGAATGCACGAAGTACTTCAGTTGCGGGCTTGCCACGCCCATCGTAGGTGCTCGTCCACTGTTCAGCCACAGAACGCAGTTGGTAGGATAATCTCTCGCGCTCTTGTTCTGACCAGTTGACTAATGAAACGCCGGCTTCACGAATAACTTCAAGGCTGCGTTCCACGTCCAAGTCAGTCGCCTTACATCCGGCGCCTATTGTTTCTTCTCCCGCCGTTTCTAGTGCTTCCCGAACTTTGGACGGTAGTTTGCTCCAACGTTCTCTATTGATCACGAGTGCCGAAACGTTGCCGCCAAAAATTTCTGAAATTGTGCCGACTGATGAATGATGTTGAAGATCGTAACTGACAATACTTGGATGGGAGAGCATCATGCCATCAACAGTGCCTCGCGACATTGCCTCCATCAATTCCGACCCAGCCATTTGCACGGATACTGCGCCAAGTTTCTGTAGAATTATGGCCTTGATACCGCCGCTGGCACGAATTTTTTTGCCGGGCAGGTCTTTGATAGAGTTGAGCGTACCGCCTTCCATATAAATTTGGTACGGGGCGGTAACCAGGACAAATACAGCTAATACTCCCAATGGCTCAAGTTCCACGCGGTCAAGAACGCCGCCTTTCTGAGCAATTGTCCAGTATGCGTTTGTGCCTTCACATGAGGTGGAGAATTTCTCGGGTAACTCGGCTACTACCGAGAGAGGCATTTTGTCGGATATCAGGGCCGGCGTTACGAGCCCAATATCGATGACGCCGCTTTGGACGAGCGAAAGAACGTCCTTTGCTTTTCCCAGTTGTTCTCCCGGAAAGTAATCGAATGTTATTTCTCCGTTTGCCCTGTCTTCCACACGGTCCATCCATGCTCTTACCCAATTGATTGAAACAAAATGATTGGGGGAGAATGAATGCGCCACGCGAAGGCGTTCCGTATCAGCTCTGGCGAGAGAGCATTGGAACAGTATCGCGATTACAAACGTTAAAATGAATCTAGTGGCAATAGTCATCGGTTTTCTCCAGTGACGCATATCAAGGCGTGGCGCGGGCGCGCGCCGCATTATTTTACCATTGCCGTAGGGCGTGGTCATAGGCTGGAAGCCTACACGTGCTCATCGGGTAGTTGGCCCGTCAGGCTCTTTTTGCCGGCTTGGTGGCGAGGCGGTGCTGACGTACCTAATCCGCCGCATTCGCCCGCAGGTTTTTTCAATGGTGATTACCTCGACAGAAAACCTCATCTGTTTTTGCCGGACGATTCGATTGTAGGGCAGAGGTGTGGGCGTATCGGCAGCTGTATATGACAGTACGACTAAGACCATATGACACTTCGATGAATAATTCTTTCGGCGGCTACACATAACCATGAGGCTGCGAGCCTTAGTTTTCCTGCAAAATCCAAAGTTGGTTGAATTGTCTTAGGTTCAAATCATGTATTGGCGTCCATTCCGCGAGGTTGCGAAATGGACTGCTCCATGACACCCAGAGAACATCTATGAATAGTGTTCTTGTTTGGGTGTACGCAGCATGCTCGGCCGTTTCGTTACAGTTAGTCTCTTATCTCTGCTGGTGTTTAATGCTCTGCCCGCTTGGAGTGCAGTAGGCCCCTCGGCTGCCTTAACTCCAGGCTTTACATACGATCCGGCTACGCGCGCTAACCAATCAAATGGTTTGGTACTGAGCGTGGAACGTATGTTGCAATCTCGCTGGATAGCGGCGGACCTGGCGGTGTCGGTTCCGGAGGATGCTGCGCCGCCTTCGATTGCTCAACGACTTTCGATCCTGCGTGACCTCAATGATTTCGCGCATATTACGATTGGTGGCCTTGCTGCTGCTGCGGAGGGCGCCGCGAATGAACAAGAGTTAAGTGGCCAACTTAATGGCCTGCTGGAGCGTTGGAGTTTCAAGGTGGCCGGCGCGCTATCTAACCTACTAGATCATCCGACTGTATCCTCGCAGGGTTGGTTCACCATTTCTCGATTTGGGCCTTTGGCGGATCGCGATGGAGCTCTCCTCGTGCGGGCGGCCAGCGGAGATCCTGCATTGCAAGACCGAGTATTGAAAATATTGATTGAGTTGGCGCCAAATGGCGAGACAGATGCCGATAATATTGACCTGCTTGCTCGTCGAGACGTCCTACGCACCGACGAGCATGCTGCATCTCGGCGCAAGTAAGTAGCTGTTCTCGCCTCAACAGGCATTCTGTCTGCGAGAGAGAATTCTGGAGTTCCGAGATGCCCGGTCCTTGGCCGACGTGTCAGCCGCGCGGTCGTCACGGAAAATTCACCATCCTGCAACACTGATTGCACGAATAACCCATTAGGTTCCGGACCGTTGACGCAAATGCGTTAACCTTAAAACCCAACTTCCCCGCATCCGGTATGGATGCGGGGCTTTTTTCCGTATCTATATTCTCGGCAAATGAAAGCCCAGCAATTCAGACGAACTACTGGGCTTTGGCAACGCGCTATGAGCGCAATGTAGGAAAAGCTTAGAGATCCGATGCCATCGTGTTGATAGCCTTCTTCGCAACAAGCTTGGCTCGCATGGGGCGGGGCTTAGACTCTGAGCCAATCGCGACCAAAGGATCCTGGTCCAATTCAAGCACTGACTGATAAAGAGTGGCGGCCTCATCCGCACGCCCCTGGCTTTGCAGCACATATGCAAGATTCAACATGCGCATAGGATCGCTAGGATTGGCTTTCAGTTCCGCGCGCAGCTGCAACTCCGCTTTAGCCCAATCGCCTTGCTGAATAGCACTGTATCCAAGATCGCTTGCGCTTGTCGCGTCGTCAGCATGAGCATAGCCGCTAAAGAAGAGGGCACAGGTCAAAAGCAATGCTGTCTTATAATTCATAACAATCTCCCGCAGTGTGAACGCAACTGAAAATATTTCATTTTTATGACAGTCTTATAATACTCCTGTTAAATCGAAATGTCAGCAACGCAACGCGGCGTGGGGCAAATTGTCATATTTCGCGCTGCAGTATTCTTGAACGCAATGAGTCGGTTCGTTTAAGCGCGGCTTCCGTTTTGGTTCGCGTTTTATCTAAAGCTCTCAATACGAGTCGGGCCAGCAACGGTTCCATCGAGGTCTTTAGCGGAAAGTTTTGTGTCGAGGCTGACCTTTCACGTTGTCGGTACTCATCTGCAACGCACTCGCGAACTTAGATATTCGCGCCTGCGAAGCGAATGTCATGCATTCGTCATTTTACCGTCACGGATGTGTCGCAGCCCATCCGATATACCCCCACAGCGATAATTGGTGCAGAGCGCAATTCGCGTTTTGCACGCATCTTGATCGGTTGCCACCTGTAAGGGGACATCATGCTTACCAAAAAGCCACTAAGAAAATTATTACTTATTACCTGTGCTGCGTTTGCGATCGGCGCTTGCAGCGAAGCGAATGTCACCTCGCCAGGTGAAACCGATCAAGTCGATAGCGGCGGCGGCGGAACAGGCGGTGACGGCGGCGGCGACGGCGGTACCGGCGGTCAAACTGGAACATGTCCGACCGGCACGACAGTAGCGGCGTCTGTTGGCAACAACACGACATGTGAACTGACGGGAACGCTTCTTTCCAATCTTACACTGACCAGCGGCGTTATTTACCAACTCACCGGTCGCGTTGAGGTCGGCGCGGATGTGGGCAGCGACGGAAATACTGCCGGCGGTCAACCTGTGACGCTGACAATCCAGCCCGGTGTGCGTATTTTCGGGAACTCTGGCGCGGACTTTCTCCAAGTTAATCGTGGGTCACGTCTAATTGCCGATGGCACTGCGACGCTTCCCATCATTTTCACCAGCCGCCAGGACATCCTAGGGCAAGCAACAGCCACTTCTCGCGGCCAATGGGGCGGCGTAATTCTCAACGGACGTGCGCCGATCAATGCGTGCCCAGGTCCGGGCGGCGTTGCTTCGTGTGAAGCTCAGGTTGAAGGCTCGACCGGCTTTTACGGCGGCGCCGAGCCCAACGACAACAGCGGCATCTTGCGCTATGTCCAGGTCCGGCACTCGGGTTTCGAAGTTACTCCGAATAACGAGCTGAACGGCATCACCTTAGCGGGTGTCGGCGCAGGCACGACCCTTGACTACATTCAAGTCCACAATAGCTCGGACGACGGCATCGAGTGGTTCGGAGGTACAGCTAACGCCAAGCACGTTGTCCTGACGGGCATTAGTGATGACTCCCTTGATTGGGCCAGTGGTTGGCAGGGCAACGTACAATACGCACTTGTTGTTCAAGCCGCTGATGAAGGTGACCATGCGATCGAGGCCGACAACCTACCGTCGGACAACACCAAGACACCTTTGACATCGCCGAATCTCTCTAACTTCACGTTTGTCGGTCAGGCTGGCCGTGGCTCTATGGTCATTCAGCGCGTCGGCGTTGGCGGCAAATTGGTAAACGGCGTAGCAACCGGTTCCGCCTCGTGCCTTGATATTGACGATGCGGCGACACTTCAGTCTGGCCTTGAATATCACTCTGTTCTTTTGGGCTGCGCTACGCCATTCGTTGATGACACAAACGTAACGGGAGCTCAGGTTGCCGCGGCGTTTAATGCAGGCACCAACAACGTCGTTGGATCAAGTTCTCTTGTCGGCAATTACTTCTCGGGTCCCGAGGAGCAAGGCATGACGCCATTCAACGCAACGACTCTTTCGGGCTTTTTCGAAACAGCTGCGTATGTCGGTGCTTTCTCCCCGACGGAAACTGCCAGCAACAACTGGGCTCTTGGATGGACATCCAACGTATTTGCTCCGCCATCCTGCCCGACAGGCACGCTTCTTGTGGGCACGCTCAACGGCCAGAACCGTTGCGAGTTACAAGGTACCTACACGGCAGACCTTCATCTGACTGCCGGGAACCTTTATCAGCTTACCGGCCGCGTCGAAATCGGCGTTGACGTCGGTGGTGATGGCCTGACGGCCGGTGGTGATCCTGCGAACTTGACTATTGACGCCGGCGTGACCGTGTTTGGCAACTCTGGTGCAGACTTCATTCAGGTCAATCGCGGCTCTAAAATCTTTGCCAACGGCACAGTAAATTCCCCAGTTGTATTCACGGCGCTTGCCGACGTGAACAACACTGCGGCTTCGACCGGGCGTGGGTTGTGGGGGGGCGTCATCATCAACGGTCGCGCGCCCATCAATGCATGCCCCGGACCAGGCGGACTGGCCACCTGCGAGGCGCAAGTGGAAGGTTCCACTGGCTTCTACGGTGGAGACCAGCCTGCCGACGATAGTGGTCGCCTGAACTACGTGCAGGTGAAGCACTCCGGCTTTGAAGTGACCCCGAACAACGAGCTGAATGGCCTTACTTTGGCCGGTGTCGGAAGCGCTACGGACATCGACTTCGTTCAAGTCCACAACAGCTCGGACGATGGTATCGAATGGTTCGGTGGAACTGCCAACGCCAAGCACGTTGTATTGACGGGTATCAGCGATGACTCCCTCGACTGGGCGAGCGGCTGGATCGGAAACTTGCAATTCGCTCTTGTTGTGCAGGCTACGGACGAAGGCGATCATGCTATCGAGGCAGATAACCTTCCGTCTGATAATACCAAAACGCCGCTGACGTCTCCGACTGTTTCCAACTTTACATTCGTGGGTCAGGCGGGGCGTGGTTCCATGATTATCCAACGTGTTGGTGTTGGTGGAGCTTTGCTCAACGGTGTGGTGACAGGTTCATCGCAATGTCTGGATATCGACGATGCTTCAACGTTGCTGTCGGATCTGGAATATCAGTCGGTGCTTCTCGATTGCGCCACTCCTTTCGTGGACGACACAAACGTCACGGGGGCACAGGTTCAGGCTCGATTTGAAGCGGGAAGCAACAACACTTCCGCGACGGCGAGTTCGTTGACAGGTACGTTCATCAATGGCCCGGCCGAGACAGCTCGGACAGTCACAGATCCCACTACAGTCAGTCCATTCTTTAGCAGCGTTGGTTATATCGGCGCGGTCCGCGATGTGAATGACACATGGTGGCAGAACTGGACTTGCGGATTGGGCTCGCCGACGCCGGCCTGCTAGTCGCCACCATACGGACCCCCGGCCGCAATGGTCGGGGGGCCTATCTACATCACGTGTTGAGATCCTCTCAGGGGATAAGAAAGAGGTACTAAAAAATGAAACGGTTTGGCTCCATTTTGGCGGGGGCGTTATTGTCCTCCACCGCATTGACATGTGGAACGGTTGCTCTAGCGCAGGAAGAAGGCGCGGTGGATGAAATCGTGGTTCGTGGTGCATTCATTCCAGAACCCAAGCGAGATACATCTGAAATATCGAGCTATTTGAGCGCTGAGGATTTCGAACGCCAAGGTGATGGCAATGCCGCGCTCGCGCTACGGCGTGTAACCGGCCTTAGCTTGGTCGGTGATCGTTTCATTTATGTGCGCGGGCTAGGTGAGCGCTACAACAGTGCGCTTTTGAATGGCATCCCACTTCCCAGCCCCGAGCCGTTGCGCCGTGTGGTGCCCCTTGATCTTTTCCCGGCGTCTCTTCTCGAAAGCGCCGCAGCGCAGAAAACATTTTCACCCCAGTACTCAGGCGAATTTGGCGGCGGTTTGATAGAAATCAAAACTAAAGCCGTACCTGATCGCCGAATATTCGAAATAGGTGTTTCCGTCGGCGGAGACGTGGAAACCACCTGGAAAGACGGACTTCTATACGACGGCGGATCGCATGATTGGCTAGGCTATGACAGCGGTATCCGCGATATTCCTGCGGCTCTTCAAGCCTCGATAGATTCTGGTCTTCGTCTAAACACTTTAAACTATACCCCTGAGGAACTGCAGACGATTGGCCGTAGTCTCGTCAACTCCGAACTATGGACCATATTCGAAGGTACAACGCCCGGTGATATTTCGGTCAATGCTACCTATGGCGACCGCTTTCTCATGGGCGATGCCAGCGTTGGTTTCATGGTATCGGTCGGATACGACAATGACTGGACTACCAAGCGCGGGTTGTCTCAATCTGGCCGATTTGATGCCGACGCTCAGGGCAACCGCGTCCTCGTAGTCGCTGATGATTTTAACTTTGTTAGTACCCAAAATGATGTGCAGTGGCATGGCTTGCTCGGACTGGGCGCTGACTGGGAAACTACAGAATTAAAAGCAACCAGCCTGTTTATCCGCAATGTGACCAAAGAGGCGCGGACCACGCAGGGCCAGGCGATCCAATTCGATAGTCTGGTTCGCCAGGATGCGGTTGAGTGGTTTGAGCGGGAGATGTGGACTAACCAGCTGGATGGCTTGCACCGTTTTGCTGACGGTGACTTTACCGCTAACTGGAAAGTTTCTTACTCCACAGCTAGTCGCAATGCACCTTACGAACGATTTGTTCAATACCGTGACTTTGGCGATGGTCAGCTGCGCTATGATTCCCAGCAGGGCCGGAACCTGACTCGCTTCAGCATCATTGAAGACGAATTGCTCACCGGGGCCTTGGACTTCAACTGGACGACGATGGCCGGAGACCGGGAAGTTATCCTAAAGGCGGGGTATCTCTACACAGATACGGACAGAAAATCAGAGCAGCGCGACTACCGTTTGCTGCCCACGGGCGGCCCGGTGCCTGAAGAACTCTTGTACAGTCGTATCGACTATATTTTTGCCGACCAGAACATAAATCCGAATAGGTTCGTGATCACGGAGGTTACTGGCAGTGCTGCGCCGCCAGCTTACAACGGAACCTTAAGGGTTCATGGCGGGTACGTCGGAACCGATGCAGAAGTTATGGACTTTGTTCGCGCTTCTATCGGTGTTCGTTACGAAACAGGTAGGCAGATCGTCGATACGTTCGATTTCTATACACCGAATACCGGCGTTGAGACTCTAATCGATCAGAATTACTGGCTGCCAGCGGGAACGCTCACCTGGAACGTCGCTGAGAATATGCAAGTTCGCGTGGGGGCATCGCAAACCATCGGCCGTCCACAGTTTCGTGAACTCGCGCCGGCCGAATTTATCGATGTTGATACGGACCGTAGTTTTTCGGGGAACCCAAACCTTACGAATACGAAGATCGATAACTTCGATGCCCGCTGGGAATGGTATTTCGCAGATCAGCAATACGTCACTCTTGGTGGTTTCTATAAGAAGCTGCAGAATCCCATTGAGGAAACCGTGGATGAACAGGGCGACAACCTGCGCACCACTTTCCAAAACGTGCCCCGTGCGACTGTTTGGGGCATCGAAGCGGAATTCAAGTACCTCTTTGACTTCACATCCGATAACGCGTTGCTGAGAACCAAGAATTTCTTCTTCTCAACGAACTATACGTTCAGCGACTCAAGCATCAACATTAAGCCCGGGGACACCGTCGTTCGCTCCAACGGAACAGAGTTGCCGGCCGAGTTCGTGGTCCAGGATGGCCGTGCGCTGCAAGGCCACTCTAAGCACCTCTTTAACATCCAAATAGGTTACGAGGACGTGGACGCGGATTCTTCGGCAACATTGTTGCTCAACTATGCGAGCAAGCGCATTCGCGCAACCGCGCCTCAGTCGTTGCCCGCGATTGTCGAAAGACCACCAATCACGTTGGACTTTAATTACAGCAAAAACCTTATTGTTGGAGGTGGTGACTACGAGCTTTCCTTCAAGGCCGAGAATCTTTTGGGCTCCGATTATAAAGCCCGACAGGAACTTGGCGGCATCAAGGTGGACGTGGACACTTATAAGCGCGGCCAAGCGTTCTCGCTTAGCATTAAACGTACTTTCTAAAGCTGCACGTAGCTGCTCGTAACTATCGGGTTTTGAGAATCTATTGACTGACATGGCACTTAATCAAAAAAGCGCACGGTCGCGTCTCTCGCAGGCGACGACTGAAGCAGGAGCAGACCATGTATCGTTTGAAATCGTTCGGGAGGGGCATCTCTAGCCCCGACCGCATAACGTCCGCTATCCGGCGGTTGAGCTCTTGGGCTGGTCCGTTTCGACGGACCGCCCAAAGGGTGCCTGTTGCCCGGCGCGTGGTCGCTGTGGAGATCGGGCTTGTCTTGGTGCTGGCCGCGCTCTCTGCGGAGTTTCTGTGGTTGGTGTTGACGCCTGCGGCGCTATCGGCCTCATCAGGCGCTGTCCACGGTGCACCCAGGACAGAGACATCTCTTGCCGCACGTGCCAATGCGGCACTGCTTACGACCACTGATTTGTTTCATAGAGCTACGATTCAGGTCCCTGGATCGAGTTCAATTGATGTTGATGCACCAGAGACTCTTCTTAACTTGACCCTTTTTGGAGTCCGCTCGGATTCAGGTGCGGACGGCGGCAGCGCCATTATAGGGACTCCAGACAGTGCCCAAGATGTTTATGTCTTGGGCCAGGAGGTTGTGAACGGTGTGCGCCTGGAGCACGTTCTGCACGACCGGGTCATCATCCGCCGCAACGGAGTGACAGAGAGTCTCTTTCTGGACAAGGGGCAGGTGGCAAAGGTCTCCGATGCGAATACCGCACGCTCTGGTGTCCAAGAAACAATAATTCGCAGTCGTATCGATACCGGTATCGCCGATCTATTCTCGCAAATTCAACTTCAGCCCCGTGATAGCGGACCGGGCGCAGTCGTTCAGCCGCGCGGCGATAGCACATTGCTTCAGCAGGCAGGTCTTGTTGCGGGGGACGTGCTTTTGGCTGTGAACGGCACTCCGGTCGGCGGCATCGAAAGTCTCGCGGCCCTGGCCGGGACATTGAAGAGCGCCGATGAAATCGTATTGAAATTGGAACGAGATGGGCGCGCGGAACTGCGCCGAATTGTGGTGGATAGATAAAAATGTCGCTTATAAAAAATGGGTTTTACGGAATGCTTGCTGTTCTGGCGGCTTCGATGATGGCCGCCTCAACGTCCGGCGGTGTGGCTGCTCAGGAACAAGTATTAAATATGCGCGATGCGGATATTCGCGCATTTATAAGCGATGTTTCGATGATGACGGGGCGCACGTTCATCGTCGATCCGCGCGTGCAGGGGAAGGTCACCGTTGTTTCCCAAGCGCCTTTAAGTGCGGCAGAAGTATTCGACGTGTTCATGTCGACTTTGCGGGTCAACGGTTTTACGGCTGTGCCGACATCCAGCGGTACATACCGCATCGTCCCCGAAGAAACTGCCGCTCAGGATGCTGTGCCGATGGTCGGTGCTTCCGGCGGCGACCAAGTGGTCACCGAAGTGTTTAAGCTTAAGTACGCGGACGTAAATACCGCCTTGCAGATGATTCAGCCTATGATCAATCGTCAGGGGCGAGCCGTCAGCAGTCGGGGCAGCGACGCTATTATTGTTGTAGATTACGCGTCCAACGTGCAGCGCATTCGCGAAATCATCGCTTCTTTGGATAAAGATCCTTCGGTAATGCGCATAGTGACTTTGCGCAATATGCCGGCATCTCAGATGGCTCAAGCCATTACAGACCTTGTGCAAGCGCAAGGAGACCCTTCGAATCCTATGGTAAATTTCACGGCGGTTCCTATGGACGGAAGCAACTTGATTGTGTTGCGCGGCCCGCCGGAATTGTTGAACCGTATATCTCCTATCGTAGGGGAACTGGATGCACGCGGGGCGAGCGACGGCGGCACGAAGGTTGTATATTTGCGCCATGCGGCGGCCGAGGAGTTGCAGCCGCTGTTGGAGCGTATCAGTTCGCTCGCACCGGGCACGCAAGGTGAAGGAACTCGTGGACGGGCCAACATAGGTGTCGATCTCGGCACCAATGCCCTTGTGATCAATGCCTCACCCGATGTTCAGCGAGAACTCGCGGACGTGATCCGGCAACTGGATATTCCACGGCAGCAAGTTCTGGTGGAAGCCATTATCGTCGAAGTCTCCGACACGGCCGCAAAACAACTTGGTGTTCAGTACATGCTTGCTGGCGCCGAGGGCAGCAACATCCCGTTTACGGTGACAAATTTCGAAGGAGCTCCCAATCTTCTCGCCGCAACTGGTGCAATCATTGCCGACCGGGAAACCTCTGGTGAAGACAGTGACGTTATCCAGTCGCTGCAGGCGTTGGCCGTAGATTCCCTTCTTGGTATTCCCGGCGCTGCCATTGGCTTCGCGGGCGAGGGTAGTGACGGAACAATCTTTGGCGTCATATTGAATGCGCTGCAGAGGGATGACGACTCTAACGTGCTGTCCACGCCGTCGATCATGACCATGGACAATCAACCGGCCTCCATCCTGGTCGGCCAGGAAATTCCGATAACGACGGGTGAAAGCCTCGGGGCGGACAACGTGAACCCTTTTAGAACCGTTGAACGCAAAGAGGTGGGCGTCAAGCTGGAGGTCAAGCCGCAAATCAATGAAGGCGAGGCGATTAAACTTCTAATTCGTCAGGAAGTTTCAAGCATCATCGGCCCCATAAACGAGCTTTCCACCGACCTGATTACCAATAAGCGCGAGATCGAAACCACGGTCATGGTGGACAACGGCGAGATCATTGTTCTTGGTGGTCTTATAGAGGACGACGAGCAAGTGACGTTGGAAAAAATTCCCCTTCTCGGAGATATCCCCGTTTTGGGCCGCTTGTTCAGCAGCGAAGGCAAGTCGCGCAGGCGCACGAATTTGATGGTCTTTTTACGGCCGACCATCGTCACAAATATCAAAGACCTTCGGGCCGTAACGGGTCGAAAATTCGATTACATCCGATCTGAACAACTTCGCCGGAGCGACGACGGTGTCTCCAGTCTCGACCAAATGATGAAAGAAATCATTGGCGGGGCTGTAGCGCCTGGCACTAGTGCTGACGGTGTCCGGTAAAAAGCAATGACGACACGCCCAGACCCAGTTCTGAACTACACCTTTGCTCGCGAACACGGGGTTATCCTGCTGGCCATGGGTGATCCCGCACGCCTTGGGGTCAAGGATGGGGTTCGCGCTCACTCCATCTTAGAGGCGCGGCGCGCCTTGGGCGTGCCCGTCGCGATAGAAGCTCTGGAGGCTCAAGCGTTTGAACGGTGTCTGGCGGAAACCTATGCGGTGGACGGTATGGGGGCCGAGGAAATAGCCGATGAATTTGATGGCGAGAACTCACTCTATAGTCTGCTCGAGGGCATTCCTAAAGCCGCTGATTTGCTCGAAGTGGATGATGAAGCACCGATCATCAGGCTTATCAACGGCCTCATCTCCGAAGCGGTAAAAGTCAAAGCCTCGGATATTCATGTAGAGCCATTTGAATCGCGGCTCTCAGTGCGGTTAAGGATCGATGGCGTGCTGCAAGAAATAGCCAGTCTATCGGGGCGGGTCGCACCTCTCTTGGTATCGCGCATTAAAGTTATGGCGCGTCTCGACATAGCAGAAAAACGCATACCGCAAGATGGCCGTTTGTCGCTGACCATTGGCGGCAAGGCGCTGGACGTGCGCGTGTCTACTCTGCCCTCACAGCACGGCGAACGTGTCGTGATGCGCTTGTTGGATAAATCCCAAGGGCACTTTCATTTAGATCAACTGGGAATGGAGCCGTCCACACTTGTGGCCTATCGCCAAGCGCTCTCTGAGCCCAACGGAATTGTTCTTGTTACCGGGCCGACCGGATCGGGAAAAACCACTACACTTTATTCCGGGCTCACCAAGCTTAACGACAAGACCCGCAACATTCTTACCGTTGAAGACCCTATTGAGTATGCGCTGGAGGGTATTGGACAGACCCAGGTGAACTCGAAAGTGGGTATGACCTTTGCCGCCGGGTTGCGCGCCATTCTGAGGCAAGATCCCGACGTGGTTATGGTTGGCGAAATTCGTGATGCCGAGACGGCGCAAATCGCTGTGCAAGCAAGTCTCACGGGCCATTTGGTTTTGTCGACTGTCCACACTAACAACGCGGTCGGGGCGATCACGCGCCTACGCGATATGGGCGTCGAGCCGTTTCTTCTGGCGTCTACCGTCAAAGCGATTATCGCGCAGCGTCTGGTCCGGCGTTTGTGCGGCGCTTGCAAAGAAGCGCACGAGTCTACCGAAGCGGAATGCAAAATACTAAATATACCGCATGCTCGCGCGGCAACGCTTTATCGAGCTTCCGGATGTACGGTCTGCAAAAACACCGGGTATGCGGGCCGAATTGGTATCTATGAACTCGTTCTCGTGAAGGACGATATACGGGCCATGATCCACAATGATGCATCCGAACAAGACATCGCTCGGGCTGCTTTTCAAAATACTGAAACATTAATGCAGAGTGGTCTCCGCCATGTCATAGGCGGCACGACTTCCATCGAAGAGGTTTTGCGGGTTTGCCGTCAGGATGGAGGCGAACATGGCGGCGTTTGAGTATGAGGCTATCGATTTTAACGGCAGCACAAAAAAGGGCGTAATATCGGCCGATACGGCCCGTTTGGCGCGGCGGGAACTGCGCCGAATTCGGTTGCTTCCTCTTAAGTTGGAACCGGTGGCGCAAAAGGCTGGAGTGGCCCGATTGCGGCATCTTGGATGGCTGACCCGTCGCCGTGTGAGCGCGTCGACAGTTATGCTGATGACGCGACAACTGGCGACCATGGTTAGTGCGTCGGCCCCTATTGAAGAGGCGCTACACACCATCGGACTTCAAGCCGAAGACAAAACCATGCGTTCGGCGCTGATGGCCGTTCGGGCGAGCGTCATGGAGGGGTTTAAGTTGTCTGACGCGATGGCGCAGCATGCTCATGTTTTCAACCCGTTATATAGAGCGTTAGTTGCTGCGGGTGAAATGTCCGGGAATCTTGGTGTCGTTTTAGAACGTCTTGCGGATCACTTGGAAAGAAGTGAGAGACTGCGTTCTAAAGTTCTTGCGGCGTTAATCTATCCTATCGTTTTGACGGCGGTAGCCGCGAGTGTGGTTGCTTTGCTGATGGTATTTGTTGTTCCCAAAGTCGTTTCACAATTTGACACTCTTGGTCAGGGACTTCCGCTACTTACTCGCATCCTCATCGTTGTTTCAGAAGGTATGAATACGTTCGGGTTGGCGGGGCTAGCCATTCTTGTTATCGCCGCCGCGGCGTTTGTACTGGCGTTGGAGCGGCCAGCGTTCCGCCGCCGCGTTGACGCTGCTTTGTTGCGCACCCCGGTCGTCGGTAAGCTCCTTCGCGGTCTTCATGCAGCACGTCTCGCGCGCACCTTGAGCACGCTCGTTGCTAGTGGCTCTCCTGTTGTGGAAGGTCTGGGCGCGGCAAAAGGAACTGTTCGAAATCTGGTGTTGCAGGATGCTGTTGCCGAAGTGGCTTCATCTATCAGAGAAGGTTCGAGCTTGTCGGCAGCTTTGCGCCGGACCAACGTATTTCCGCCAATGGTTGTGTACATGTCCTCTGTTGGTGAAAACACCGGGCGTCTTGATGTCATGCTCGGAAAGGCCGCCGAACACCTAGAAAACGAATTTGAGTCCTTTACATCGACGGCGATAAGCCTTCTCGAACCACTCATTATCGTGGCGATGGGCGCAGTGGTTGCATCCATTGTCTTGGCAATACTCTTGCCAATTCTTCAACTCAATTCATTGGCACTGCTTTAAACTCATGACACATACCAGCAATTACAAATCTAAATCGCCGCGTCGGGCACAGCATCAAACCGAGGCAGGATTCACGCTTATCGAAATTATGGTCGTGATCGTAATCATCGGCCTCCTCTCGACTTTTGTAATTTTGAACGTTCTGCCCAGCCAGGACCAAGCGATGATCGAGAAGACCAAAGCAGATATCAATCTTCTTGAGCAGGCCGTTGAAATGTACCGTCTGGACAATCTCGTTTATCCCTCCACGGAACACGGACTTGATGCTCTCGTTGCACCGCCGGATAACTTGGCGAATTCCAGCAAGTATCGAAAGGATGGCTATGTTCGCCGGCTACCGGAGGACCCATGGGGTAGCCCCTATCAATACGTATATCCCGGCGAACATAGTGTGTTCGATATCTACTCCCTAGGTGCTAACGGCCGATTGGGCGGGGAAGGCCAGGACGCAGACATCGGAAACTGGAACTAACATTATGCATTCCGACAACAAGCGCGGTTTCACGCTGATCGAGATATTGGTCGTGCTTGTGATCATGGGACTTCTGGCATCGACGGTCGTTCTAAGGATGCCGGGCGGTGAAGCGCCGCTTACCGAGCAGGCGCACCGCTTCGCCGCGCGAGCAACGATGGCCGCCCAAGAAAGTGTTGTTACCGGAATGCCGATGGGTTTGTCCGTGTCTGGTGAAGGGTATGCGTTTTATAGGTTCCGTGGCGGCGAATGGGTTGAGTTAAAGGGGGACAGGTATTTCGGACCCGAGACATGGAGTGGCGGAGGTGTTGTTTCAGTTCAGCGCGACGGGAATCGTTTGGGCCGCGTAGAAACTGACGAGAAGGCGCCGTACAAGCCGACAGTGTTGTTCGAATCCACGGGTTTCAGCACGCCTTTCACTGTCTCTTTTACAGAAGGTAGCGAGCAATACGCGGTGTCGGGCAATGGTCGCGGCGATGTCTTGGTGCAGGTTCATGGCGAGTTATAACTCTAAACGTCAGGCAGAAGGGTTCACCCTAATCGAAATACTAGTAGCGCTGAGTGTGTTCAGCGTTGCCGCTCTTGCTCTTTTGAATATTCAGGGTGAAAGCGCGATCACGACGAACGCGATCCGCGAGCGTTTGCTGGCCGAAATTGTCGCTGAAAACCAGCTGATCGAATCTCTTGCGGCACCACAAGAGCTTATTGCCGGTGCGAATGCGGGGGAAGTAGATCTGGCGGGGCAACGGTGGTTGTGGACGGAAACCGTCTCCGCTACGTCCGATACGGGTATCGCGCAAGTTAACGTCGCCGTTCGCCGCGCGGATGATGACACCATACTTTCTGATGTCACGGCATTTCGAGGCGAAAAATGAAATCCATGTCCGCCGGATTTACATTGGTCGAGATGTTGGTGGCGCTGCTTGCATTTTCTCTGTTGGCGGCGGCCGCCTCAGCACTTATCGGCGCGTCATTGAGAGGCCAAAGTGCCCTGACCGTGGCATCAAACGAAATCCGTGACCTTCAGCTGGCTCGTTCCATTATGAAGGGCGACTTTGCACAGATCACATTGCGCCCGGTGCGCGGTGTTTATGGTGGGCACGGTCAGTTTGCTTTTGTGGGCGGCAAGCCAGTGGGGCAGGGTCCACTACTCGCTTTTGTGCGTGGGGGTTGGGATAACCCTATGGGAGCTGAACCGCGCAGCTCACTGCAATATGTCGAGTACGAAGTCGATAAAGACACATTGATTCGGCGCGTCCGCGCGCGCTTGGACCCAACCTCGGACACTCCGGTTTCATCTATGGCCTTGCTGAAAGGCGTTGAAGAACTATCGGTTTCTTTCCTTTCGGGCGGGGTGTGGAGCGATCAATGGCGCTCGCAGAGAGAAGGCAACATGGTACTGCCGGATGCAGTAGCGGTAGATGCTGAAATCGTCGGGCTCGGTCGAGTTCGGCAAGTGTTTCTGGCGCCGGGTCGGTGAGAGGGGCAGTGATGGCCACCTATTTCAGAAAAAAATGCGATGGCTACCGAGGTTGCGAATCTGAACGCGGTGTGGCGCTCATCACTGTATTGTTGCTTATCGTGTTCATGTCGTCGGTCGCATTGGCCATCACGGACGACATTCGTTTTGCCATTCGCCGTACCGCAAACATACAGATGACACAGCAGGCGCGGTGGTATGCAATAGGGGCAGAAGAACTCGCGCGGCAGGTTATTTGGCGCAGTTGGAAAGTCAGTCCGGACCGTTCGACCCTGAACGACCCTTGGGCACGCCAGGCTGTGAATTTTCCCATTGATGGCGGCAGCATCGGCGGCGTTATTACCGATGGCGGAAATTGTTTTAATCTGAACAGCGTCGTTATGGCCGACCTGGACGGGCGCTACGCGGAACGAGAAACGGGTCTTGTGCAATACCGCAATCTTCTCGAAGCCTTGGGCTTGGACTCGGATGCAGCAGCATCTCTGGCGGCGGCGCTTTTAGACTGGGTGGATACGGATTCTGTGCCGGCTCCGCGTGGTGCAGAAGATTTCGTATATGCCGTCATGGAACCTCCCTACCGGACGGGTGATACCTTACTGGCTGAGCCTAGTGAATTGCGCTCAATCGCGGGTTACACCGAGAGCGTCTACCGCCTCATTCGTCCATTCGTGTGCGCCCATTCTGGGCCGGAACTCTCCGTCATCAATGTGAACACGTTGCGCGAGGTCGATGCCCCGTTGCTTGTGATGCTAACCGGCCGTGAACTCCGGTTGGATGAAGCTGTACGCACAATTGCGCGCCGTCCTTTCAGCGGGTTCCGTAGTATTGACGATTTTTTCCAAGATGCGTCTTTCGCGGGATTGGCGCTTGATCAGGAGGTTCTCAGCCAATTCGGCTTGAGAACCCAGTTCTATAACCTAGAGGCTCAGGTGCAGTACTACGATGCAGTCTCCTCGTTGAGTTCTACCATCGAGGTCGATCACGGTGGCCGCGTGCGCACTCTGGCACGTAGATACGGAGCGTTCGAGTGACTCATACGATCATTATAAGAGTACCGAGGCGGTCGAATGAGACAGTTTCGTGGGCACTATTCGACGACGATAAGGGCGCGATCGTTAGCGCGGGTTGCGCAGCGACCGGAGAGAAGTTTTCCTTCAATGGGCACAATACTCCAGATCGCGTTTGGGTGGTGCTTCCGGGTGAGGCGGTCACCGTTAAGTCGGTTGAAATGCCCGCTGTCAGCGAAACTCGCGCACGCGAGGCAGTCTCGTTTCTACTGGAAGATGACATCGCCGTGGACCGCGGTACTCTGCACTTTGCGCTAGGAGAGCGGAATTCAAACCGCCGCCTTATCGCCTATGCGGCTAAGTCTGAAATGGACGCGTGGGTGAATGTGCTTTCTGAAATGGGGGTGGAGCCGACTGCTCTTGTCCCAGATTATCTGGTTGCGGGTGTGGCAGAGAGTGCGGTGTCGATAACAGAGCATGACGGCATGATTATCGCGCGCGTTGCGGAGGGCGGACTCACAATCGAACGAGATGCCTTCACATATATTGTGAGCGATCTGTTGCCGGCGTCGGGCGATATCCGCGTTTACGCTGACGATCCTTCAAAGTTTCTTCCTACCGGACTGGCGCAAAGTGAGCGCGTGATTTCGGCGCCAGCGCTAAGTGACAGTAAGATTCTAGAACTAGCGTATGCCGCATTGTCGGGCACCAAGCCCCTCAACTTGCTTCAAGGGAAGTATGCACCTCGGAGAAAATGGGCGCTACCGGGCACACATTGGCGCCGAGCCGCAATTTTAGCCGGCGCGAGCCTTGCGCTTGCGGCGGCGTTGCAGATCGCCGGAGGCATTCGCCTCAACAGCGAAACCAACGCCGCATATGCACGTGCCGAGGCGGTGTTTCATGATGCGATGCCGCAAGGGACCCGCCTTGTAAACGCGCGCACACAAATGCGTGCTCATGCAGATCAACTCAATGCGGGAGCCTCTAATACCTTCTTGAGCACTAGCGGTTTGTTGTATGCCGGTGTCGCGGCTGTCGAGGGGGCGGAAATCGACTCTCTACGTTTTGATGGCGCGCAGCGTGAAGTTGCGGTTAGTCTCTCGTTGCCTTCGTTCGACACCATGGAAGAGATCAAGAGTATCGTGTCCTCTAATGGAGGTATCGTTCGAGAGGGCGGCGCGCGCCAACAAGGAGAACGGATTGTCGCTGATATTACGGTGCAAGTGCCATGACTCAAATAGTACGGCAGTGGTGGACAGATAGAACGGGACGTGAGCAGAGTTTGTTGGTCGGCCTTGGTTTGATAGCGATGTTATTTATTGTGTATCAGTTCGCGATGAGGCCCTTGATGGAGTATCGCGCAGCGGCAGCGGCGGCTAATCACGACGCGTTGGCTTATCTCAAAGACGTCGAGGAGAGTGCCGCCGATATTATTAGCGCGCAAAATTTGATCAAAGTTGATGCGGGGGCCGATATTCAGTCGATCCGAGCTGTCGTTAGCGCTGCGGCACGTGAGGCTGGTCTCTCCATCACACGGCTTCAGCCCGTTGTGGGAGGAGGCCTAGACATATGGCTCGACAATACAGAATCAACCGTTCTGTTCGATTGGACAATAACGCTCCACGAAAGGCACGGAATCGGTGTCACACGGGCCTTTATTCAACGCAACGACGACACGACCGTGCGCGCTCAAATTACTCTTGGCGGCGGAGGGACACTGTGAGCGCGAAGAGATTAAGTGCTGTCTTCATTACGGTGTTTGTAATTTTCAGCGTTTTCACACTTCCGCTATCGGTCGTCGTATCCTGGCTGGGAGTGGAGCGGTTCGGGATTTCCTATGACCGAGCTGTCGGTGCGTTTTGGAAGGGTGCGCTTGAAGGCGTTGTATGGCGCGGCGTACGGGTCGGCGATGTTCATATATCATTTAAACCAGGCGCGTTGGTATTTGGCCGCGCATCTATCCGCGTGCACATGGACGGCCCTGGAGCCTTGGCGGGAACGGCAACCATCGAACGCGGGCTGGGTGCATTCTTGGCAGTCCGTGACGTTGTGCTCGCTGCACAGGTAGACCAGTTGCCGGTTATTGTGCCGGTCAGTGGTAGCGTTGCGTTAAATATACGTGAGGCTACGTTCGACGCGCGCGGGTGTAGGTCTGTGGATGCAGATCTACAGACGGATGCCCTGTCGCGCCCGTCAGCCGGCTTAGCGTGGACGGGGCCGGTTCTTTCCGGCTCGGCCTCCTGTGCCGATGGTGCCATCACCATACCCTTGGTAGGCCGGGCAGGCTCCGAATTTGTTTCTGTCGCGATGGTTGTTCAAAATGATCGGACTTTTAATCTTCAAGCATCCGTCAGCACGGGAAATGATGCCCTTGCATCAATGCTGGCGGCTGTAGGCTTTGCAATTGAAGGCGGCGCCTATACGCTTGTTCAGAATGGACGGTGGGGATGAGCAACAACATGTTCAGAGTCGTGGCCAATCTAGGCGGGCCCCTGTTTCTGGCGATTCTGCTGACTGGGTGCGGTACTATGACCGGGCCATCTGGATCGGTGCCGACTACACAGCAGGTGGCTTCGACCTTAGCTGAGGGCGAAAATCGTATCGGAACGCTGTCCCCGCAGACACTTACAGCAGGTGAGTGTGGTTTATTTCTGTGGTCGCGGTCGTCAGAGCGAAATCTGATTTTGTTCAATGGGCGTGATGGTGAGGCCCATATGGTTATTAATGGCCAAAGTATGAAGTTCCCGCGCGCGCAGGCGGAAGGGGAGCAAGTACTTGGGCAGTTCGAAATACAAACCTTTCAACAAAACCAGTACACGCTTCGCGTTGATCTCGGTTTTGAAAAGCGCGCGGGAATTTCGCGCGGGGCTGTTATTCCTCAGGGCAGTCTGCGGTTGTCCGGCGAAGGTGGCTGGGAGGTAATAGTTCCGGTCGGCGGTCTTGTCGCCTGTGAAGAGCGCTGATTTTCTCAATTTTTTGAGACAGCTCTAAAAAATTGGCAGCCTTGAGGAGCAGAGATCAGCCCTTCAAAAAAATTCCCTACGATAGGGTTTCGGCCTGGCATGAAAGGCCTACTTGGGGATATCGAGTCAAATGCGATTGAGCATTTAGGTGCCCACAAGGGTGGCTTTCAGATTCGTTTTTTGCGTTGACAGATTTGAGATGAGGCGTAACATTTATGCAATGCAGCATAAATTGTGCGATGCGATATTCCGTGTAGTTGTGTGGGCAACCTGCTCTCTACGTGTCTATTCGCACACTAAAGAGGCTCCACGTCTTATGTATGGTTCGAAATCTTATAGCACCGAGTTAGGCGCTTCGTTTTTAGTTGGCGATGGTGCAAGTGCTTTGGATTGGGGCCATAAGTCGCAAGTGGAATCACAAAACTGTAATCAGCAAAACAATAATAATGCTGGTCTTCACGAAAATTCGTTAATTGAAGCGGATTCTTTCTAGTATGAGTGGGTTTCTAGGCACATCTCTGCATGATTTGCGAAATATTTTATGTGGGGTGATGATTTGTGCACCTGCTCAGGCAATACGTGGTTTTTTGGGGAAAGCCGCTTGAGAGTTTAAGGGGCGTAAAAGCAATCTCAGAACGTATTGCCAATTCTCCAGGGGGAGAAGTCTAAAAGTCGAACGGGAGGCTACCAGGAACAACCATAGTCTTAGGGGAAATACCGTCATGACCTTCGCTCACCTAAAAACTTCATCTACTTCAAAATTACGCTATTCCACCGCCGTAGTGGCTCTACTGGCCATCGGGACACAAGCGCCGCACGCGGCGCAGGCCCAATCTGAAACAGCGCAGCTAGATGTTGAACAAATAGTTGTTACCGGATCGCGCATCGTCCGCGACGGTTACGAGGCACCAACACCAGTGTCGGTCTTGGGCGCTGACGAACTCAATGTTATGGCGGTGACTAATATCTCTGAAGCGGTCAACAGACTGCCGGCGTTTACAAACAGCCTAACGACAGAGAACTCCTCCGCAGCCGATATGACCGGCGGCGTCCAAAACCTGAACCTCAGGGGTATCAACCCCAACCGCACTCTTATTCTCGTTGACGGCAAGCGCATTGTGGGTACCACCCTTGCGGGCTTCAACAACAACGGTGGTGCGGTTGATATTAACGCGGTTCCAAACGGACTCATTTCGCGCGTTGATGTGGTGACAGGCGGCGCGTCGGCTGTCTACGGTTCGGACGCCCTTGCTGGTGTTGTCAACTTTGTGTTCGATAAGGAATTTACGGGCATAAAGGGCGACGTTACCGGCGGTATCACCTCGCGCGGTGACGGCGAAAACTACAAAGTTTCTCTGACAGCGGGCACGCCTTTCGCTAATGGTCGAGGCCATCTCTTGGCCTTTGGTGAACACACCTTCAACCAAGGCGTTCTCAATGGGTATCCCGACCCGAGCAATGCACGCGGATGGTCAGAAGCTAGCCCGACAATCGTTGTGAACCCGGCTTGGTCGACAGATCCAACGGCACCCCAGTATTTAATTGCCCAAAACACCGGCTTTGCCTTCGGTACGCGCGGCGGTTTGATTCTGGGCGACGACAGCGGCAGCAATATTTTGCGCGGCATCATGTTTGGAGAAGGTGGCGAGCCCTTACCGTTTGATTTTGGAACGGTGTACGGCGCTGCACATTCGGGCGGCGATTGGCAGGTATCGCGAATCAACCAAGACCCGGTTTTGGCCTCGCGGCTCAAGCGCGTAAATGCTTATCTACGCGGCAGCTACGACGTCACCGACAACGTCAATGTTTATGCCGAGTGGGGATGGTCATATACCGATTCTCTTAGTGTCTCAGGCGTGCCTCAGTTCCAGTTCGGCGGCATTACCGCCAAATCGGGCAATCCTTTCATCCCGGCCTCCGTACAGGCGGCAATGGACGCGAACGGCATCACCACGCTTACTTTGGGCTCAACCAACGCGGACCTGCGCCAGTTTGGCGCGGATAACAACCGGACGCTCCGCCGTTATGTAGCCGGCGCGGAAGGTAGCTTTGATGCTTTCTCAACCAATTGGGCCTGGGACTTTTCCTACGCGAAAAGTACCAGTCACGCATCGGTCAGAACGCCGGGCACTTATCTAAAAGCTCGCAAAGCTGAAGCTGAAGATGCGGTTATTGATCCAAATACAGGCGCGATCGTTTGTCGTTCGACACTTACCGACCCTGGAAACGGGTGCGTGGCCTGGAATGCGTTTGGCATCGGGGTGAATTCTCAGGCGGCGGTGGATTACGTGTCCCGGTCGGGCTATTCCCTGATCAAACTTACCCAAGATGTGATTGCCGGCAGCATGTCCGGTGAGCCGTTCTCGACTTGGGCCGGACCGGTTTCTGTTGCTTTCGGTGCCGAACACCGCATTGAGAAAGGCAACAGCATTGCAACTGACTTCGATCAGAACCGAGCGTTCTTCGCCGGTAACTTCACCGAAACCACAGGCAAGTACGATGTGACGGAAGGTTTTGTCGAAACCGTGATTCCTTTGGCTCAAGATACAGCTTGGGCGGAGGAACTCGATTTCAATGCGGCCGTGCGGCTCACGGACTACAGCACGTCGGGCTTCGTCACCACTTGGAAGGTGGGCGCAACTTATACTCCGATCAGCGATATTACCTTCCGCGCTACGCGTTCGCGTGACATCCGTGCACCGGGCCTTGGTGAATTGTTCATCGCCGGGCGGTCCGGTACAGGCCAGGTTACAGACCCGTCAAACAACGTAAGTTCGGTCATTGTTACCCGCATTGAAGGCAATCCAAACCTCAAGCCGGAGAAAGCGGATACGACGGGCGTTGGCGTTGTCTATCAACCGGCTTGGTTGCCCGGGTTCGGTGCGTCGGTGGATTTTTATAACATCAACATTAAAGGCGCGATCGTTTCCCTAAACGCACAGAGTTATGTGGATGCCTGCTTCCAAGGTGACACGGCGATCTGCTCATTTATCGAACGGGACGCCAACGGTATCATCAACTTTGTGCGCGTCTTGCCAGCAAACGTACTAACTCAAAAAGCCCGCGGCATCGATTTCGAGGCCAGCTATAATTTTGATATGGCGGATATTGTCTCGGATTGGGGCGGGAATGTTTCTCTCCGTGCCCTGGGAACGTATTACGATACACTCAGCACCGACGACGGCAAAAACGTTATCGAAGGCGCCGGGTCCATTCTGAGCGGTAGCTTGGGGGCTAGTGGCGGCTTGCCGATCTCCAAGTTCAAGTACATGGTTTCTGCGACCTATGGTCTTGATGCGTTCTCCGGAACACTCACGTGGCGCGGCGAGACTAGCGTGACGTATTACAACGGCGCTGTTGTTTGTACGTCGGCGTGTCCAGTTTCGACACCCAATGCTCCGACCCTCGGATTTGACAATAAGATCTCGGGGACAAGTATTTTTGATCTTTCACTCAGCTATAAGGTCATGGACGACAGGGCTACGGTGTTCTTTGTGACAGAAAATCTGTTCGACAAAGATCCGCCGTTGGTTGCCGGTAATCCTGGAAGCGGGTACTGGCAAGGTCAGGACAATGATAACTACGACCGTATTGGGCGGAAGTTCCGCGCGGGCATTCGCTTCCAGTACTAAGGTCTAAGAGCAAACGACGAAAGGGAGGCTGGGAATTTCCAGCCTCCCTAGCTAGCCCGTAACAAGCTCGCGATACCAACTTGATAGAACACTTCTTCTGTATCTCTGCATGAGAGAAGTTCGAATTGTCATTGAGGCGGATTAAACCGCCCGCGCGATAAATAATAATCGGATAGGGAACATAACGATGCGTCGTCGCTCGGTAATTTATCTTCCGCTGGCCTTTTCTCTTGTGCTTGCCGCATGTTCCCAGGAGGAGCCGGAGACACAGGCTGCGCCCTACGCGGTGGAAGAAGTTTCCCTTAGTCAGATTTCCGACGATCTAGGGGCTGGAAATACAACTTCCGTCGCCGTGACCGAAGCTTACATCGCGCGAATCAAAGCGCACGATGCTCCCTTAAACTCTGTTATTGCGATTGCACCGGATGCACTGGAGCAAGCTGCTGCATCAGACAAGCGGCGCGCAGATGGAAAGGCTCTGGGGCCACTAGATGGCATCCCGGTTTTACTCAAAGACAATATCGATGCCGTGGGCATGCCGACTACCGCAGGATCTTATTTGCTTGAAGAAAATATGCCCGCGCAAGATGCTGACGTTACGAAACACCTACGTGCTGCGGGTGTGGTTATCCTTGGAAAGGCGAACACCTCCCAGTGGGCAGGCTTTCGCACTACCAAGGGCTTGAATGGAAGTACGGTCGGCAAGGGGCCGCACAATCCTTACGACCACGCTCGAACGGCCTCGGGCTCAAGTTCGGGTTCCGGAATCGCCGCCGCTGTCAGTTTCGCTGCGGCGACAGTCGGAACCGATACGACCGGTTCGATTGTCAGCCCGTCCTCGCATAACGGCGTGGTCGGCATCAGGCCCACAGTCGCTCTTATATCCCGCGACGGCATTGTTCCGGTCAGCCTGGAGATGGACACCTCGGGACCGATGGCACGTACGGTGAAAGACCTTGCCATGCTCCTGACGCCTATGGCTGGCTCTGACCCAGATGACCCGTGGTCGGCGGACGCCGACGCGCACAAGGCCGATTACGCAGCAGGACTAAGTGCTGATGCACTGAAAGGTGCACGCTTAGGCGTGGTTCGCAACACAGGTGGATATGACGAAAGAACGCAACCCGTGTTCGATGCAGCTCTTCAGGTGCTGGCGGCCCAAGGTGCTGAACTTGTCGAACTTCCTGACGACACAATAGAAGATGTCAGCCAGGAGCTAAGGGCCATCATGGTCTACAATATTAAGGAGGACATGGCGGCCTACCTTGCTGACGCACCCGAAGTCGTCAAGGTTCGCACCATGGCCGATATTATTGAGTTCAATCGTACCGACCCGCGCGAAAGCATGTTGGACCAAGATCTTTTGGAAGCAGCTGAAGCTACCACCGGTGGCCGCCAGAACCCCGAATTTGTAGAAGCTTTGGTATACGCGAAGAAGAGAGCAGGAGAAGACGGATACGGACGGGCGATACGGGAGCACGATTTAGATGCTGTCGTGGCCCTTACCGCCGGTCCGGCCGGTCTCATCATTCCCGATGGTACGGCCAAAGACTTCGTCGCTTCGGTTCGTCCGAAAGGGGCAGTTCCTCCGTCGGTAAGCGGTAATGCGGCGGTGGCCGGGTATCCAAACCTTAGCGTGCCGATGGGGTTGGTGGATGGCTTGCCTGTCGGCTTATCCTTCGTTGGGCCGAAGTGGTCGGAACAAACACTGTTGTCTCTGGGGTATGCATACGAACAGGCGGCGCAAGCGCGTGTTCCGCCTCCACCACTTGGCCCGGCCAACTAAAGGCGTCGAGGGGACCAAAAGGGAAATGACCATGTCACGCCGTCTTTTGGTTCATCTCCCGATTGCCTTAGTGATCTCTCTTGCGGCGTGTTCGGAAAACGAGCCGACCGCCGCTTCGGTGGCTACGCCTTATGAAGTGGAAGAGGTCACTCTCAGCCAAGTTGCAGATGATCTTGCCGCTGGAAAAGTCACCTCGGTCGAGGTTTCGAAAGCTTACATTGCGCGTATCGAAAAGTTCGATGGTCCTCTGAATTCTATCATCCTCGTTGCGCCGGATGCTCTAGAGCAGGCGGCTGCTTCCGACAAACGGCGAGCGAGCGGTGCCATACTCGGTCCGCTAGATGGTGTGCCTGTTCTTCTTAAGGATAATATCGATGCGCTTGGGATGCCGACGACCGCCGGGTCCTATGCGCTGGAGGCCAACTATCCTGCTCAGGATTCTGAGGTTGCAAGACGGTTGCGAGCGGCCGGCACGGTCATTCTCGGGAAGACCAATTTAGATCAGTTCGCCGGATTTCGCACAACGGCATCGTTCAGTAGCAGCACCGTCGGCGGCGGGGCGCATAACCCATACAATCTAGACAATTCCACCTGTGGGTCGAGTTCGGGTTCTGGTGTTGCCGGTGCGGTTAGCTTTGCTGCCGGCACAATTGGCAGTGAAACTGATGGGTCGGTTGTTTGTCCTTCGTCGACGAACGGGCTTGTCGGTATCAAGCCGACGATTGCATTGGTTTCCCGGCGCGGTGTGGTGCCTATCAGCCATACTCAAGACAGCACCGGGCCGATGACGCGTACCGTCAAGGATGCAGCCATGTTGCTCACGGTGATGGCGGGGAGTGACCCCGGAGATCCGCAATCCGCTGAAGCCGATGGTCACAAAACGAACTATGTTTCGGGACTGGACGCGGGATCGTTGAAGGGTGTGCGGTTGGGCGTCCTTCGCGGTACGCAGGGGTATTCCGAGACGACCCAACCGGTGTTTGATGCGGCGCTTGATGTGCTGAGGACGCAAGGTGCGGAACTGGTAGAGGTGCCGCAAGAGTTGCTCGAAGACTTGAGTCAGGAGCAATTGACTGTCCTGTTCTACGATTTCAAGCAGGATCTAAATGCATATCTTGCGGGAACGCCGCCAGAGGTGAAAACGCGTTCCCTGACAGATCTCATGGAGTTTAATCGTACCGACCCGCGTGAGAGCATGCACGGTCAGGAGATTTTCGAAACGGCCTCAGCGACTAAAGGCTTCGGCGAATCCGAATATAAAGAAGCGCGGGCCACTGGTCTGCGCAAAGCCCGTGATGAAGGTATCGACAAGTGGCTCTCGGATTTTAACGTGCAGGCAGTGCTTGCGCTTACAAAGGGCCCGGGGGAAGCGATTCCCCCTGACGGAATTGTGCCGGAGCATTCGGTGATTCTGCGTGAAGAGAAGGGCGCCAAGCCGCCGCATGCAACCACCTACGCCTCAATTGCAGGTTATCCAATACTGACAGTGCCTATGGGATTGGTGGACGGTATGCCGGTAGGGTTGTCGTTCATCGGTCCCGCTTGGTCAGAGCAGATGCTTCTCTCGTTCGGCTATGCGTATGAGCAAGCATCGCATATGCGCGTTCCACCAGCGGCATACAAGCAGGCGGTGACGAGTCAATAACGTAATAATTTGAGTTATTCGCACTTGGGGGTGTGGCAATGATAAATCGTATATTGATCTGCTTTGGCTTGATCCTTTCACTCTCGCTTGCCGCGTGCTCCGAGGCCGAACCACCTCCCGCGCCTTACATGGTCGAGGACGTTCCGTTGTCTCAGATATCTGCAGACTTGGCGGCGGGTAAAACAACATCAGTTGAAGTTACCAATGCGTACATTGAGCGCATCAACACTTATGACGATGCATTGAATTCCGTCATCATGATTGCGCCTAACGCTCTTGAGCAAGCTTCTGCATCTGATACGCGCCGCGCCGCAGGGCAAGCACTGGGGCCACTTGACGGTATTCCCGTTCTTCTCAAGGACAATATCGATGCAGTCGGGATGCCGACAACAGCCGGTTCTTATGCCATGCTCGAAAACTTTCCTGCGCGAGACTCTGAAGTCGCTAAAAGATTGAAGGCTGCGGGGGCTGTTATTCTCGGCAAAGCCAATACATCGCAATGGGCGGGGTTACGTACAACAGCGGCGTTTGCGGGAAGCACCGTCGGCGGCGGAACGCGCAATCCATATGATTTAGATCGCACGGCTGCCGGATCAAGTAACGGCTCAGGTATCGCCAGCGCGGCTAGCTTGGCTGCGGCCACTGTGGGTACTGACACAACGGGCTCTATCATGGGGCCATCGTCGATCATGGGGCTCGTTGGAATGCGGCCCTCGATGGCACTTATTTCGCGGCGCGGCATTGTGCCGGTCAGTCTCACCCAGGATACCGCAGGTCCCATGACACGCACCGTTACGGACTTTGCGATGATGCTCAATGCTATGGCGGGTTCGGACCCTGGCGATCCATGGTCGAAAGATGCCGATGCGAACAAGGCCGACTATGTGGCCGGGTTGAGTACGGGGGCGTTGCAAGGTGTGCGACTAGGTGTATTCCGCAATACAGGTAGCGTCAACGAAGACACCCTTCCTTTGTTTGAAGAGGCGCTTCAGGTGTTGACGGCGCAGGGTGCTGAGCTAGTCGAACTTCCTGATGATGTGCTGGAAGACACTAGTCAGGAACAGCGGCTCATCATGTATTACGACATTAAGGAAGATATGGCGGCGTATCTTGCAAATGCACCTGAAGCTGTGAAGATTCGCACTCTTGCCGACATTATAGAGTTCAACGAAACCGATCCGCGCGAAAATATCCACGGCCAGGAACACCTGGACGCTGCGATGGCGCTGGAAGGTGGGCGACAGAACCCTGAATATCAAAAAATTCTAGAGTACGCGCAGCGCCGGGCCGGGCCGGAAGGTTATGGCAAGGCTTTCGAGGACTATGGTGTGAGTGCTCTTGTCACCGTTACTCGGGGCCCGGCAAGTTTGCTGGAACCTGATGGAACCGTAAGCGGCGGCGCAGCGCTTGAACGGCCAAAAGGTTCTCGACCCCCGTCGATCAGCGGAAATGCGGCGCTTGCCGGGTATCCTAACCTGTCGGTGCCCATGGGAAATGTTGAGGGACTGCCCATCGGCCTTTCTTTTGTAGGGCCGAAGTGGTCGGAGAAGGATTTGATTGCATTTGGCTACGCCTACGAACAGGCCTCGCAGAAACGCACACCTCCAAAAGTATACAAGCAATTTTCAAAAGGCCAGTAAGGGCTTTCGATTCAACATATACACGGGGAACACTACTATGTCGTACCGCACTTTGATGACGAGCTTTGCAGTGGTTTGTTCGATCGGACTTGCCGCATGCTCGAAAGACGAACCGCCGCCGACCCCCTACTCAGTAGAAGAGGTTCCGCTCTCGCAAATATCAGCGGATCTCGCGTCTGGCAAAACCACCTCGGCGGAAATAACTCAGGGTTACATCCACCGCATTGAAACCATGGACGGGCCTCTCAACGGCGTCATCATGGTTGCGCCGGATGCGCTCGAACAAGCGGCTGCGTCTGATGCGCGCCGCGCGGCGGGACAGGCGATTGGCCCGCTGGACGGCGTGCCGATCCTCTTTAAGGACAATCATGATGCGGTCGGTATGCCGACGACAGCCGGCTCGTATGCTCTTGAAGAAAATTACCCTGCGGTGGATTCCGAAGTTGTAAAGCGCCTGCGCGCCGCGGGTGCAGTGATATTGGGGAAGGCCAATACTTCGCAGTTTGCTGGCTTTCGCAATGCAGCCTCTTTGAACGGAAGCACGCTCGGGGGAAGTACGCATAATCCCTACGATGTGACGCGTTCAGCGGCGGGTTCCAGCAACGGCTCTGGTATTGCTGCAGCCATGAGCTTCGCAGCCGGTGCCGTCGGTACGGAGACGGGAGGATCTATTGTTGGCCCCTCTAACGTCAACGGTGTTGTTGGCATGAAGCCGACTATCGCTCTCGTTTCTCGGCGGGGAATTGTACCCATCAGTCTGACTCAGGATTCTGCCGGCCCGATGGCACGGACGGTAAGGGATGTCGCCATGATGCTGAACGTTATGGCCGGTACCGATCCGGGCGACCCCTGGTCGGCAGATTCGGATGCGAACAAAAAAGACTATGTGGCTGCTCTTAGCGATACGGCACTGCAAGGTAAGCGGATTGGCGTACTCCAGGCCTACGGCAACACGGCCGACGTGACGAGGCAGGTGTTCGATGCGGCTCTGGAAACGCTTAAAGCTCAGGGTGCTGAGCTAGTAGATATTCCGGCGGACGCCATAGTCGATAGCCGGCCTGAAATGCGGGTGATCTTGTTGCATGATTTCAAAGAAGATCTGAACAACTACTTTGCGACTATGCCGGATACGGTGCCTGTGAGAACCCTTGCCGATCTTATAGAGTTCAGCAAGACCGATCCCCGTGAAAGCATGCACACCATGGACCTCTTCGAAGATTCGGAGGCGACCGAGGGTGGCCGTCAGAACCCCGCCTATATAGAGGCTCTCGCGGCAGGCAAGCGCATGACCCAGGAAGAGGGCATCGACGGAATTTTGAGTGAATACAATGTTGCTGCGATCGTTACTCCGACAGGCGGTCCTGCGGGCGTTATTCCGCCGGACGGTACGCCGGGTCCTGGCCCCATTCCAGCTGAGCGCGATCTGGTTCCGCCCTCACTTACCGCCACCGCGGCCGTCGCAGGGTATCCGATTATTTCGGTTCCCATGGGACTCGTCGATGGGTTGCCGGTTGGATTGTCGTTTGTGGGAACAGCTTGGTCCGAGGGTCCGCTGCTATCTCTAGCGTACGACTACGAGCAAGCCTCTCAAGCGCGCGTACCGCCGCCAAGGGCGTTGGCAGATGCGGCTACAGTTAACTAAGGGCGTTTGAGGTTGGTCCCTTCTTTGCTTCGTGCGGAGGAGGGGCTGCAGCAGAGAGGGCGTAATAATGCATTGTAGATTTCGGATGATTAAACTGGCCTTGGCCGCATCCGTACCGCTTGTTGCATGCTCTAAAGAAGGCTTGGGCACACCCTAGGCAGTAGAGGAGGCGCCGCTTTCCCAAATTTGAAAGTCGGTGCCGCAATTTGAGTAAGGAGGCTGGGTAATGGCTAGGCCTATGGTCATCAACTGTATTTTCGCGTTTGCTCTTGTATTGTTCGGAGCGCCGTCGATTGCGTCAGCCAAGTCAATTGACTTCGACAAAGCAACTATTGCGGAGCTAAATGCTGCGTTTGAAGCTGGTACGCTGACTGCTGAAAAATTAGTTGAGCTATGCCTCGAACGCATACAAGCTTTTGACCGCCAAGGGCCAAAACTTCATGCGGTGATTTCGCTTAATCCGAACGCGCTAGAGATTGCACGTGCGCTCGATGCGGAACGCGCGGCAAAGGGGCCACGATCACCGCTTCACGGCATTCCCGTCGTTCTGAAAGACAACTTCGATACGGTTGATATGCCGACGACCGGCGGGTCGGTTCTTTTAGAAGGGTCGATGGCGCCAGACGACGCGTTTATGGTGAAGAAACTACGCGAGTCCGGCGCTATTATTCTGGCGAAGGTCAATTTGGGCGAATTTGCCAATGGATCCCAGAGTTCTCTTGGCGGCCAGTCACTCAATCCTCATGATTTAACCCGTACACCGTTGGGGTCGTCCGGGGGCACAGGCGTCGCCATCGCGGCAGGTTACGCGCCACTGGGGTTGGGCACGGATACAGGCGGGTCAATTCGCAGTCCCTCGACGGTCAACGGCATTGTAGGGCTTAAGCCGACCCATGGATTGGTGAGCCGTGATGGAATTATCCCGCTTTCGCTGAGCCTCGATACCGGTGGGCCCATGACGCGTAGCGTTTATGACGCAGCGGTCTCTCTCGGCGTCATGACGGGAGTGGATCCGGCTGATCCGGCGACCAACAAGAGCAAAGGAAAGCTTCACAAAGACTATACGCAATTCCTCGACGCGGGCGCCCTGAAAGGTGCGCGCATAGGTGTTGCCAGAGACTTTATGGGCGCCGATCCGGATGTGGATTGGGTGATTGAATCCGCTCTAAAGGCCATGGAGAAGGCCGGGGCAACACTTGTCGAAGTGCGGTACCCTAAGTGGTTTCTCGACTCCCACTCGCCGGCATTGTTCACGCTGTATCCGATGGAATTTGCAGTTCAGATCGGTGATTACCTGAAGACGACAGCCCCTCAGTATCCAAAGAACCTCGATGAACTCATCGAGCGTGCATACGAATATACGAGCCTGGGGGCAGATGGAGCAGGTCCGAACCCAGAGCGCTGGACTTTCTTTTTGCGTGAGCAATCTAGCGGTCAGTTGACGGACCCTGGCTATATCGCTTTGCGCGACTACTTCATGCCCATGACAGTTTCGCTTGTGGAAGGCATGTTTGCACAAAATAATCTGGACGCCATGGTGTACCCAACGCGCATGAATCGCCCCGCGCAAATTGCAGCGCCGCCGGGGCCTGCGCTCGGAACAGGTATCTCGCCTCGAAACATCGCCAATTTGACAGGCTTCCCTGACCTGGTTGTTCCGGCCGGTTTCACAACCGATGACTTGCCCGTGGGAATTTCGTTTCTGGGCACGGCGTTTAGTGAGCCAAAGATCCTAGCGCTTGGATATAGCTTTGAACAAGCCACGCGGGCTTTGCGACGTCCCGTAAATGCGCCTGCGCTGCCAGGTGGAATAATCGAGGTGCCTGAGTAATCTGAAATCGAAATAAATTTTTGTATTTTTTAGCGAGGACTGCGTCATGGTTAAATGCGCTGCGAGTAGAGTTATATCAACCTTTGTTTTTGCCGCCTTTCTAGCAGCCACGCCTCCGGCCTCGGCTAAGGAAATCAACTTTGATCAGGCAACA
>JAUIGX010000209.1 GCA_030432435.1 Alphaproteobacteria bacterium
TTTTTGGAAATTGTCTCGCGGTACGCCACCTGCGGCGCACCGACATCGGCGTCCACTTTGAATTCACGCCGCATACGGTCAACGAGAATCTCAAGATGCAACTCGCCCATACCCTTAATGATGGTCTGGCCGCTTTCGGCATCAGAGGATACGCGGAAGGAAGGATCTTCAGCTGCCAAACGAGCCAAAGCGACACCCATCTTTTCAACGTCGGACTTCGTCTTCGGCTCCACGGCGACTTCGATAACCGGATCCGGGAATTCCATACGCTCCAAGATCACCGGCTTGAAGGGATCACTCAGCGTATCGCCTGTCGTCGTGTCCTTCATGCCGACCAGCGCCACGATGTCGCCGCACGTTGCGACCTTAATTTCTTCGCGGTTGTTGGCGTGCATGAGCAGCATACGACCGATGCGCTCTTTTTTGTCTTTTACGGTGTTCAACACACCCGATCCGCTTTCAAGACGGCCCGAGTAAATGCGAATGAAGGTGAGCGAGCCCACAAACGGGTCGTTCATGATTTTGAACGCCAGCGCCGAGAACGGCGAGTCAGGCTTACAATCACGAGTAACTTCCTCGTCTTCCTTGCCAGGTACAGAAGCTTTTACCGGCGGAAGATCAAGCGGAGACGGCAGATAGTACACGACGGCGTCGAGGAAAGGCTGCACACCCTTGTTCTTGAACGCAGAGCCACTCAGAACCGGCACAAACTTTTCATCAATCGTGCCCTTGCGAATACAACGGCGGAGCGTGTCCACGTCCGGCTCGTTGCCTTCGAGATAGGCTTCCATCGCCGCGTCGTCCATTTCCACGGCCGCTTCCAACAGAGCAAGCCGCAATTCGTCGGCCTTGTCTTTGAGCTCGGCAGGAATCTCCAACTCGTCAAACTTAGCGCCAAGATCTTCGCCCTGCCAAACCAGCGCCTTCATGGTCACCAGATCGACAACACCCCTGAATTCCGCTTCCGAACCAATCGGGAAGTTAATAACCAACGGGCGAGCGCCTAAACGATCTTTGATCATCTCGACACAACGGTCGAAATTAGCGCCCATACGATCCATTTTGTTCACAAAACAGATACGCGGCACCATGTACTTGTCGGCCTGGCGCCAGACTGTCTCGGACTGCGGCTCAACACCAGCAACCGCATCAAACACCGCACACGCGCCATCGAGAACACGCAAAGACCGCTCCACCTCAATGGTGAAGTCAACGTGCCCGGGGGTATCAATAATATTGATGCGATGATCGTTCCAGAAACAAGTTGTCGCAGCAGAAGTGATCGTGATCCCGCGCTCTTGTTCCTGCTCCATCCAGTCCATGGTGGCATTGCCATCGTGAACTTCGCCGATCTTGTGTGAACGGCCGGTGTAATACAGAACGCGTTCCGTCGTAGTCGTCTTCCCGGCGTCAATGTGCGCCATGATGCCGATGTTGCGGTAACGCTCGAGGGGGGTATCAATACTCATAATTCAATTCTTTCGCGCGGAATGGATACGCTTTACCAGCGGTAGTGCGAGAATGCCCGGTTGGCTTCAGCCATACGGTGCGTGTCTTCGCGCTTCTTAACAGCACCGCCGCGGTTTGCAGCCGCATCCATCAACTCGTTGGACAACCTGTCGACCATGGTGCTTTCGTTACGGCCGCGCGCGTTGGAGACAAGCCAGCGGAATGCCAGGGCCTGACGCCGCTCCGGGCGCACTTCCACGGGAACCTGGTACGTTGCACCGCCGACGCGACGCGAGCGAACCTCTACCGTGGGCTTAATGTTTTCAATCGCTTCGTGAAAAACCTTCACGGCGTCCTGAGAGGCCTTCTGGGTGATCCGGTCCAAAGCGCCATACACAATGCGCTCAGACACACCCTTCTTGCCGTGAATCATGATCGAGTTAATGAACTTCGCGAGAACCGTATCACCATACTTGGCGTCAGGAATAATTTCGCGTTTTTCGGCTGCACGACGACGTGACATGACTAGACCCTTTTACTGGCTTACTTCGGCCGCTTCGCGCCGTACTTAGAACGGCGCTGGCGACGGTCATTCACGCCCTGCGTATCAAGCGTGCCTCGAATGATATGATAACGGACACCCGGCAAATCCTTCACACGACCACCGCGGATCATCACCACGGAGTGCTCTTGAAGGTTATGACCTTCACCAGGAATGTAGCTGGTGACTTCGAACTGATTGGTCAGACGCACACGAGCAACTTTACGCAGAGCCGAGTTCGGCTTCTTTGGCGTGGTCGTGTACACGCGCGTGCACACACCGCGCTTTTGCGGGCAGCTTTGCAGCGCCGGCACCTTATTGCGATTGATCGGAGTGCGGCGGCCCTTGCGGACCATCTGGTTAATCGTCGGCATCTTATTAAATCCCTCGGCCTACCCGGCCCTAACGTCAAATGGCATCGTTTCGCGCCCTCCGAGGCAACGCCATGATCACCAATGCGACCACAACGCCCTACAAAGCGCGACAAACCGGATGCCCGGCTCTTCCAGTGCTAAAAAGCCCCGGTTTACGAATTGGCTCCTGAGAACCACTATGTCTTTGCTTGTTCGACTGCTATCCGCGTCTAGAGCGCAAAAAACGGCTCTACCACCGGACGCCTTCAAGAACGGGGCGGAATATACGTACGCCCCCTCACCCCGTCAAGCGCTGATTGAACTTAGTTTTTTTTCGATTTTTCACAGGGTTACGGGAATTCAGGGGACTCGTGACGCTCAAAAAAATGGGGGGCCTAAGCCCCCCATTTCGCCAAAAACTGCGGTTTTTAGAGATTTGGCCTAGTTCGCGACCTCGGTATCGACGGATTCGACCTCTTCCTCGACCGGTGGCAAAGCCATCGGCGGCTCTTTGGTCGCCTGCAATTCCAAGTCGCGAGTCGCGGCAAGGGACTTCAGGCGATTCATCAGCGCGCCCGTGCCGGCCGGGATCAAGCGCCCGACGATCACGTTCTCTTTTAGACCGATCAAGCTGTCGACTTTGCCGGTCACGGCGGCTTCGGTGAGCACTCGAGTCGTTTCCTGGAAGGATGCAGCCGAGACGAACGACTGGGTCTGCAGCGATGCTTTGGTGATGCCCTGGAGCACCGGCAGCGCCCGCGCCGGTTTCCCGCCTTCCGCCAGCACTTTCGCATTTTCCGCGTCGAACTCTAGTTTGTCGGGCAACTCGCCAACCAAGAAGGTTGTATCGCCGCCGTCCACGATCTCGACCTTTTGCAGCATCTGGCGAACGATCACCTCGATGTGCTTGTCGTTAATCTTCACGCCCTGGAGCCGGTAGACGTCCTGGATCTCCTTGATCAGGTACTGAGCTAGCGCTTCGACGCCCATGACGCGCAAAATGTCATGAGGCACAGGATTGCCGTCCATCAGCGGATCGCCCTTGCGGACGTAATCCCCTTCCTGCACGGCCAAGTGCTTGCCCTTCGGAACCATGTACTCGGAGGGATCTCCCTCGTCCGGACGCACCACAATGCGGCGTTTGGCCTTGTAGTCCTTCCCGAATTCCACCCGGCCTTCGATTTCGGCAATGATGGCGTGATCTTTCGGCTTACGGGCTTCGAACAGTTCCGCAACCCGCGGCAGACCACCGGTAATATCGCGTGTCTTAGAACTTTCCCGCGGAATACGTGCGAGCACGTCGCCGGCGTTAACCTTCTGTCCGTTGTCCACAGACAAAACCGAATCCACGCTGAGGAAGTAACGCGCCTCAAGACCGTTGTCCAAGGTCAGCACTTCACCGCCCTGCTCCGCCGACTTGTCGCGCAATGTAATACGCGGCTTCAGATCGGAGCCCTTGGGTTGTTGCTTCCAGTCGACCACGACTTTAGAGGCGATACCGGTGGCTTCGTCGAGCGTCTCACGTACCGAGATCCCTTCAACGAGATCCATGTAGTGAACGATACCCGCCTTCTCGGTAACGATCGGCAAGGTGTACGGATCCCACTCGGCCATCTTCTGGCCTTTCTCCACCTGCTGTTTGTCGTCGACAAACAGCTTCGCGCCGTAAGGCACACGGTGGCGGGCTTTCTCGCGGCCGAGATCATCCTCCAGAACGATTTCGCAGTTGCGCGACATCACAATCATGATCTTGTCGCTGTTCTTAACAACCGCGCGGTTCACGATGGTCACCTTGGCGTCGAACACAGACTCGATGCTCGACTGCTCGGCGCCACGCTGCGCCGCACCGCCGATATGGAACGTCCGCATGGTCAGCTGAGTACCCGGCTCGCCGATGGACTGCGCCGCGATAACACCGACGGCCTCGCCTGTGTTGACGATAGTGCCGCGTGCCAAATCGCGTCCGTAGCATCTCGCGCACACGCCACCAACGGTCGCGCATGTGAGCGGCGAGCGGATTTTGAGACTCTCAATTTCGAGATTCCCAATCACTTCCACTTCAGCTTCGGACAAGAGCGTGCCGCGCTTGTATACCGTTTCACCGGTCTCCGGATTCAAGATGTCTTCGTTCGTCACACGACCGAGGACACGCTCGCCCAGCGACAACACGATGTCTCCGCCTTCCATAAGCGGTGTTGCCGTCACGCCCTCGGTTGTCTCGCAATCGTCTTCGATGATGATCGCGTCCTGAGCGACGTCGACCAGACGCCGGGTCAGGTAACCGGAGTTCGCGGTTTTAAGCGCGGTATCAGCAAGGCCCTTACGCGCGCCGTGGGTGGAGTTAAAGTACTCCAGCACGTTCAGGCCCTCTTTGAAGTTCGAGATGATCGGCGTTTCAATGATCTCGCCCGAGGGCTTGGCCATAAGACCGCGCATACCGGCGAGCTGCTTCATCTGGGCAGCCGAACCACGCGCACCGGAGTGCGCCATCATGTAAACCGAGTTGATGGACTTTCCAGATTCGATCTTCTGAATTTCCTTCATCATGGCCTCGGCCACTTCTTCCGTACAGTGCGACCAAGCATCAACCACTTTGTTGTACTTCTCGCCCTGCGTGATCAGGCCGTCTTGATACTGCTGCTCGAATTCCTTCACCTGGTTTTCGGTCTTCTTGACCATGCCGTCTTTCGACTTCGGAATGATCAAGTCATCCTTGCCGAAGGAGATGCCGGCGCGCGCGGCGAAACGGAAGCCGAGCACCATGATGTGGTCGCAGAAAATAACCGTCTGCTTCTGACCGCAATGACGATAGACGATGTCGATGACTTCGGTGATGTCCTTCTTACGCAGAAGACGGTTCACGAGTTCAAACGGCACCGAGGCATGGCGCGGCAACTCTTCCGCCAGCAGCATACGGCCCGGCGTAGTCTCGACGATCATTGTGACCGGCTTTTTATTCTCATCAACGGTCGTGTAGCGAGCCTTGACACGCGCATGCAAAGACACCGCTTTAGCTTGCAGAGCGTGTTCGATTTCGGCGACGCTGCCGAACATCATGCCCTCGCCCTTTTCGCCTTCGTTATCCATCGTGGCGTAATACAGGCCGAGAATCATATCCTGAGTGGGAACGATGATGGGCTTGCCGTTGGCCGGGCTGAGGATGTTGTTTGTGGACATCATCAACACGCGCGCTTCCAGCTGCGCTTCCAAAGACAATGGAACGTGCACGGCCATCTGGTCGCCGTCAAAGTCGGCGTTAAAGGCAGTACACACCAGCGGATGCAGCTGAATGGCCTTACCTTCAATCAGCACAGGTTCAAACGCCTGGATGCCGAGACGGTGCAATGTCGGCGCACGGTTCAAGAGAATTGGGTGCTCGCGGATGACCTCTTCGAGGATGTCCCAAACCTCGGGACGCTCTTTTTCCACCATACGCTTGGCCGCTTTAATGGTGGTGGCCATTCCGTACAGTTCCAGCTTCGAATAGACGAAGGGCTTGAACAACTCGAGTGCCATCTTCTTCGGAATACCGCAC
>JAUIGX010000210.1 GCA_030432435.1 Alphaproteobacteria bacterium
CGTCGCGAACTTCAGGGGCCCCGACGGCACAGCCTACCACTTCGAAAACTCGTTTATGCAAACCTATAATTTCAACCGGTTTGTGATCGAACTCACGGGTGTCGACGATATCGTCAACGACGATGAAGTGACTGTGACCACCTATCGCGGCCTTGATTTCCTTCTCACGGACGCGACCGGGAAAGACTTTATTCCAGGCGGAACACAACGCATTGATATGCGCTGGGGCAAGCAGTTCATTCAAGAGTTCAAGGGCAAGATCGTTGATGGCGTTTTGACCACCGAACCGGCAGACGTGGATATGCCCTGGTCGTCAACGTTCGCCACAAGCAGCGTTCACTCCTTGCGCGGCGTACGTTTTGAAATGAAGATCACACCTGATGGCGCCGAAGGATTGATGGCGGGATATGCCGACATTCAAGACTGGTACTATCACGCGACCACAACATGGTCGACGCACCATCAAAGCTATGGTCAGGAGTCGTCACCGTCCATCTATCGGGCAATGCATCGCTTGGCCGATGGTTATCCTGATCCGAAGACCGGAAAAAACACCGCTGTTTCGATGGCCATCGATGTGAAATTTACGCAGGTCCACCTAGTTCGCCCGTCTCAGGAAGTTGCTTCCGAGGACACCAACACTATGGACCGCGTTGCATCTGCTAAGTAACGCGCTTCGTTTTAGCCATGCAGCCGTGACCCGGCTGCATGGCAGCAACGTGTGAATAAGTTAGAGTCCTTCAGGGAATACCACTCGGATGGTCCCTCCCGTTTGCAGCCAGGCGCTGGAGACAAGCAGACCAAAGGATCGACAATATGAATGGTTTTAACAGACGCCGCGTGTTGAGAGGCATGCTGAACGGCGGTGCCGTATCGGTCGCATTACCGTTTCTCAATTGCTTCCTCAACGGCAACGGAACCGCGCTCGCCTCCGGCGAACCAATGCCGACCCGGTTTGGAACCTGGTCCTGGGGCCTTGGAATGACGGAAAAAGTCTTCGTCCCCAAAAAGACCGGCGCGAATTACGATCTGCCAGAAGAAATTGCGTCGCTAAAGCCCGTTCAAAATCACATCAATCTATTCACAAATGCCAACGCCTTTCGCGATAACTACGACAATCTGTGCCATTACACGGGCTGGGTGATCCTGCGCACCGGCTCCGCTCCGAAAGACGGCAACGATATTCCGGGCGAGACCATCGACGTTACCATTGCCAATCAAATCGGCGGCGCTAACCGCTTCAAGTCGTTGACGGCAACGGCAACCACGGAAGTGCGCAGCACCCACAGCTATCAGAACAGCACGACGCCAAACCTGCCGGACGTCACGCCGCTAGACTTCTATACCCGGCTGTTTGGCCCGGAGTTTCCCGATCCCAACGCTAAAGACTTTACGCCGGATCCTCGGATTATGGTGCGCAAGAGTGTCTTATCAGGCGTAATGGATGACACCCGCGGCTTGATGCGCAAAGTTGGTGCGGAAGATAAAGCTCGGCTTGATCAATATTTCACAGGCTTGCGCCAACTCGAACAACAATTCAATCAGCGTCTGACAAAGCCCGAACCGATCGCCGCATGCCAGCCCAACGACGGCCCCAAAGAAGTCCTTCCGCCGGGAAGGGAAACCGAGGTGCTTGCGGCGCGCCATCGCATTATGACTGAACTTATGGTCATGGCTGTCGCATGCGATCAGACCCGGGTCTTTAACATGCACTATACAACCCGCGCCGGAGACGCGACGAAGGCCGGCTACGAAAAGCCGCACCACACGGCAACCCACGAAGAGCCTATCGACGATGTTCTTGGATATCAGCCTACGGTGTCGTGGTTTACGCGGCGCGCGATGGAAGCATGGGCCACCTATGTTCAGGCCTATGCAAATATTCAAGAAGGTGACGGAACCCTGCTCGACAACGTGCTGATTTACGCCACGACTGATCACGGCTACGCGCGGATTCACTCACTCGACGGAATGCCGATGTTTACCGCAGGCCGCGCAGGCGGGCGCATGAAAACCGGACTGCACGTCGATATGGGGGCTACCACCGGCGTACGCCTTGGCTATACCGCGTTACGCACTATGGGTGTCGACACACCCTCTTGGGGCACCAAAAGCAATGCCACCTCGAAAGAGGTGGGAGAAATTCTGGTTTAGATTGGATGGTACATCACCACCGGAAACACCTAATGACTGACTTTTTTATGAGGGAAAAAATATGAGTCTACAGCGCACTATGGGTAGCGGCATAGCAACGGTCGCCCTTCTTGCGGGCCTCGGCGCATTCGCGCCAACTCAGGCTCAGGAATATTGGCAAGCTGCCAACGACCCAACAACCGAAGATTACGTGCGGGCCCCATTACCGAAGGGCTTTAGCGTTCAGGCCACTGAACTCGAAGGGCCGGTTTTCGCCGACTCTCGTGGCATGACGTTGTATTCCTGGCCCTTGCACAGATTGCGCAACGGTGACCTCGGTGATCGGAAGGGCGAAACGCCTTCGTGCACCGACAAGGTACAGACAACCAATTCCGGACTGATGAGCCCCTATCCCGGCGGATACGAGCTGCCTGAACTCGACACTCGTCCAAGCTGCGTCGAGTTGTGGCCGCCGGTTCTTGCAGAAGAAGGCGCTGAGCCCGTCGGCAAGTGGACGATTGTAGAGCGTGATGACGGCTCGAAGCAGTGGGCCTACGACGAGTTTCCGTTGTACACCTCTGTTCTGGACAGCAAGCCCGGCGATGTTATGGGCGGCACAAACTTCGAAGCCAGAGGTGATGGCCCGGCGGTTCGCGAACCTGTTGGCCCTCCCCCGAATGTTCCCCCGTCCATGGCAATCACGCAGATGACAACAGGGCGCATGGTGGTGAACCATGAGGGGTATGCGATTTACTCCTGGGACGGAGACGAGCCCAACAAGTCTAACTGCGTGGGATCTTGCCTAGACACATGGAAACCGGTTCTCGCTCCGGAAACAGCAAACCCCCAAGGGGAATGGACGATCACCGAGCGGTCCCCCGGCATCGGACAATGGACCTTTAGAGGACGCCCGCTTTACACCCACGTCCTGGACACGCGCTACCGGGCCTTCACCGGAAGCGACGTTCCTGGTTGGCACAATGTGTTCACGCAGCGCATGCCAGCCCCGCCGCAAGAGTTCACGATTCAAGACGCCCGGCTTGGCCATGTCCTAGCGGACTCAAATGGCCGAACGATATACGTCTATAATTGCGGAGACGACGCACCCGACCAGTTGGCATGCGACAACCCGGACAGCCCCCAGGCTTACCGCCTGGCGATTTGCGGCGGCGGAGATCCCGACGTTTGCGTGAAAACTTGGCCATATGTACTTGCGTCGGAAGGTGCCTCTAGCGACAGCCGGAGTTGGAGCGTAATAACTATCGATCCGAAAACCGGCCATTTCGCAGAGCCGGGCCAAGCTGGCGCTTTGCGCGTTTGGGCGTTTCGCGGACGACCTGTGTACACCTTCGCCGGCGATGAACGTGTCGGTGAGACCGAAGGTGACGCCTGGGGCGAATTCTACGGATATCGCAATGGGTTTAAGGCCTTCTGGCTGAGAGACGACTTCCTCAGCAACGCCGGCTAGTAGGCGCACATAAATCAGCGGGCGTGGGGGTAAGGAAAATACCCTCGCGCCCGTTTTCTTTTTCTATTTTAGCTAAAGAGGCGGTGGGTAGAAAACCGACCGAGAGTTTGGGTGCCTAGAGTTCGGGTGCCTAGAGTTCCGATGGGGCGATAATTACTGCGAACGTCGCCAAGAGGCGCGTAACCCCTTCGGTGATATGCACCGCAGACAACGTCGTCCCTGTAATTGACTGAATCTTGCTTTCATCGCGTATCTTGCCGTAGCGCGTACCGATGAACTCTCCGTGCCGGGCGCCTGTGAATTGATCGCGCCAAGCCGGGTGTCTGATTTGATTGTACTGTTCCCAGCACTCCAAAATTTCAATGCCGGTGACAGCGCCGGTTTCATCCAGCCCGACCGCGTAGCTGACCCAGTCGTCCTTGCCCCGAACTTGATCGATAATAAACCAGCCTCCGGTCGACACCCGCCAGACCCGAACTTTACGGTTCCACACCTTCACATCAATCTCGGAGACGATCTGATCAATCTGCTCGTCTGTCAGCGTACGGAAGTCGTTGGTAAAAGTTGCGCCCGGGAAAAGGATGTTCTGCGCTTGATCCAGCGTAAGGTAATGGGCACCGGCCAGCGCAGGAGCACTGGCGATCACGGCTGCCGGAACCATTAAAAACTCCCAACGCATCTATCGACTCCAGAAACGATTTTCTCCGCTACAGAATACCTGTAGACGGCGAGCGATTGCATGTAAACGGCCTGCGTCCGCTCGCATTCAAAGCCAGCAATTCTCAATTCTATAGCAAAATTTATTCATTTTCTGGCCATCCGCACGTGTTCGCGCATGAATTTTTGGCAATGATCCGCCTCCTCGTCTGCCGAAGCGCCACGCGAATCACAACCTATTCGGCGGCCTCGGAGGCGGTGCTAGAGTGACCTCTAAAACCGCGAGGCTTGCCACGCCAGGCGCTGAACCGTTGCCCGAGGTCCTCGCCCAACAGCAAGAGCGTTGGGGTCAGTACCAGTGTTAGAACTGTCGCGAAGGTAAGCCCCCCAGCGATCGCGCTGGATAGTTCCGTCCACCACTGGGTTGACGGTGCACCAAAGCTTATAGAGCGCCCGACAAGATCAATGTTCATTCCCAGCACCATCGGCAGAAGCCCGAGTATCGTGGTCACAGAGGTCAAAAGGATTGGGCGTAACCGCTCGGCTCCAGCGCCAAGGACAGCGTCCATGGGGCTCAATCCCTCTTTCCGCCTGAGTTGATTGTAGGTATCGATCAGCACGATGTTGTTGTTCACCACAATTCCCGCCAAAGCGATAACTCCGATGCCACCCATCACGACCCCGAACGGCTCGCCTCGGACCAGCGAGCCGACCAAAACCCCCGCTGTAGAAAACACAATTGCGGATAAAACGAGAAAGGCCTGATAGATGCTGTTGAATTGCGTTACGAGGATGATGAGCATCAGAAACATTGCAGCGGCAAAAGCGCTCATCAGGAAGACCGCGGCCTCCTCCTGCTCTTCAATCTCACCCGCAAAGGTCAAAACAACGCCCGGCGGGAGGTCAATATCCGCCAATCTCTTCTGCAACTCTGCAATATGATTGGCTACAAGAACGGTCTTTTCGACGTCAGCATCAATTTTCATAACGCGCCGACCGTTTATTCTCTCGAGTGTACCGGTTTTTACACCAGGCTCCAGGTTCACAAAATTGCGAATAGGTACATATCCCTGAGCAGTCGGGATACGCAGCTGCTCTAGCTGTTCCAGCGTTCGGTTGCCCGGTGGAAACCGGACACGAATATCAACCTCCTCGTCTGAATCGTCAGGGCGGTACTCGGCAACAGTCACACCCATGGTCAGCAGTTGAACCGCCTGACCCAGCAAGGTTACATCCGCGCCATAGCGAGCCGCCTCGTTGCGATCGACCTTAAGTGCCCACTCGATACCAGGGACGGGGCGGCCATCTTCCACATCAACAAAGCCACCTATGTCGTCCATAACGGCCCGCACCCGCTCGACGGCGCCGGCGAGGTCTGCACCATCCCGGCCCGTGACCTGCAATTGCACCGGTTTACCTTGCGAGGGGCCTTGATCGGGCGTGCGCACCTCGATCTTCAATCCTGCCACGCTCCCCACTGCGGCGCGAATATCGCGGATAATCGCTTCAGCCGGACGCCGCATATTCCAATCGACTAATTCCAACTGCAGCACCCCGATCACGTCTTCAGCCATGTTTTGTGAGGACCCTGCACCC
>JAUIGX010000211.1 GCA_030432435.1 Alphaproteobacteria bacterium
GGCCTCGGCGTTGCTCTGCCGTCATTTCCAGCGGCGGACAGGACTTAGGGTCGGCCACAGACTTGAAGAAAATCCAAAGCATATAAAGGACGACCAGCAAAATGCCTGGCAGCATCGCGCCGGCAAACAGCTGTCCAACCGAAACTGGGTCGGGGGATAGGTTCCCCATGGCCATTTGCGCTTGCTGATTTGCGCCCTGAAGCATGTCACCGACAAAGATCAGCACGGTGGAAGGGGGAATGATCTGGCCGAGGGTGCCGCAGGCCGCGATTGTGCCGGTGGATAGCTTGGGGTCGTATCCGGCGCGTGTCATTGCGGGCAGCGACAACAAGCCCATGGTGACGACAGTTGCGCCGACGATGCCCGTGGACGCGGCGAGCAAGGCGCCGACAATTACGACGGAATATCCCAGGCCGCCGCGCAAGGTTCCAAAAAGCTCGCCCATGGTGGTGAGTAGCGATTCCGCTATTTTGGAACGCTCAAGAGTCACGCCCATAAAAACGAAAAGCGGTACGGCAACCAGGGTTTCATTCAGCATAGTGCCGAGATACTGGCTGCCCAAGGCCGACATCATGGCGGGGTCATAAACGCCCGCCCACACACCCAGTCCGGCGAAAATCAACCCCATGCCGGCCAATGTGAAGGCAACGGAATAGCCGATCACCACGCTGAGCAGGGTGACGGCAAACATCAAGATCGCGAGGATCTCTCCAATTTCTGCTGGTGACATTATGCGCGACCGATGTTTGAGGAATCGTCTGGTGTAAGCATGTGCGGCGTGCCCGCATCAATATCATGGCCGCGTAAAAACAGGATCCGGCGGGCAATGAGGGCTAATCCTTGCAGCCCAACAATGACGCAGAACAGCCAGATCACGGACTTCAGGAGATACACAGCGGGCATGCCGCCCGGCTGGGATGAATTCTCGGCAATTGACCAGGATGAAAGGATCAGGGGCGCGGTGGTGTAGGCAAGCACAATAAGCCAGGGGATCAGGAAGACGACCGTTCCGAAAATATCGATCCAGGCTTTGCGACGTGGGGTGAGTTTGACGTAGAGGACGTCCACACTGACGTGGCCGCGTATGAGAGAGGTGTAGCCTGCCCCGACCATGAATACGATGGCATGTTGCCAAACGTAAAACTCCTGCATCCAGGTATACCCCAGATTAAACGCATAGCGCAAAACCACGACGACGAAACAGGTCAAAACGCAACCTAAGGTTAGCCAGGCGGTCGCGTTGCCGAGGTGCCGATTAAAGGCGTCGGATACGCGTACAAAGCGTTCTAAGGTAGTCAATGCCCCCCCAATCCGCTGAATAGGCGCCAGCGGTCCCAGTCAAAAAAGAAGCGGTAATAAAACATACCCGCTACCCCCGAGGAAAGACCTTCTCGCATCGGGTAATGTTTTGACTTTGTACAGGAAAGCGTCGAAAAATAATGCAATTCCATTGTTCCCCGAGATAAGTGCAAGCAATGGAATTGCGCTAACCAGCGTTCGTGGGCGCAGGCCATGGGGTGGGATGGGTCCTAGGGGCGAGGAAAAGGTACTGGGATGGTCGCCGGTTTAGACGAATCCTCAATCGAGATTGTCAAATTTCCAAAGGGAAAAGTCCTTTTTAAACAAGGGGCTGTCGGCGATGCGGCGTATATTGTCAATTCCGGGGCGATTGGACTTTATCGCGAGGCCCAGGGTCGGAAAATTCCGCTGGCGACGGTGCGCCGCGGCGAGCTGTTCGGTGAGATGGCGGTGATCGATAAAAGCCCCCGTCTGGCCACGGCCTTCACCCTGGAAGATTCAACGTTGATGATGATCTCTATCGACGTCATGGCCAGCAAAATGAAAAAGGCCGATCCCTTCATCAAAGCCTTAATTCATATGCTGATGAACAATCTGCGCGGTGTTCATGCGTCCTATATGCCTAAGTCGCGCAGCTTCGTTGACGCCATAAACGGCCTGCATCGGCAATGTGACACTGTGACCCGGTTTTTACAGGGCGAGGTGCCTGAAAATATTCGCACGGAACTCACCGCTAATTTGAGCAGCCTCGATGTCGCGATCAAGGACCTGCGGCGCGTGGCAATGGCTCACCGCAGCGAAGACCGGCGCGAGGACGCGGTTCCAAACGAGACCGATCTCCCCACCTAAGGCTTGCGCGCTGCTGCAGACTTAAAATCGCAAGAATCGGGTCGGCGCATCGTTTCCGCGACAGTAAGATACCGGGCAGTTCAGGAGTGCTGGGTATGAATGCGTCTGCTGAAATCCGTTCCTTTTTATCCGCGCCTCTCAACGCTGTAGACTACGCGCGCGTTGAAGCGGCGATTGCTCATATTTTGTTGCGCCCTGAAATGCCGCCGTCGTTGGAGGACCTAGCCAAACGCGCAGGCCTCAGTGCGTTCCACTTTCAGCGGCTTTTCAAGCGCTGGGCGGGCGTTAGCCCCAAACAGTTTTCCAGCTACCTGTCGGTGGAATACGCCAAAACCGCATTGGAAAGCGCCTCTCCGGTTTTAGAGGCGGCCCTGGAGACCGGATTGTCGGGGTCGTCGCGGCTGCATGATCTTTTTGTGTCCGTCGAGGCCATGACCCCCGGCGAGTACAAGGCCCAGGGTCGAGATCTCGAGATCCGATATGGCGCGGTTGATACACCTTTCGGTCGCGGCCTTATTTTAACGACGCCGCGCGGCGTCTGCGGCATAGATTTTACGGATGGCGACGACAAGGCTGCGCTGGATCGCGCGCGCCTAAACTGGCCGCTGAGCCGGTTCGAGCCGGACGCGGTCGGTGCCCGTGAACTAGCGGCGCGCATCTTCGATAAGCAAACAGCAAGCGGCCCCTCTCGTCCCCCTCTCTTGCTGCGGGGTACGAACTTTCAGCTCCAGGTCTGGTCCGCGCTCTTGCGCGTGCCGGAAGGACACATAATTAGTTATGGCGATATCGCGAAAGCTATCGGCAAACCGGCCGCGGCTCGTGCCGTGGGCACTGCTTTGGCGGCCAATACGCTCGCCTATGTCGTTCCCTGCCACCGTGTGCTTCGGGCCACCGGTCTGTTCAAATCATACCGCTGGGGCGCGGCGCGGCGCTGGGCGATGCTGGGTTGGGAAGCCGCCCAAGCCGAGGCGCCTCAAAGACGGAGCATTTTGTAGGCGGGGGGCTTGACGCCGGAGAAAGGCATCTTAAATCAGGGGGGACGGATGCCTCCCGAGGGTCCGTCGAGCGTGGTTAAACGGCGCGGCCCGGTGCGGCGCGTCTCGGAATATCCCCGGAAAACGGGGCAACCGGTTCTGCCGCATGAAATGCGCCGAGAGGTATTGCTCAATGGAGAATATCAATGCGTACATTCGATCTTTCCCCCCTGTTTCGTGCATCCGTCGGATTCGACAATCTCGCCCGCGTGCTGGATGCGTCAACGCGGCTGGACGAATCTCATTTCGCCTATCCCCCATATAATATCGTCAAGGCCGAGGAGGACGCTTACCGCATCACCTTTGCGGTTGCCGGCTTTAGCGAAAGCGACATCGACGTGCAGGTTGAAAACAACACGCTGACCGTGCGGGGCAAGGCTGCCCAGGACGACAAGGACAGCAGTTACTTGCACCGCGGTATCGCCGGTCGTTCCTTTGAGCGCAAATTCGAGCTTGCCGATCATATTCAAGTGACCGGCGCGCGCATGGAAAACGGGCTTCTGCACATTGAAATGAAGCGCGAAATTCCTGAGGCCTTAAAGCCGCGCAAAATCGCGATTAGCGCAGATAAGGGCACAAAAACCATTGCGCATGCCGCGTAAGGTTTAAGGCGCTCTCGTAAGCATAACTTTCTACGTGCGCACGGAACCACGCTGCAGCATTTAGGGCTTTCCCCGGTCCTCGCCTGCGGCGTGGTTTTTTGTGTTCGATAATGTGCGGTGGTATTAGAGATATGCGCTCGGCTTAAATTAGGGACGCCGTGTTAAAGGGCCCGCGGCCAACTCATCAGGAGAGTTTGTTTTGTTTCGCTTTTTGGCCGTGCTCGCACTGGTGAGTTTTGGAGTTTCGCTTTCGCCGACCACAGCGCGGGCTGCTGAAGAGTCCATGGGCGGGAATGAGCGGCTGGCCATAGCCAACGAATTCATAAAGAATTTTTCCCGGCTCGATCCGATTTATTTTATTGCGGGCGGAGAGCCTACCAATGCCAAGTTTCAATTCAGCTTTAAGTACCGACTCTTTGGCGAGGGGACAAACCGCTCCCCCGAGTGGGCATGGCTGAAGGGATTTCATCTTGGCTATACGCAAACGTCTTTCTGGGATTTAGCCGCGCCGTCGGCTCCGTTTCGCGATACGAGTTTTCGTCCCTCTCTGATCTATCAGTTTGCCGACACAAAACTTCCGTCCGTGCCCGGAGCGCCGACGTCGTACGTGCGTGTTGCGATTGAGCATGAATCCAACGGCCGAGCCGAACAGGATACCCGCGGGCTAAACACCGTATACGTTGAGCCGAACGTTGTGTTCGGACTTGGCGGTGATTGGGATTTGATCCTAAATGCGAGGGCTTGGGTCTATCTCAGTAGTGAGAACGGCGGTCCTAATATTCGCAATTTTCGCGGAAACGCTAAGCTTGGTGTCGGAGTAATGCAGCGCCGGGGTTTGGGCGTCATGGCCAGCTTCGGCGGGAACCCGAAAACAGGGAAAGGCGCCGGTCAGGTGGATGTGACCTACGCTTTAAGCGATCTCATTGGCCTTGATGTTTATCTAACCGGCCAGATGTATGCCGGCTACGGTGAAAGCTTGCTGAACTATGATCAAAGCGAAACCCGCCTGCGGTTCGGCATCTCGATTATTAGGTAGAGAAAGGTTGGTGCCCGCTGCCGGACTTGAACCGGCACGACCCTTTCGGGTCAACGGATTTTAAGTCCGTTTTTATCGTCCCCGGGCGTGTCCGTCGATGCCACGACGTCCGCTGTAAGCCTTAATATACACCACTTTTCGTGCCCTAGTGTTTCTGGACGTTCCAGCCTGCCCGTGGTACCCGTATGGTACCCGTAGCGCACAACGGACTCTGGAGTGGGAATGCCTACATATCCAAGGCTCACGGAAAGCATTCTGCAGCGCGCGAGCGTCGCAGATGGAATGGAAGTAACGCACTGGGACGGAGAGATCAGGGGCCTAGGCGTGCGTGTGCGTCGCTTTGGCGAGCGCGTATCACGAACGTGGGTTATCAAATATCGGAACGCGGCCGGGGCACAACGTAAACTTACTTTAGGCGATTGGCCTGGCGTTGACGTCAAGAGTGCTCGCAAGCTCGCGAAGAAAGAAGTCGGACGCATCGCCGACAAGGCAGATCCAGTTCGCGACAAGGCGCGCACACGCGAAGCTGGAACGGTAGCCCTTTTGATGGCTCGCTTTCTTAAGGACCACGTAAAAGGCAAGAAGCGTAGCGAGACCACGGCGAAGGAATATGCGCGTCTCGTCAATAAGGTCATCATTCCGGGACTAGGCTCAGCCCAAGTCGCTGCTATAGAGCGAGCCGACATAGAACGTTGGTTCTCCAGATTGAGCCAAACGCCGCGTCAGGCAAACCAGGCCCTCGCGGTGCTTTCTAAGGCAATGAACCTAGCTGAAGGCTGGAGGCTCCGGCCGACGTCATCTAATCCCTGTCGAGGCATCGAACGGTTTCCCGAGAATCAACGCGACCGTCATCCTAGTGCTGAAGAATATCAAGCCATCGGGAAGGCGCTCGCCGAGCTAGAGAAAGCCGGTAGCGTTGGTTCGCCGGAGGCTTCCATAATTCGAATACTAGCGCTTACCGGCCTCCGTTTATCCGAGGCGCGGTCCTTACGTTGGCGCAACATCAACACTAAAGCGGGGATCATTTCACTGG
>JAUIGX010000212.1 GCA_030432435.1 Alphaproteobacteria bacterium
TCATCCTATGATCGAATTTTATTCAATTAATACGATCATGAGTAATAATCGTTTCACATAAAAACAAATAATTAGAGAGTTTTGGACGAATTCTTCGCCTTCTCAAAACACGCAATAGATGTATAAGGTTTTGACTCTTGAGGCAGTCAAAAACGAAGGGGTAATTCATGTCTGCTGCGCAATCACGTAAAATTATAATGTTTGGGCCACTTGTGGTGGTGATGGGGGCTTTGGCTACTCCGGCGGCCGGGGCGTCATTTAAAGCCCGGTATTACCCGGATTGTTATGCGCCGGTGAGTGCGGCGCGCGACATGGTCGAACCCCCGCCGGTGGATGTTGCGGGCGGCGCCAAGAAAGCGAGCGAAGTGGCAGGTGCTCTAGGTAAGCTGGGGGGAGTCCCCGGATTTGGCGCATTTGGTGGGTTGGCTAAAGCGGCGAGTACAGCGTCGCAAGTGGCAACTTATAGCAACTACCTGGCCGATGCCGCGGAATTCACTAAAAAGATGCAAGAAGACTATCCTGATCCGGCGGCGCGTCTTGAGGCATACGGAGAACGTATGGGCGAAGATGCGGACAAGGTCGGTGAGGCGGCTGTGAAACTTGATGAAGCGCAAGCCTGCTACGAAACCGCATTTTTAGCGCTAAAGGCAAACCTTGCCGCTGGCGAAGTTAAGTCGCGGGATGCCGTGCGCTATCAGAAGGAAATTCAAGAAGGGCTGGAGATTGTCAGTGAGGTCTTGAACGATTCTGAAAAGACGTTGGATACGAACATGAAGTCCTACAACGAGGCGCTGACCAGCGACAGTTCGGGCATGGGATTGAACCTGGGTAGCATCGCGCAGGCAGCATCCACCGGAGTGTCTGCGGCTAATGCGCTTGGCGTCGGCGGAGGGGGTGCGACTTCCGGAAGGCCCAATGCTGGCATGTATGCGGCCTACCAAGCACAATCGAATGCTTACACGTCGGCTTGGTGGGATGAGTATAACCGCTCGGGAGATTCGAATGCAGCTGCGGCTGCTGCTCGCACAACACTGGCGGGCGATGGGTCTCAGCTCCGGGCCTATCAACAGGTCTACTGGAATTCGCAAGCAGTGGCGGGAACACAAGCGGCGTTAAGCGGAGTTGCACCGGTCTCACCGGTAGCGAACCTCGGTGCATTGTCGGCGCTCAGTCAAATCGGTGGAATGTCCGGCACGGGTATGGCTTGGATGGCTGCGAATGCAGCTGCTGGTGCTGCGTCGTCTGCAGCAGGCGGGGGCGGTGAGGCTATCGCGGCTGCGCCGGCTCAGGCTCAAGCTGTTGCAGCTAATGCCACTCAGGCGGCAGGACTGTTGAATGCTGCACGCGGCTTGTCGGGCAGCGGCGGCGCACTTGTCGGCGGTAACATTGCAGCTGGGCTGTTGTCCTCGGCTATTAATAGCGGCGGGCAAGAAGCGGAGCCGGCGGAAGCGGCTCCAATTGAACTGTCTGAAGCCATGCAGGAAAGTTTACTCAATACCAGTGTCCACACCAGCCGTTTCACAGATGCGTATGGACTTGTGACATTCCAGAAACAGCGTCAGGCTGGGCTACAAGAGGTTGTTAGCGCAAAACTAGATTAACGATCACAGAACTAGTTGTAATGCAGGAAAGCCGCCCACGGTCGTGGGCGGCTTTTCATTTGTGGTACGCTTAATTTGCAGAGAGCTGCGCATCCTCTTTGATCATTGCCGCGCCTTTTTCTGCGATCATGATAGTGGGAGCGTTTGTGTTGCCTGTCGTGGTGTAGGGCATCACGGAGGCGTCTATGACACGCAAGCCGTCAATGCCGACAACTTTAAGCCGCGGGTCGACAACGGCGTTTGGGTCGGTCCCCATCTTACAAGTGCCGACTGGATGATAGAGTGATGAGCCCATGGTGCGTGCGAAATGCTCGATTTCGTCATCGGTATTTACGTCAGGGCCGGGTTGTGTCTCCGATACGTTATGACGAGCAAAGGCAGAGGTGCCAAATATGCGGCGGGTATGTTTAAACCCTGAGATCATGACCCGAACGTCGTCGGGGTCAGACAAATAGTTGGGCCGGATTGACGGATAAACGTTCGGATCGGCAGAGCGCGCGAGAATGGTGCCGCGGCTTGAGGGACGTGTTGGACAGACCGCAGCCAACACTCCGGGATGATCCTCAAATTTCAAAAACTTACCGATGACATAGCTGGCGGGCGTAAACAGCAATTGCAGGTCTGGGCTAGCCAGGCCTTCGCGGCTATTGCAATACACTTGCGCGCTGGTAACGCCAAAGGTGAGGGCGCCGCGACCCGTTGCAAAAAACCGTATCACCTCGCGGACCTTGCGAAGGCCGCGTTGAAGTTCGTTAATCGTGATGAGATTTCTCACGTGGTGAACTATGCGAACCACGTAGTGATCCGAAAGGTTTGCGCCTACGCCGGCCAGGTCGTGAACGACGTCAATGCCGACAGATTGCAAATGGGAGGCCGGGCCGATTCCCGAAACTTGCAGTAACTGCGGCGAGGCGATCGTCCCGCTTGCAACGATAACTTCGCGCGAGACATGCACTTCCTTCTCTGTGCCGTTTTGTGTGTAGGCAACACCCGTGCATTTTCTTCCGGACATGAGAAGCCGAGTAGCATGCGCCCGGGTTTCAATTCTGAGGTTGGGCCTTTTTCGGGCTTTGGCAAGGTAGGTGCTAGCGGTTGCCGCGCGAAACCGTCCGCGCCGGTTCATTTGCGAGTAAGCAACCCCATCCTGAGTTCGTCCGTTATAGTCTTTGTTGAGCGGGAAGCCGGCTTCTTGCGCAGCCTCTACAAAGAGGCGGGTGGCCGGCAAAATAGTATCGTAATCCACGACGGGAAGCGGGCCGCTACGGCCTCTAAAGGTATCTTCGCCGCCTTCGTAGCTCTCCATTTTCTTGAAGAAGGGCAGAACGTCATCATAGGCCCATCCCTTGCAGCCCATTTGCGACCAGCTATCGAAATCGGCCGCATTTCCACGGACATAAAGCATGCCGTTGATCGAGTTGCTTCCGCCAAGAACCTTGCCGCGCGGCCACATCAAGGCCCTGTTGCCAGAAGTTTGCTCGGGCTCGCTGGTATAGTTCCAATTGAGCTTGGGATGCATGATCAGATGCCCGAGGCCGGCCGGAATGTGAATCATGGGATGACGGTCCGGCGGACCAGCTTCGAGTAGAATCACCTTTGCGCCATCTTCGCTTAAACGGCTGGCAAGTACGCAGCCAGCCGACCCAGCCCCGACGACAACGTAGTCAGCGGAGATTCTCGTCATGACGTCCTCGGATGATTATTAGGAGCGGTATAGTAGAGGGTTCGCTCTGACAGCAAAACTCTAGGCATTGCTCGTAAGAAGTTGGCCGCCGTGAAACAAATCACAGCGGCCTAGTGTGGTGTGAGAAACTCATCGCGCTTAAGGAGGGGCAACGCGCCAGTGCAATGGAATGCCCTCGTTGGGTGTTCCGCCGGCAACCTCAAAATGGTCGACATCATCGTAAACTTCGACACTGCCCATGCCGTCGTCGCCGTTGTAGGTGTAAAGCGCATAGCCGTAGTACGACCACTGCTTAGAGCCGTCTGCACGGTCGTAAACTCCCCAATAGCCGGTCGGTTTTGCGTCTGCGGAGGCGAGGAGCGGTTTCCAGGTTTTTTCGCAATCTAAATCGCAGGTTTTTGTCCCGAGGGACTGTCCGATCGATAATCTTCCACGATCACTACGATAGACGGCGTCAACGCCGCCGTTGCCACGTTCACGGGCATAGAGCGTACGTCCGTCTGTAGTTTCGAGCAGTCCGCCATAGGTATGGCTCTTTCGGACCTGCACCATGCTTGGCATGAAATAACGCAGCACATAGGCGAGCTGAAAATTACTATCGGGTTCATACAGGCCGTTGGCATCGCCGTATTCCCGATCATCACGATAAGTGTAAAGCGGCTTATCCTGAAAGGCCCATTGGTAGATGCCGTCGGTGCGTTTCACGATGGTAAATTCACCGACGGGAAGCATGGCTTGTCCGGCTTCAACCGGACGCCAGTCTTCGTTTTCGGGAACAGAATTTAGGTCGCCAGAAAAGAAATACAGCGAACGGCCTTCTGTCGTTGCCAGAACATGCCCGGAGGCGGCTCGAACTTCCTCGACCGTGATGCCCATGGGCATGGTTATCCACGTACTGGGATCGATTTCGAGAACATACCGGCCATCTACATCATGTCCCTTGCCATCTGGCACGCGGCGCGCAGAAGCTCTCTGTTGTGCGGCCTTGTCTTCATCATCAGACTCCGCTTTGTCCCCAGATTGCTTTTTTTCAACGCCTAAGTCCCCATAGTCGCCGGAACTTGTTGCGCCTGTTTCGGGCTGGTCCATTTCTTCGGCGAATCTGTACATAGGCTTGTCGCGAAAGGCCCACTGGCGGGTCCCATCTGCGCGGTCAATCACGGACCAAAGACCGACCGCTTTTGCATCATCTTCGACAAGCAGCGGTGCCCAGACTTTTGCACATTCATCGACGCAAGAAGAGGTGCCTGGTGTGGTGTCTTGCGAAGATGCGTAGAGGACATTGCCGTCAATATCGGCGAAAACGATACGGTCACGTGGCTGATTGCTGTTGGATCCCGTCGGATTAACGCCGCTGCCGATTCTGATGACCTTGATCGTAATTCCTGCCGGATTAGCCTCTGGAGCGGAAGGTCCGACCGTGATCGCCCTTGCGTGGTAAGCCCCCGTGAAGGCCAGCAATGCAACTGCAGTTGATAAAGCAAAGAGCTTTTTCATTTTCGAGTGCGCATTCATTTCGCTACTCGCTCTGCGCTGTTTGTGCATCAGCGCGTTGAATGAAGGCGGGCACGGCTTCCACCGTAAATGTTGTGGAAATCGAAAGATTTAAGCCGGTTTCTGGGTCGCGATCGGCATCAGCTAATTTTCGGAAGGCATAATACATTCCCGGCAAGTCCATCGACAGCATGCCTTCATATCCCGCTCCACCTTCGGCTTGCGGGACATATAGCGGAGCCCATTTGTGGAAGCCGCCCAAAATACCTGTCGCATTTCCGTTTTCTTCCAGTTTCAGGCGGATCCGCGCATCCTTGAAACGCATTTCGGGCCATGCCCAGCGATGTCCATTGAGCGCAATGTCCAAGGTGTCTGTAGTTAATGTGCCGTCCTTTATGGATGCACGAACCTCATTCTTGGTGACGGGATTGTTGTCTTCCTGAAAAGTTAGATCTGCCTGAACTTCGGCGACAGCATTCAACACCACCGGACGGGTCGCTTGTGAAATCCGCACCTGAACGTCGTCGTCGTTTTCAATATTATCAATGCCGCTGACTTCAATCAGCCATGCGCCCATTTGTGCCTGAACGGAATTCCACTGAATACTGGGCCATGTTGGCCGTGTGCCGGGTTCTGCACGCATAATCGCGGTGCATCCGTAAGCTCTGAACAATTGATTATCGACGCCTTCTTCACCGGATACGGGGTCAACGAAATCGTCGTCAGAGACCTTCCCATCAAGGTTAAATCCGTATCCAACATTGCTTGTCACTGTCTTAATGTTGGGGTCCGGAACAGACGTCGGGTTTGTATAAGGGCTGACTGGTTTCCCGTTCAAACGTCCGCGCATCGCAATGTGTGCGTACACACTATGCGGAAAATCGGCCATAATTTGTTCGATCTCATCGGGTGTTTTACCCGCTTCTTTGAGCATGCGCTGAACGTTACCCGCTGCGTCCGGATTTAGGCCCTCAAGACAATCCTTCTCGGCTACCTGTGCGGCGACGGATGGAAAAAACCAACTCACCACAAAGCCGCGCGTCTCGGCGGCATTTGCTGCAGAGGATGAAATA
>JAUIGX010000213.1 GCA_030432435.1 Alphaproteobacteria bacterium
TCGCCTGTGGTCGCGCCGGGTGCTGGGGCAGGGCGCGGTGGTGCTGCTGATTACCGATGGGCTAGACCGCGACAGCGGCGAGGGCGTGGCCGCCGAGATGCGCCGTCTGCACGGCTCTACCCGCCGCCTCATCTGGCTCAACCCGCTACTGCGTTACGATGCGTTCGAGCCAAAGTCGGCGGGCATTCGCGCCATGCTGCCGCATGTAGACGATTTTCGCCCGGTTCATAACTTAGATAGTCTGGCGAGCCTCGTGGCGGCGCTGGATGAACGCGCGCCCGCGCACCGTGCGGCCAGGGCTGTCGCGTAAGTCCGCCGCATAAACGGTCTCCGTTAGATCTCTAATGTTTAGAATTTAAGGGCGCGGCTTTACGGCGAGCGAGGATGCCGTATGTGGCTCAAGCCAAACAGGAGATTTGCCGATCCTGTCGAGCAGAAAATCGATAAACGTTCTGACTTTCGCAGTCAGTACATTTGATTTCGGGTAAACGAGCCATAAAGCCGACTGGTCCTCAACCTCGTAGTCCGGAAGCACACGGATCAACGAACCAGCGGCAATCTCGCGGTGTACGCTCCAGAGCGAATTTATCGAAATGCCCGCGCCTGCAACGGTGGCCAGTTTCTGACTGGCGCCGTCATCAACCACTACGCGGCAGTTGGCTTGGCGCGGATCGAATAACCCTTGCGTATTGCCTGGGCCGACCAGACGTCTTGGCGACGAATGCCTAAATGCGATCAGTTGATGCGTGGAAAGATCACGCGGATGCGCGGGCGTGCCGTACTCATCAAGATAGCCGGGCGATGCGCACAGAATGCGAGTGTCATCGGCAAGTTTTCGCGCTTTGAGACTGCTGTCGGCCAGGGCGGTATTTCGCAGTGCTAAATCGAAACTGCCTTCAATCAGATCGAACTGTGTATCGCTAAGCCTTAAATCGAGATTGAGTCCGGGGTGTAATTTCAGAAACTCGGGCAGCAGCGGCGCAATGTAAAGCTGCGCAAATGTGCTCGACGCGGCAAAGCGCAATGTGCCGGTTACGGTATCGCTCCCCTGTCCGAAGGCCGCGCGCGCGGCGTTTTCCTGCGCCAGCATTTCTTTGGCATAGGGTAAAAACTCGGCACCTTCCAAAGACAGCACCACCTTGCGCGTCGAGCGGTGCAGTAATTCGGCACCGAGCGTGTTCTCCAGCTTTGCGAGCTTGGCGCTTGCAACGGCCGGAGCCATCCCAAGCTCTCGGCCGGCGGCGCTAATGTTCAGCTTTTCCGCCGCCAGGACGAACAGGCGCACGCTATCGGTGTCCATCTTATTATACTCAAAAACAGAATTATGAATTTAAATATGAGGCATTTATATCGAAACTGAAAGTAATAAGGTGTGGCGATGTCATCAACGGGGACGCCGAAGAAAGCGCGTCCCCGCTTTGTCGGCGCTTCGGGAAAGGAAGTTTAGGCCAATGCAGAAAACAATCCTCATTACCGGTTCAACTGACGGGATCGGGCTAGAGACGGCAACGATGCTTGTTTCAGAAGGTCATACCGTTTTGCTGCATGGTCGCAATGCCTCCAAACTGCAGGCTGTACAAAAGGCGCTTTCCTCACAGGCCGGCGGCGGGCTTGTCGAAAGCTACGAGGCCGATCTATCGCAGAGGGCCGCTGTCGAAGCCCTCGCCAAAGCTGTCGCTGAAAAGCATTCTAAACTTGACGTGCTGATCAATAATGCCGGGATTTACACGCCGGGCTCTACGACGCCGGGCGGCCTGGATGTCAGGTTCGCGGTCAATACGATTGCGCCCTATGTGTTGACCAAGCGGCTTCTGCCTTTGCTCGGCTCCACGGGCCGCGTGGTCAATCTGTCATCCGCGGCCCAGGCACCGGTTGACCTCAAGGCGCTGGCCGGACTCGTCAAACTGTCCGACGGCGCGGCGTACGCTCAAAGCAAACTTGCAATTACAACCTGGTCTCGTGCGTTGGCGCTTTCTCTGAATGGAAACGGGCCGATGATCGTGGCCGTTAATCCCGGCTCGATGCTGGGCAGCAAGATGGTGAAAGAGGCTTTTGGCGTGGCCGGTGGGGATATTCGCATCGGCGCAGAGATACTTGTGCGCGCGGCGCTGTCCGAGGAATTCGCGAATGCGTCCGGAAAATATTTCGACAACGACGCGGGCCTCTTTGCACCGCCGCACGCCGATGCGCTCAATCCTGAAAAAGGCGCTGAAGTCGTTCGTGCAATCGAAGCGATTCTCGCCCGCTAACATTTAAATAAGGAAGCTCGATATGAAAGCCGTAGGTTTCACCCACCATCTGCCGATAGATGACCCGAAGTCCATGCAAGATTTCGAGGTAGATAAACCAACGCCTGCCGGGCGCGACGTTCTTGTCGCAGTGAAAGCGGTTGCCGTAAATCCGGTCGATTTCAAAGTTCGCGCCGGCACAGGTAACCCTGCGGCGAGCCCGCCGCGTATTATCGGATACGATGCAAGCGGCATTGTCGAAAGCGTTGGGCCGGAAGTCTCGCTCTTTAGGCCGGGCGATGAAGTGTACTACGCGGGCGATATCACGCGTTCCGGCACGAACGCCGAATTTCATCTCGTGGATGAACGCATTGTAGGCCGCAAGCCGAAATCTTTGTCGCACGCCGAGGCCGCCGCGCTTCCGCTCACGACATTGACCGCTTACGAGTCCTTCTTCGACCGTCTTGGCATAGATCGCGACGGCGGCAGTAAAGGTCAGACGATCCTCATTATCGGGGCTGGCGGCGGCGTAGGGTCCATCGGTATCCAACTGGCAAAGCATGCGGGCCTAGTGGTTATCGCAACCTCTTCTCGTCCCGAAACCTCAGCTTGGGTGAGGGAGCTCGGCGCCGACCATGTCGTGAACCACCGCGAAGATATGGTTGCGCAGGTTCGTGCCCTCGGTATGCAGCATGTGGACCACATCGCAATCTTCAACGACATGCGCCACTGGGCGACCGCAGTGGAACTTATTCGTCCCGAGGGCGGCATCGTGACAATCGATGATACTGATCAGCCGATGCCTATGGAGGGTATGAAGGTAAAGGCGGCGAGTTTGCATTGGGAATTTATGTTCGCACGGGCCATGCACCAGACGCCCGACATGATCAAACAGCACGAGCTTCTCGGTTGGGTGTCCGGCGAAATCGACGCGGGCCGCATACGCACGACTATTGCCGACACACTCTCCCCGATAAACGCCGCCAACATGAGAGAAGCGCATCGGCGTCTCGAGACCGGGCAAGCGAAAGGTAAGCTTGTCCTTGAAGGGTTTTGAGCAGCGATGACTTAAGACTTGGCCGGCGGCTTACTGTGCTCGGCTTCGCCTACTGGGAAGATGCGGTCTAGATATGCGTTAACAATCCGGCAAGGCCGACCACAATCAGATAGGCGGCAACGATGTAGTTAAGCAAGCGCGGCACGACCAGAATCAAGATACCGGCAAGAAGCGCAATAATGGGCTGGATATAGAGCGGGTCGACAATCATGGTGTGCTCCTTGCTTCAAGGAAGAACTGTGAGGGCGAGGTGTCGCTTTCTTGTCAACGTACCTATCAACGCTTGGTTCCCGTGCCGCGTTGCGAATTTAAACATCGCCGGAATCGCCTGCGGTTTCCCCGCGCACGCCTTTCCACCTGCCGTTAACTTGAGTAGTCTGACGGGCTTATCCAATTTTGGTGGGTTGTTTTGACTTCATGAGTACATCGCCCAATCCTATCGACCCGATCGCGCAGCTAAGTGAGTGGACCGCGCGCGGACAGAAGGCGGCGCTGGCCACCGTGGTCTCGACCTGGGGCTCCAGTCCGCGCCCGGCGGGCAGCCATCTCGCCATTAACGAGTCCGGTGATTTTGTCGGCTCGGTCTCCGGCGGGTGTATTGAAGGTGCGGTTGTTGAGGCGGCGCTCGATGCAATCAAGACGGGAGATGTGAAGCTGCTCGAATACGGCGTGACCAACGAGATGGCCTGGGAAGTGGGTCTCGCCTGCGGCGGAAAGGTCGCGGTCTTCGTAGAGCCAATTAACGCATGAAACGCGATGTTTTGACTGCTTTAGCCGCGCACACTAAGCACAAAACCGCGTGTGCAACGGTCACAAACGTGCACAGCGGCGCGCAAATGCTGCTGTTGGAGGCCGGGGAAAGCAGTGAAACCGGCGATCTACAACTCACCGAGGCGCAGAAAACAGCGGTTTTGCGGCGTATCGCAGCCGATAAATCGGGTTTGGACGGCGATTTATTTGTCCGCGTGTACGCTCCGCCGGCCCGTCTGGTGATTATCGGGGCGGTTCATATCGCCCAGTTCCTCGCGCCTATGGCCAAATTGGCTGGGTTTGATGTCACGGTGATCGATCCGCGCGAGGCGTTTGTGCGCTCCGGAAGCCTATCGGGGGTCTCCGCCATCGTCGCCTGGCCCGACGAGGGCCTGAACGGCGTTAAACCGGACACAAGAACCGCAATCGTAACCCTGACCCACGACCCGAAGCTCGACGATCCGGCCCTTATTGCGGCCTTGCGCTCGCCCGCGTTCTACATCGGGGCTCTGGGGTCAAAGAAAAATCACGCTAAACGTCTGGAAAGGCTGGAGGCCGAGGGCTTTAGCGCCGATGATCTGGGGCGCATCAACGGCCCGGTCGGTCTTGCCATCAACGCGCAAAGCCCGGCCGAAATCGCCATCTCTATTATGGCGCAAGTGATTGAAAAACTTCGCATGGAGGCAGCATGAAATTCGGTTCCGTTCCCATTGCTGAAGCCGATGGCCTGATCCTCGCCCATACCTTCCGCCGGGGCGCCGTGACCTTCAAGAAAGGCCACGTCATCGATGCCGAAGACATTGCTGCGCTTCAGAATTTGGGGGTGAGTGAAATAATCGGCGCGCGCCTTGAATCCGGGGACGTGCCCGAGGACGCCGCCGCCGCGCGCATCGCCCAGAAACTTTGTGGTGACAATATAACAGTCTCCGATGCGCGGACCGGACGCTGCAATCTTATCGCCAAAAGTGACGGCCTGGTTCTTATAAACACCGCCGAAATCAACGCGGTAAATCAGATCAACGAAACCATTACCGTCGCCACCCTGGCCGACAAGGCTCCCGCGAAAGCCGGACAGATCGTCGCAACCGTCAAGATCATTCCGTTCGCCGTGGCTGCGCGCATTTTGCATCATGCCGAGGCCGCGCTGCATCAACCCGCTGTTTCTGTAAGCCCCTATAAAGCCAAACGTTTTGCCATTCTCAGCACGCTTGCGCCGGGGCTGAAGGACAGCGTTGTAGCGTCCACCGAAGCGCTGACCCGCCGCCGGGTTGAAGCGCTGGGGGGCAAGGTCATCAGCTCGGCCCAGACCCTGCACGTCGCCGCCGACATCGCGAACGAAGTCAGGAAAGCTGCGGCTGACAAGGCCGATGTGCTGCTGATTATCGGCGCGTCCGCGACCGTTGATCGCGGCGATGTTGCGCCCTCAGGGATCGTTGCCGCAGGCGGTGTCGTCGATCATTTCGGCATGCCTGTCGATCCCGGCAACCTGCTGGTTCTCGGCGAATTCGATGAAATGCCGGTGCTGGTTCTGCCCGGCTGCGCCCGCTCACCCAAGCTCAACGGCGTCGACTGGGTGATGCAGCGCATTGCCGCAAACGTGCCGGTCGGTCATGCGGAAATCATGGCCATGGGCGTCGGCGGACTTTTGGTCGACACGCCCGTTCGTCCTCTGCCGCGCGACCGGGCGGTGAAGGAAAAGAGGGCGGCGGATAAGCACAGCATCGCCGC
>JAUIGX010000214.1 GCA_030432435.1 Alphaproteobacteria bacterium
CAACCGAATACAGCGAGTTGATAATCCACAGACCCGAAGCGATCATGGCGAACAGCATGCCAAGAGGCTCTACTTCAAACCGAATGGAGAGGCCGGGCAAAACGTCGTAGCCCTGCGTTGACGGGCGGCCGCCAGCCAGCACCTCTGGCGCCAAAGAATATACCGCGATGATCAGCAGCACGCCGAAGACGATGGTGAAACCTTCGCGTAAATTAGGCCGCGCGCCCGATGTTGCAATAAAACCGGCGGCTATAATCGGCAGCAAGATGGCCGCTATAATGAAGTTGCTGGCTATCATGGCGCGGTTCCAATCAAGGCGCTTGCCGCATCATGCGCCGTGCCCAGCGTAAACTCGGTGTCGATGCCGAAATAAATACATGCTGCTATCAGCAGCCATGACATTAGCAGCATGATTTTCGGCGCGTCTTGAAGAGGTGCTGCGCCCTCGGGTCGGGACCGGAAATACGCGACTTCAACGACGCGCCCCATGTAGGCCAGCACCAGAAGTGAACTCAACACAAGCAACGCGACGATCCACCAGGCGCTGTGTTCCAAGGCGCCCAACGCCAGATACCATTTGCTGACAAAGCCCACGGTGCCCGGGACCCCCAACATACTTGCCCCTGCGATCACGAAACCCGCCATGGTCAACGGCATTTCACGGCCGATGCCGGCCATGTCCTTCAGGCGCACCGACCCTAGCTGTAAGGCGATGCCGCCCAGCAGCATGAACAGCGCGCCTTTCATCATGGCGTGATTGAAAATGTGCACGAAGCTGCCTGTTAGGCCGTCAACGCTCGCCAGTGAAAATCCGAGAGTGATGTATCCAATCTGCGCAACGCTGGAATAAGCCAGCATGCGCTTAACGTTGTCCTGAAACATTGCGATGAACGAGCCGGCAAACATGGCGGCCACGGACATTACCAAAATCACTTCAGGGACAGGTGTCGTCAAAATCGCAAAATCAAACCCGAACACCGTGTAGAGGTAGCGTGCGAGCAGATAGACCGAAACTTTGGTCGATGTTGCCGCGATGAATGCCGTCGTGGCCGATGGCGCATAGGCATAGGCGTTTGGTAGCCACAGGTGTAGCGGGAACAGCGCTAGCTTCAACGAAAGTCCGACAATAATAAACGCCATGCCGGCGATGACCGAGGGCTCCGCCAAGTGCGGCTGCAGTCTAACCCCAAGGTCGACCATATTTAGGGTGCCGGTTTGGGTGTACAGGAGGCCGACGCCAATGACGTACATAGTTGCGCCGATGGTGCCCATGATCAGATATTGAAACGAGGCCGCCAGCGCCCGCTTGTCGCGGCCAAGCGCGATCAGCACGTACATGGACAACGACGAGATTTCCATGAACACGAAGGCATTAAAGGCGTCGCCGGTGACGGCGATACCCATAAGCCCGCAAAAACACAGCAAGTACATACCGTAGTACCAGCCGCGCAGGTCTTCGTCGATTTCGGTCAAAACCAAGCGGCGACCGTAAATGTGCACGATGACAGCCATGAGGGAGATGAGAATCAGTAGATAGGCGGTCAGCAAATCGACGCGATACTCAATGCCGATAGGCGGCGTCCATCCGCCCAGGGCATAAGAGATCGTGCCGCCGTCTTGTACCAATTGCAGCAATGCAACCGCGCCCGCAAAGCAAGCTGCGGTGACTAAGAGCGTCAACCACCAGCAGATAGTTTCGTGGCGCGCGAGCGCGCACAAAGCACCTGCGATCAAAGGCAGGATAATTACAAGGACGGGAAGGTGTTCGAGCATGATTTAGTCTACGCTGTCCTTGTAAATCTCGTCTTCTTCGATCGATCCGTAGGCCTCGTTGATGCGCACAACCAGTGCGAGGCCGAGCGCGAGCGTTGCCACGCCGACAACAATGGCGGTCAGAATTAAAACGTGCGGCAACGGGTTGGAGTAGGTGTCCCATTCCGGCGACAAAATAGGCGCTGTGCCGCCGATAATCTTGCCCGGCGAGACGTAAAGCAAATAAACCGAGGTCTGGAAAATCGATAAGCCGACTAGTTTTTTGATCATGTTGCTGCGGGCGACGATGATGTAGAGCCCGGCCATAATCAGAAATACGGTGATCCAATGGTTGATGTGGCCAATAGTGCCGAGGAATGCAAAATCTTCCATGATGCTCTTCAGCGCCCCCGCCGCGCGAAGGTATTGAAGATCGTCACCAGGGTGCAAAAAACGGTGATGAACACACCGGCCTCAACCAGTATGATCCCTAAGTGCTGCCCGTCCACCGGATGCGCGTAGTTGAGCGCGTTGTATTCAAGGTAGCGGCCGCCCATAAGCATGTTGACCACGCCGACACCCGCAAAAATCAAAACTCCCACAGGAATGCCAGCTTCCAGTATGCGGGGTGGGATGGCTTTCTCCGATGCTCGCCGTCCGAAAATCAGCGCATATAAGACGATAGCCGCCGCCGCGATGGCGCCGGCCTGAAAGCCGCCGCCGGGCCCATAATCGCCATGCATCTGCACGTAAAATGCGAACAGCAGAAGAAACGGAATCAGTAGCTTCGAAACGACAAGAAGGATTAAATGATGCTTCATGCGGCATCACCCTTGTTATCGTCTCGGCGCTGACCGCCTTTCTTAGATTTGCTGCCGTCGCGCCGTCTCCCGCGCAGAAGCATCATGACGCCAAGCCCGCCGGTAAAAATCACGGTGGTTTCACCCAAGGTGTCGTAGCCGCGATAGCTGGCCAGAACAGCTGTGACGATGTTGGGCATACCCATCTCTTCGGGGGTCTGCTCTATGTAATAAGGTGCGACGTGATGATGAATGGGGCCGTTGGGATCGCCGTAAACCGGCAGACCCCAGGTGCCGTAGATAAGCGCTGCACCGGTAACCAGAGCAAGGACCGCTGCTATAGGCTGAAAGATCTTTCCTGGGGCCTCTTCCGTACGCACGAGATGCAGTGCCGATAACAATAGCACTGTTGAAACACCGGCACCGACTGCGGCCTCCGTCATGCCGACATCCACTGCATCCATCGCAATCAGCAAGGTTGCCATGATAAAACTGTAAACGCTGCTCAAAGCTACCAGCCCGAACAGATTGCGCACGCCAATCACGGCCAGAGTCACAGCGGCCAGTAGCAGCAACAAAACAAGGTCAATAAGGAAGGCTATGACTGCTCCTCCTTCTCATTGGCGGAAGTGTCATCGGCCAACACCGGCTTCAGGTTGCGGTGAATCATTGCCCGCGCCACGGCATGCCCGGCTACGGGACTGATGAAAAATATAAGGATGCCGATAACGACCAGTTTCGCGCCGATCAGCGTGAACCCAGCCTGAACAACCAGGCCGGCCAGAATCAGGCCCACGCCAAGTGTGTCGACAACGCTCGAGGCATGCAGGCGGGTGTATGCATCGGGCATGCGCAGCAGCCCAATGGTGCCGATGACGCAAAAAAAACCGCCGCTCATTAGCAAGACCCAGCTCGCAATGTTGAAAAGGTTTTCCATGCTCATGTGCTCTCGCCGTCGTCGGCCCTGCCCAAGTCGCCGTAGCGGAAGTATTTCAAGACGGCGATGGTGCCGATGATATTGAGCAGGGCATAGGTGATCGCGAGGTCCAAGAATTCGGGTCGCCCGAAAACAAACCCGATCAGTGCCAGGACGAGAACGGAGAGCGAGCCGACCGTATTTCCCGCCACAACCCGGTCGAAAATACTGGGTCCCAGCAACAATCTAGCGACTGCTAGGGCGAGAGCGGCGAGTACAGCAAGTGTAGCGGCGGCAAACATTGTCATTGCGCGGGGGCCTTTACGGTTTGACCCTCGAAGCGCGAGACGCGGCGGTTCATGGCTCCGGCGGCAAGGTCGGCTGCGCCGTCGCGCGTTAACGCATGTACAAGAATTTCATCACCGTCCATATCCACTGAAATAGTGCCCGGTGTCAGCGTGATGGAATTGGCATAGGTCACTTTGCCGACAGCAGTTTTCTGGCCGGTTTTGATCCGCACCATGGTTGGGCTGATCGGCAAACTGGGGCTCAGAATAATGCGGCTCACAGTCCAGGCCGAAAGGACAATCTGCCAAGCCAGCCACGGCCAATACGTTACGGCGCTCAAGATAAGGTGGATAGGATGCCCATCGCGATCCACAACCCCCAGGCGCTTTGCGCAAAAAAGGGCTACGGCAACGGAAAAAATGACACCGGCGGTGATTAGAAAGGGCGTGTATATCCCCGACATAACCAGCCAAAACAGCAGGAGCACGGCAGAGGTGCTCAATAGGTAAATCATTGTTCTCCGTACTCGGTCCGTCGGTCACACAATCGAAGAAACGCCGGGCGCATCTAACGAGGCCGACTATGCCGGGTATGGGGTATAGAGCGCAATCAAAACCGGTCCAAGGGGCGGCGTTTTCATCGGGTCGCTGACACCTCGCATACTCGCCTTGCTGCGATGTGGTTAACATCGCTATCGTATGCGAGCTTTCGCTGACACCACTGGAGGGTGAGTCATGAAACAAGCTCGAATTATTTCAGTTGCGGTCGCGGCCGCTTTTTTTGCGCTTATCGCCGCGCCTGGTTCGATGAAGGCCCAAGAGACCAAGCCGTCTAACGACTGGCTCCTGGATGCACCCGACGATCACACCCGTTTTCAACTGCTACAGCGGTATTTGCGGGGCTTTGACCAGCCGATGTGGGAGGTCGGCCATCGTTATCTCGGCGTCTATGACGCTCTGGGCCGCGAAAATTACGATTTGGCGCTCTACCACTGGGATAAAATCAAAACCACAATCCAGAACGGCTATCTCAAGCGGCCGGCTCGTCGCGCCAATGCCGAGGCGGTTTTTTTAGATACCACCTGGGGCGAGGTGCGCGCGGCCTTTGAGAGTCACGACATCAAACAAGCTTGGGAAGGGTTCTTCACAGCCCGCAATGCCTGCATGGCCTGTCATGTGGCCGAGGACGTCGCCTGGATGAACAATCAGGATATGTTCGACGACACGGCATCGCCGAACAACTAAATAAGTATACTTATAAAGTGAAGAACATGACCAACGGCGCGCCTGCCCGCGTTCTCTCGGTATTCGATTGCATTGCTATTGTCGTCGGTATTGTTGTCGGTGCCAGCATCTTCCGGTTGCCCAGCATAGTTGCCGGGCAGGTGGGTGATGACGGACTCATTTTGCTGGTATGGGTTCTCGGCGGTGCGATCTCTTTTATCGGCGCGCTGTGTTATGCCGAACTCGCAACGGCCTTTCCTTCAACAGGTGGTGAATATCACTTTCTCACCCGGGCTTTTGGCTCGCGTGTGGGCTTCATGTTCACCTGGGCGCGCATGAGCGTGATTCAAACCGGCAGCATTGCTTTCTTGGCTTATGTTTTCGGTGATTATGCGGGGCAGCTTGTGCCCCTCGGCACTTACAGCGCCTCCATCTATGCCGTGGCGGCTGTTGTGGGGTTCACTTGGCTCAACATTGTCGGCGTTCACCAAACCCGCGCGGTGCAAAAGGCGCTGACCTCGATCACGGTGCTGGGCCTCGGCTTGGTGGTCGTGCTGGGGATCGCCCATATTGTTCAATTCGGTGCCGCGCCGCAGCCTGTATCCGCCGCTTCCGGCGAATTTTCATCCGCCGTATTGGGATCGGCGCTGATCTTCGTTCTGCTCACTTACGGCGGCTGGAACGAAGCGGCCTATGTGTCTGCTGAAATG
>JAUIGX010000215.1 GCA_030432435.1 Alphaproteobacteria bacterium
CGGGTTATCACCGTCGAATACTCCTGGCGATATGTAATAGCCATACTTACGCCTTCGACAATAACATCAACTACCTGGAATCCAGAATCCCGCTTCCGCAATCTCCAATCCACGCCAATATTTGTGCCGTCGTTGCCGACAATTTGTGATTTCACAATGGCGCCACTGTCGCCGTCGGCGACAGTGCTATTTACCTTAAGCGTTTGCCCGTTGTACTCGGAAAAGCGGCGCGACCAGGTCTTAACGATTACATCCTCAAAAAGAGCGCTAAATTTCGTCTTCTGCTCATCCGACGTCAGACGCCCATAGCGGCCAAGAACAAATCGGCCGATGTAGGGAATATCGAAATAAATATCGAACATCTCGCGAAAGCGTTTTTGCTTTTCGTCATTGGGAATATCTGCCGCAAGAATGTCGGATATGCCCTTCTGGCTAAAATCGCTTATGAACGCCGCTGGGTCTTGTGCTTGCGCGCTGCTCACAGGCACCAAGGCCACGAAAACGAGAAAACAAAGAGCGGTAATACGTAAGGCGATAGTCATGAGGTCATGTGTCCTGCGCGTATATACAAAGATATCTGAACGTTAATTAGAACTGAGGAGTATATCCGGCGTTTCCGGCAAAATAGAGGCGGATTGATCGCTTGGAATGGTGGTTACCGCGCCCATGTCGTCGAATTCATCGAAATTTTCCAATGGAGCAGCTGCTCCATTTCGGACTGCATCGGCGCGGATTTGCCGGTAGGCCGACCGCAGCGCGGAATAGTAGTCGAGCGAAGACGCATTTAATTCATCGGTTGCATCCATGGTGGCGTCTTTGGTGGTAATGAGGAGCAGGCCAAGGCTGCTCCACTGCGCCCATTCCAAATTATTCCGAGGATTGCCGAGATACCAGCCCACGGGGTCGACGACAAATGCGTCGACCATGAATCCGAAACCATCACGGAAATTAGAAGGCCCTAGTAGCGGCACATAAACATACGGCCCTTCCGAAGCGCCCCACACGGCCATGGTCTGGCCGAAGTCCTCGGAGTGATGAGGAAGGCCGATTTGTTCGCCGACATCGAAGAAACCAAAAAATCCCATGGTTGTGTTGACGACAATGCGGCCGAGCGTTGTGCCGGCGCGGCTCATTTCACCCTGGAGAACATCGTGGACCAAGGTAATCGGCGCGCGAAGGTTGGTCATGAAGTTGTTCACGCTTCGCCGCCCGCGGTCCGGAACGACGGCGCGGTAGCCATTTACAACCGGCCTCACTAGGACGGCGTCTAGAACTTGATCGGTTTTAAATAATGCTCTGTTCAAGGGCTCCAATGGATCATTGGCTTCCTCGAAGGCGGCGACCGCAAAGGGATCGTCTGCAGGCGGACGCGTGGCGCAGGCGGAAAGCCCAACGGTGACCGTGAGGAGCAGAGACAGAGAAATGAACCGGGATTTCGTCCCGTAACTTAGATTTTTCACAGTCCGAAGAACCTTACCAAACGATCAAAACAAGCTTATTTTACACGGCTTTAGGCACTACGCGCGCCTAGCTTGAGCCCGTTTAGCTGGGTAGCACGGGCATCTGTTTAAGACTAGCTAGGTTTGCAGTGTGGGGCCATGCAGAAATGCACTTTATATTGAGCCGGAAAAGAGGAATTTGACCCATAACGCGCTGTGGATAAAACGTGGCCGCGCCAAAAGAGTTGGCCCCTTGCAGGCCTCTTGATACATAACCCTATCAGTTTCTTGTTTTGGATGCCGTCACGGTGCCATCGTGGCGCTCCTCGGCGTAAGGATGCCCGCACGTGAAGGATTCCTCAGATTCCAGCTTGATCTCTCCGTTGGGCGTTATGCCCGAGGGTGTGCAGGTCTCTTTCGAATTCTTTCCGCCGAAAACGGAGAAGATGCAGGATCAACTCTGGGCGTCGATAGAGCGACTTGCGCCGCTAAAGCCGCATTTTGTGTCCGTCACTTACGGGGCCGGTGGTTCGACCCGCGAGCGTACCCACGAAACAGTCGTGCGGATTCAAAAAGATAAGGGCTTGCAGGCGGCGGCGCATTTGACATGTGTGGGGGCAACACGCGACGAAGTTGATGCGGTCGCGCGGCACTATTGGGAGTCCGGCATTCGGCACATCGTCGCCCTGCGCGGAGACCCACCAGAAGGCGAGACGCAATATAAGCCCTATCCCGGCGGGTACGCCTACGCCGCGGATCTGGTAGCAGGCTTAAAAAAAATAGCAGATTTTGAAATCAGTGTTGCTGCATTTCCCGAGCCGCATCCCGAGGCGGTGAGCGCCGAGGCTGACCTTGACAATCTAAAGCGTAAAATCGATGCCGGGGCATCGCGCGCGATCTCTCAGTTTTTTTTCGATCCCGATGTTTATCGGCGGTTTCGCGATCGCGCGGTTGCTTCGGGCATTACAGTCCCCATCGTACCTGGCCTGATGCCGGTGGTTAATTTTGTGCAGATGTGTAAATTCGCGGGGAAAGCTGGCGCGAGCGTTCCAAAGTGGATGTACGATGTTTTCGACGGTTTAGAGGACGATGTGGAAACGCGTCGTTTGGTTGCCGCGTCGGTTGCGGCCTCGCAAGTGCGCGCGCTAGTAAGCGATGGCGTTTCGGAATTTCACTTCTACACGCTCAATCGCGCTGATCTTTCCTACGCCATTTGCCACATCCTCGGCATCCGCCCCAAAAGTGTGAGCTAATATATAGGTTGATGTCTGATCCCTTTGATCTCTCAGAGAATGCAACGCCGGAACCGGTCCTAAATCGCCCGCCTGTACCGCCGGCTTGGCTCGACGGCCTGAATCCGGAACAACGTGAGGCGGTGCAGACCATCGACGGACCGGTGCTCGTGCTTTCCGGCGCCGGGACAGGTAAGACGCGGGTGTTGATCACGCGCCTTGCTTACATCTTGGCGCAGCGTCGGGCGAAGCCATGGCAAATTTTGTCGGTGACGTTTACCAATCGTGCTGCTCGGGAAATGCGTGAGCGCGTTACCGGTTTGGTCGGCCCTGCGGCCGAGGCAATCTGGCTGGGCACCTTTCATGCTCTGTGCGTAAAAATCCTTCGTCGGCATGGCGAGCTGATTGGACTGAAATCCAACTTCACAATCCTAGATTCCGACGATCAGCTACGTCTGCTGAAACAGATCATGGAAGTTGATGGTGTTGATTCTAAAAAGTGGCCGGCCCAAGGACTCATGGGCGTTATTCAACGTTGGAAAGATAGAGGTCTAACGCCCGACCGTGTCGGGCAGGATGGTGCCGGCGACTATGCTGCGGGACGGGCTGTTCCGTTGTACCGGGCCTATCAAGAGCGTTTGAATACGCTCAATGCCTGCGATTTTGGCGATTTGATATTGCACTGCCTGACAATATTCCAAAAGCACGCCGATGTGCTTGCCGAGTATCAGGACAAGTTTCACTACGTCATGGTCGATGAATATCAGGATACCAATGTCGCACAGTACCTGTGGCTGCGTCTCTTAACGCAGACCCGACAGAACCTTTGCTGTGTCGGCGACGACGATCAATCGATCTACTCATGGCGTGGGGCCGAGGTGGGCAATATTCTGCGCTTTGAAAAGGATTTCCCCGCGGCGAAAGTAGTGCGTCTAGAGCGCAATTACCGCTCAACACCAACGATCCTGGCGGCAGCCTCCCATCTGATTAATCATAACGAGGATCGGCTGGGTAAAACTCTGCGGACCGCGCATGGCGAGGGAGTCGATCCCGGCTCTCCTATCAAGCTGCGGGGGGTATGGGACGGTCAGGAAGAAGCCCGTTGGGTGGTGGACGAAATCGAGACGCTTCAGCGGAACAAACATAAGCTGACGGAAATTTCCATCCTGGTCCGGGCGGGCTTTCAGATGCTTGAATTTGAAGAACGACTGATCACCACGGGGGTTCCTTATCGCGTTGTTGGTGGCCCGAGGTTTTACGAGCGTATGGAAATTCGAGACGCGATTGCTTACCTGCGGATTGTTTTTCAACCCGACGATGATCTGGCGTTCGAGCGCATCATTAACAAGCCTAAACGAGGGATTGGTCAAACTACGGTTCAGAAAATTCATATTCTTGCCCGCGCGCAGTCGGTGCCGTTGATGGAAGCGGCAATGCGGATGATCGAAACCGACGAATTGCGGGCGCAGGCACGCAGCACCCTTCGCGCGTTGATCACCGATTTTGGCCGTTGGCGGAGTCTCGGCGATGCCATGGCACCTGCGGAATTGACGGCGATGATGCTGGAAGAGTCGGGCTACATCGATATGTGGCAAAAGGATAAGTCGCCGGAAGCGCCAGGGCGTCTTGATAACTTGCGTGAATTTGTCACCGGCCTGGATGAGTGGGACACCGTTGCCGGGTTTCTGGAACATGTGAGCTTGGTGATGGATAACGATGCCCAGTCGAATGACGAGGGCATTACGCTTATGACTTTGCATGCAGCCAAGGGATTGGAATTTGACACTGTTTTTTTGCCGGGCTGGGAAGAAGATATTTTCCCCAATCGTCGCTCCTTAGATGAAGGCGGGCAAAAGTCGTTGGAAGAAGAGCGCCGGCTCGCCTATGTGGGCCTTACCCGGGCGCGGCAGCGGGTATTCGTCTCCTTTGCCGCAAATCGCCGGGTCTACAATCAATGGCAATCCAGCATTCCCTCGCGGTTCATATCCGAACTGCCGAAGGACGCAGTGGAGGAAGAGTCTGACGCTGGTCTGTATGGCCAGAGTACTGGCGGGTGGCCCGGGTTCTCGGAGGGGAATGTGTCCAGGTCCGGGGCTGGAATTAGGCGCGCGCCGCGATTGATCGAAGGCGAGAGCTATACCGTCACACCGAGGAATGCCGGGTCAGCATTTAAAGTTGGAGAGCGCATTTTCCATCAGAAGTTTGGTTATGGAACTATCGAAGAGATTGACGGACCGAAGCTGGAAATCGCTTTCGAAAAAGCAGGCCGTAAGAAGGTCCTGGATAGTTTTGTCCAGCCTGAATAGTTAGAACTGTTAGCCTATAGGCGGTGTTTCAGCGTGATCGGTATCTTGGCCAGGCGTAACAAACAGCATTGAGGTTGGCGTTCGAGGCCGAGCCGTGTGCCATATGCCTTTGGGAACCACCACATAACACCCGGGTTGATTGACGTGCACCGTCTTTTCAGCGCCGTCTACCCACAAAACAAAATCGACATCTCCGGATAAGAGGTAGACAAACTCGTCGCCCTTGGGATGCATTTCCCAACTCGGCCACGCCTCGGCGAAATCAAATTTTGAAATCAAAATATGGCCGGCGAAGCTGCCAAAATCACTACCCAGCTCTTGATAAAATGTATCCGTCACAGGTTTGGGGGTGGCATTCCCCTCTGGGCCGAGAATCAATCGGGTGGCTTCGAGCTCGTAAGGGCCGGGTAAAGTGGACATGTGGACGTCTCCTGTCGCTGATCCGCAATTCGCGAATATCTATAGCGTTTAAACATACATTCGTGATTTTCGCTAACAATGGCATTTGGGCCACTTCGTCTAACCCTATGACTTTTAAGGAAAGAGGGCGCGTGCGCGGGTTGGCACGCGGTTTGCTTTTATGGAGGCATAACAAACTATTTAGGGGAGTTTCGTC